>CAZSBO010000005.1:26147-49411 GCA_964605265.1 uncultured Prosthecobacter sp.
CGGCACCGCCCACGGCGGCCGCTACGGAGGAGGAGGCCGCGCAACCGCTCATCGTGCTGGTCGACGAGAGCATGAAGGTGCTGCAGCACAGCCGCTACGATGGTCCGGCGGTGGCCGAGGCTTACCGCAGTGGCAGCCCGACCTTCGCCGCTTCGGCCTTTGCCAGGGTCGACCGCCTGGCGGATCCGCAGGATCCGCTGCTGGACCGGATCATCATTCGCGTCGAATCGCCCGCCTCGGCACCGGAAGGCAACCGCAAGGTGCGTCGCTACGCCCTGCTCAGTTCGAAGTGATGCCGTCATGCAGCGTCCGTATCCTGCTTCACCGTCGTCCCGCTTCCGGTCGGGTTTCTCCCTGGTTGAGTTGCTCGTCACCATGGCGGTGGCCTTCGTTCTGACCACGGCTCTGCTGCAGATGATGGTGTCCTCGCTGGATTCCTGGACCCGGCAGGAAAAGCAGTTCTCCAGCCAGCGCGAGGGTCGCGCCGCCCTGCGTCTGCTGGCCGACGATCTGAATTCGATCGCCGTCATCCCCGACGGCGGCCCGCTGGCCGATGAGCCGGCGGCTGTCTCGGGGCGGCCGCCGCTGCGATTCCTGCTGCAAACCGGCATGGAGAAATCGATTTCGACCACACGCCTGGCCTTCCTGCGCACCGTCAAGCCGAGTCAGCGCGGCCGTGACACGGGGCGTGGTGACCTGCGCCTCGTGCTCTATGGGTTGGCTCTGACACCCGATGGCGGCGCCAGTGGTCTCGAGCCCGATGCCACCAGCCAGAAGCTTGTGCGCCGCGAACTCTCCGCCGCCGAGACCTACCGCCGGCTGGAGTCGCACCGCCTGCAGGGTCAACCGATGGTGTTTGAAGCGGATTGGGCGGCGCTCGAAGGCGCGCAGGAACCCGCCGATGCCGAAAGTCGGGCGCGGGCGCGCAACGCCGTGCTGGCCCACGATGTCATTCGTTTCGACTGCCGGGCACTGGAGCGGCTCGATCCCACCGCGGTTGTGCCGTCGCTTTGGCCGCAGGAGCAACTGCCCGCGTGGGTGGAGGTGCGTTTGCGCCTGACCAACCGTCAAACCGGTCGCCTGCTGAAAAGTCTGACTGACTGGCGTGGTGAGGGGGTGCGTGCGGTCGCGCTGACCAATGGCACTCCCGAGAACGATCTCGACGACGCCGAGGTCCGCACCTTCACCATGCGTGTGCGTCTGCCGGTCGCCACACCGAATTGGACGCTTGCCGCCACTCCCTGATTTCCCCTTTTGCCCGACCGTCATGCCTGCCGTTTTTGCCATCCGTCGACGCCGTTTCATCCCGCTTCTGTTCTGCCTGCCGGCCCTTCTGTCTGGCGCGCTCTCGGCCCAGGAGAGTGCGGCGCCAACAGCGCCGCCGCCGGTTCCTGAGGTGCCGCCCGACATGGGATTCCTCCGCTTGGTCAACGCTGTCGGCTTGCCCGGCGCCCTGCAGGTGCGCATCGACGGCGCGGAAGCCGCGCCTGAAGGCTTCAAGGCGGGCGAGGCCACCGGCGCCGTGGGGCTGTCGCCCGGCTCGTACAAGGTCGAACTGGAGCATGCCTCGCTCGGCAAGGAATCCTTGGAGGTGAACATCCGGACCGGGCAGATCAGCACGGTGATTGCCTACCGGACCGAGAAACCCGAGTCGAAGGCGAAGGCGGCTGCCAAAGGCAAGTCGGCGCCCGGCCCGCGCCTGGCTTGGAAGGTGGACGACTCGCCGGTCAGCCCGCCCGAGCTGGATCGGCCGACCCTGACCCTGCTGCAGGTGACACCGCTCGAAAACCTGCCATTGAGTGTTTCCGGCACGGCGGCCAGTGCCCGTGCCGCCGAACCGGTGCGGGTGGCCATCACGCCGGCCATGGGAGCTTTTCCGGAGGTTCATTATCAGGGGAGGGCGGTCTGCCTGCTCAATTTCAAGTTCCCGGCTGATCAGCTGGTCGTCTTCTTTACCGATGAGGCGGGACAGCTTCGTCATGCGCCGATGCGCAACGATGTGCAGTGAGGCGGGGGGCTGAATGGCGATTGCGGATGACGGATTGCTGTCGGCAGGTGTGAAAAAACTCAACAAGCGGGCTTTGGCGGGCGTTTGAGAGGGCATGTTGTTGCGATTCCTGCTGCCCATGCTGCCGTTCGTTCCCCTCGCCCTGCCGGCGCTGGAGACGAAGGTGGCGTTCCGGGAGGCGCCACACCGCTACCTGGATCATGAGCCGAAGGACCGCTTTGCGGCGCTGCGCCAGCAGCTTGAGGCGGGGCGGGTGACGCTCGACACCACGGACGACAAGGCCTTTCTGGCCTCGATTCTGAAGGCGCTCGATGTGCCGGAATCCTCGCAGTTGCTGGTGTTCTCGGCCAGTTCGCTGCAGAGCGAGATCATCAACCCGCGCAATCCGCGCGCGCTCTACTTCAATGAGGACACCTACATCGGCTGGGTGCCGGGCGGCAAGGTCGAGATCATCTCGATGGACCCGGAGATGGGGGCGATGTTTTACATCTTTGAAAAACTGCGTCCCGATGGTGGCCTGCCGCCGATCACGCGTTCGGAGAAGTGCTTCAACTGCCATGCCGGCACCGCCACGCGGCGTGTGCCGGGGCTGATTGCCGAGTCGCTCCTGCCCATGGCGAGCGGCGCCAGCCTGGAGACCTACCGCCACGACGAGCAGGGGCATCACATCCCGCTCGAAGATCGTTTCGGCGGCTGGCACCTGACCGGCGGTCATCACCTGCGCGAGCATCATGCCAACCTCATGGGCACCAGCGTGCCGGGGCGGGGGATTGAGAAGCAAAAAGTCGAGCCGGGCCAGATGTCGGACCTGGGCCTGCACCTGCGGCCGACCAGCGACATCCTGCCGCACCTGGTGCACGAGCATCAGCTCGGTTTTGAGAACCGGGTGTTTCACGCCGCCTACCTCATGCGCCAGTGGCTGGCTGAGGGGCGCGGCAGCCTGCCGATGCGGGTCAAGCCGGAGTTTGAGGAGCTGGCCGAGGAGCTGGCGCGCTACATCCTGTTTGTCGACGAGGCCAAGCTGCCGGAGCGCGGCATCGAGGGGGATGCCGATTTCATTCGCGACTTCCAGCGCAACCGCCAGGAGGCGGCTGGCGGGCTGGCGCTCAAGGACTTCGACCTGAAGACCCGTCTCTTCAAGCACCGCTGCAGCTACATGCTGTACACCGATTCCTGGCAGAAGTTGCCGGCCGTGCTCAAGGAGCGGGTGTACTTCCGCATGGCCGAGGGGCTGCGCGAGCAGAACCCGACCTATCGGCACCTGGAGCCGGCCGAGAAACTGGCGATCCGGGCCATCCTGAAGCAGACCCTGCCGGGGCTGCCATCCTGGTGGCGCTGATTTTTCCAACGAAGCGCCGGGTTGCGACGTTTTACTTTCCGTCGCCACCGGTGTGGGAATATTTCCCGGATCGATGCGTCTCATTCCCGTCCTGGTCGGTCACACCGCCGGCCGGGCCGTCCCACACAACCCACCCATCCAAACCACATCATGAAAAAACTGATCGCACTCGCCCTCTCCATGTTCGCCGCCTCGGCCATGGCCGCTGAGTTCCCGGACATCAGCATCGCCGACCTGAAGAAGGCGATCGCCGAGAAGAAGGTCGTCGTCATCGACGTCAACGGCTCCGGCTCTTACGCCAAGGGCCACATCCCGGGCGCCGTCGACTTCGCCTCCACCGGTGGCGACCTGTCCTCGGCGCTGCCCTCCAACAAGGACGCCCTCGTGGTGGCCTATTGCGGTGGCCCCTCCTGCAGCGCCTACAAGAAGGCCGCCCAGAAGGCCGCTGACCTCGGCTACACCAACGTCAAGCATCTCTCCGCCGGCATCAGCGGCTGGAAGAAGCAGGGCGAGCAGCTGGAGAGCAAGTAAGCCCTCCGCGTGATTCACGCCGGGATGCAGGATTCGTCCGCGTCCCGGCGTTTTTCGTACCCGTAACCCTTCTCACCGTTCATCGCATGAAATCCCTCATCGCCACCCTGTCCCTGGCCATTGCCGCCCTCGCCGCCGCGGCCGACTCCAAGCCGGTCACCTATGAAGGCAAGATCACCGGCGTCGTCTGTGTCTCCTGCAAGGGGCACGTCGCTGCCGCGCTCACCCAGAAGCTGCCCGATGTGGTCAGCGTCGACATCAAGGCCGGCGAAACGCCGGAGGCGCAGAAGCTGATCATCGTCACCCGTCAGGAGGGCCTGACCAAGGAGGCCGCCACCGAGGCGCTGGGCACCTACGCCAAGAACTACCAGATCCTCAGTCTGGCCAAGCAGTGAGTTTCGTTGCGGCGCCCGGGCCAGCCGGGCGCCCTCCTCAAAGTTTTTCCGGTTGCTGGAGCAGTTGCGCCACGCGCGCGAGCAGGCGGCCGGCACCGCCGCCGTCGAGAATGCGGTGGTCGAAGCTCAGCGTCAGTTCGGCCTCGGTGACCGGGATGAACTGGTTCACCTCGTCGCTCCAGCGTGGCACCTTGCTGCCGGCACCCAGACCCAGCACGAGGTTCTGCTCCGGCAGCGGGATGGGCGTGGCCCAGACGATGCCGAAGGTGCCGAAGTTGGTCACTGTGGCGATGCCCGGACGGCTGGCGTCGTTCGGCAGGCGCCGCGCCCGCGCCTGCTCGACCAGCTTGTTGTAAGTCGGCACTAGGCTGGCCAGCGGGGTTTTGTCGACCTCGCGCAGCACCGGCACCAGCACGCCGTCATCGACCTCGACCGCGAAACCGATGTCGATCGCGCGCGGATGGACGATGCGGCTGCCGATGAGGCGGCCGGCGAAGGCGGTGTTTTCCGCGAGGGCGAGCGCCAGGGCGCGCAGGGCGTAGAGGGCGGGGCCGGGTTTGGGGTCGGCCTTGCGGCGGTGGGCGAGCACGGCATCGAGCAGGACCGGGCTGCCGACCGTGGCCAGCGGCCGGCTCCAACTGCGCCGCATGGAGTCGGCCACGGCGATGCGCATGGGCGAGGCGGGGGTCAGGCGGTGCTGTTCCAGGCTGCGCAGGAAGTTTTCAAAGTCCTCGACGGTGACGCGGCCGCCGGCGCCGGTGCCGGCGATGCCGGCGAGGTCGGAGGCGTTCAGGCCGAGTTCGTTCATGCGGGCGCGCATGCGCGGCGAGATGTAGCTGGCGCCGGTGGCACCGGCGGGCACGGGCAGGCCGCCGACCACGGGTTCGACCCGCGGTTGGTAGTCGGTGATGTTGTCCTCCTCGCTGAAGTGGAAGTGCACGGACTCGCCTGGGGCGGCGGCAGGGCGTTCACTCTCGGCGAGCGGCGGCGCGGTTGGGCTGTCCTGGAAACCGAGCGACTCGGCATCCTCGGGGCTGACCTCGAAACCGGCGAGGTTGGAGCCGACGGCGTAGCTCTGCTGTACCTGGGCGCCGATCTGGGTGATGCGGCCGGCACAGGGGGAGGTGACCGCCATGGTGGCCTTGTTGGTTTCCACCTCGAAGAGTTCCGCGCCGGCCGCGACCTCCTGGCCCGGCTCAATCAGAATGCGGATGACGGTTGCCTCGGCGATGGACTCGCCCAACTGCGGCATCAGGATGGGAATGGCGGGCATGGGGTAGGGGAGAGAATTGACGGAAGCCGGGCGGCGAGTCAAGCCAAGGACGGCGCTGCCTGGATTTTGTCGCCACGCTTTGCATCTTGCGGCCGCGCCGGGCCGCGCCACGGTGGGGCATGTCCCGCCGCCGCCTTCATCCGCCCTGGATTCCCGGGCTCCGGGCCCTGGTCGCCTTTCTGCTGCTGCTCGCGAGTGTCTTTGGTTTTTATTACGCGCTGGGACGGTCGACCGAGTTTCGCCGGGTTGAGGCACCGACGGCCAAGGCGAAGTGACAGACTCTGCTTGCCAGGACGGGCCTGCCCGCCAAGCTGGGCGGCCTATGCAGCACAACGTCTATTTCTGGCTCAAATCCGGTCTCAGCGCCGAGCAGATCCGCCTGTTCGAAGAGGAACTGGTCGCCCTCACCCGCATTGCCTACCTCGAGTCCGGTTTCTGTGGCAAACCGGCGCCGACCGAGCCGCGCCCGGTCACCGACCACAGCTTCAGCTACTCGCTCAGCCTGAAGTTCAAGACGATGGACGACCACGATTTTTACCAAAAGGGCTGCCCGGATCACCAGCGCTTCGTCGACACCTGCAAGGTGTTCTTTGAGCGCGTGACCGTTTACGACTCCGTGGCACTGGCCTGAGGCTCGGACCGCAGGGGTGACGCGGGTTCCAGGGCGGCGGGTGTGCCCCGGATAGCTGCAGGTGGAGTTTTTTTCGATCGTTGCCGTCTGCAACGGCGTTTTCACCGGCCAACCATGAAACGCCTGCTTGCCTCCGTTCTGCTTCTCGCCGCCCCGCTGCCCGCGGCGCCGCCTGCTGCGCCCAATGTCATTCTGATCCTGTCCGACGACATGGGCTGGTCGGACCTCGGCTGCTATGGCGGCGAGATCGAGACGCCGAACCTCGATGCCCTTGCCGGCGGCGGGTTGCGGTTCACCCAGTTTTACAACACCGCCCGCTGTTGCCCGACCCGGGCCAGCCTGCTCACCGGTCTGTACCCGCATCAGGCGGGCATCGGCCATATGATGGACGACCGCGGTCTCGACGGTTACCGCGGCGAGCTGAGTCGCCGGGCGGTCACGGTCGCCGAAGCCCTGAAACCCGCCGGCTACCGCACCTATGCGACCGGCAAATGGCATGTCACCCAGAAGGTCAAGCCGGCAGGCGAAGCCGACAAGGCGAACTGGCCGCTGCAGCGCGGCTTTGACCGCTTCTACGGCACCATTCATGGCGCCGGCAGCTTCTTCGATCCGAATTCGCTGACCCGCGACAACACCCTGATCTCGCCCTTCGCCGATCCGGAGTACCGGCCGGAGGAGTTTTATTACACCGACGCCATCAACGACCACGCCGCCCGCTTTGTCAGCGAGCACGCGCGCGATCACGCCGGCAAGCCCTTCTTTCTCTACATCGCCCACACGGCGGCCCACTGGCCAATGCACGCGAAGGCGCAGGACATCGCCAAGTACAAGGGGCGCTACGATGCCGGCTACGACGCCGTGCGCGCGGCGCGCGGCGAGAAGTTGAAGAAGCTCGGCCTGATCGATCCCAGCTGGCAGACCGCACCCCAGGCCGGCGGGGCCTGGTCGGAGGTCAAGGATCGCGAATTCGAGATCCGCTGCATGGAGGTGTATGCCGCCATGGTCGACTGCATGGACCAAGGCATCGGTCGCCTGGTCGAACAGCTCAAGAAAACCGGGCAGTACGACAACACTCTCATCCTCTTTTGCCAGGACAATGGCGGTTGTGCCGAACCGATGGGACGTCGCCCCGATCCCGCCACGCAACCGCGCCTGCGCGCCGCCACGCCCTCGCTGCCGCCGCTGGCCGACGACTACCTGCAGCCCGACATGATTCCCAAACAGACGCGCGATGGCTTTCCCATGCGCCAGGGGTACGGCGTGCTGCCGGGTGCGGCCGATACCTACCACGGTTACGGCGAGGCCTGGGCCAATGTCAGCAACACGCCCTTCCGCGAGTACAAGCACTGGGTCCACGAAGGCGGCATCAGCACCCCGCTCATCGCCCACTGGCCGGCTGGCATTCCTGGCGACCGCCGCGGCGCGCTGGAATCCCAGCCGGCCCACCTGATCGACCTCATGGCCACCTGCGTCGATCTGGCCGGGGCCAGCTATCCGAGCCAGTTCGCCGGCGAAGCCATCACCCCGCTGCAGGGAGTCAGCCTGCGCCCCGCCTTCCAGGGCGGCGAACTGCGCCGGGGGCGACCGATCTTCTGGGAGCACGAGGGCAACCGCGCCGTCCGCGACGGTCGTTGGAAATTGGTCGCCAAGGGTGCCCAGGGGCCTTGGGAACTCTACGACATGGAGGCCGACCGCACCGAGCAGCACAACCTCGCCGCGCGGGAATCCGAACGCGTGCAGGCCATGGCCGGCCAATGGGAAGCCTGGGCCCGCAGTTCCCAGGTCCTGCCCTGGATTTGGGGGCCGCCCTACGGCGAGGCACCGGCCAGGAAGAAAAAGGCGAAGAAGTAACCGGCGTCCCCTGCGGCGGGGTCTTCCCGGGGGCCGTCGAACGCGGCGCCCGCCGGCCTCCGAGGGGCGTCGAAGTCTCGGAAAATTCATTTCGTTCTTCCTAAAAACCGCTTGCCGCTGGCCCGTTTGCCGCCATCTTCCCAGCCCCTATGTCCAAAAACTCTGGTCTAGCCAAAACGAGAAAAGCTGTCGCCAAACGCTTCAAAGTGACTGCGACGGGTAAGGTGCTGCGCCGTAAACAAGGCAAGCGCCACATCCTGCAGAACAAGAGCCGCAAGCGTAAGCGCAATCTCGGCAAGGTCGCCCTCGTGGCGGAAGTGGACAAGGCGAACGTCCTCGCGAGCCTTCCATTCTCGCGCTGATGTCGCCCCACGGTTCCCTCAATGGGAGCCACGATGCTCCGGTCTGGTTCCCTTTGTGTTCCTAAGATCAGGTGAGGCCGGTCATCGAATACTCAACAACAGCCTGCTCACAGAAAACGACACATGCCAAGAGCCACCAACGCACCTGCCAGCCGCAAGCGGCGCAAGCGCACCCTCGCGAAAGCCAAGGGCTTCCGCGGTTTCCGTTCCACCCACTTCCGCTACGCCAAGGACGCCGTCCGCAAGGCGATGCTGTACGCCTACCGCGACCGCAAGGTCCGCAAGCGCACCTTCCGCAACCTGTGGGTCCAGCGCATCAACGCCGCCGCGCGCGCCGTGGGCATCACCTACAGCCGCCTGATGGAAGGCCTCAAGCACGCCGGCATTGAGATCGACCGCAAGGTCCTCTCCGATCTCGCCATCCGTGACGAGGCCGCCTTCGCCGCGCTCGCCGCCCAGGCCAAGGCCGCCCTCGAACAGAAGGCCGCCGCCTAAGCCAACTCCAACCTTTGCGAAAGCCGGAACGCCCCCGCGTTCCGGCTTTTTCTTTGCCTGAAAGACCTCCGCTCGCACGGGCTTACCTTGTGGATGTCCCGACCCGTCCTGACCTGCCTTGCCGCCCTGCTGCCCCTCGCTCTCGGCGCCGCCCCTGAAGCCGAGATCCTCGAAACCCGGGTCATCTCCCAGCAGCCCGAACTCTATGGCGGCTGGTCGACGGTGGCCCGCCGCGCCAACGGCGAACTCTGGGTCAGTTGGTCCGGCGGTCGCGAGGCCCACGTCTGTCCCTTCGGCCAGGTCGTCGCCATGACCTCGAAGGACGACGGTGCCACCTGGACCTATCCGCGTGTCCTGCTCGACTCCGCCACCGACGACCGCGACAGTGGCGTCGTCGAGACCGCCAAGGGCAGCCTGCTGGTCACCACCTTCACCTCGCTCGCCTACGAGCCGATCCTCGCCAAGGCCGAAAAGGAGGGCAACTGGCCCGTCGAGCGCCTGCGTGCCTGGCAGGCCGCGCGCGACCGCCTCAGCGCCGATGAACGCAAGGCGGAACTCGGCGAATGGCTGATCCGTTCGACTGACGGCGGCCGCACCTGGTCGGATCGCATTCCGACGGTGGCCAACAGCCCGCACGGGCCGATCCAGCTCAAGGACGGTCGCCTGCTCTACCCGGGCAAACAGCTTTGGACCGGCGACAAAAAGATCGGCGTCGCGGAGTCACGCGACGATGGCCAGACCTGGCAGTGGCTGGCCGAGATTCCGGCGCGGCCGGGCGACACCGCCACGGCCGACTACCACGAACTGCATGGCATCGAGGCGGCTGACGGCACCCTCATCGTGCAGATCCGCAATCACAACGCCACCAACAAGGGCGAGACCCTGCAGACCGAGTCGTCCGATGGGGGGCGCACCTGGAGCGTGCCGCATTCGATCGGCGTCTGGGGCCTGCCCTCGCACCTGCTGCGCCTGCGTGACGGTCGCCTGCTGATGAGCTATGGCCATCGTCGCCCGCCCTTTGGCAACCAGGTCCGGGTCAGCAGCGACCACGGTCGCACCTGGAGCGAACCGGTCATTGTCTCCGGCGATGGCGCCGGCGGTGACCTCGGTTATCCGAGCACGGTGGAACTGGGCGACGGCCGCCTGCTCACGGTCTGGTACGAAAAACTCAAGGACGCGCCCCGGGCGGTGATTCGTCAGGCGATCTGGCGGCTGAAGTAGCGCGGAGCCAAGAGACAAGAGCCAAGAGACAAGGGTCAAGGGTCAAGAACCGAGAACGCCTCTCAGTTCTAGGCTTGTCTTGGCGGCCATTCGGCCAGCACGCGCGGCAGCAGTTCGTGTTCGGCCTGTTTGATGCGCTCGTGCAGGCTGTCGGAGGTGTCGCCGGGCAACACTGGAACCCGGGCCTGGCCGAGGATGCGGCCGGCGTCGATCTCGGCGGTGACGAGGTGGACGCTGCAGCCGGACTCGGTGGCGCCGGCATCAAGGGCCTGTTGCGGGGCGTTGGCGCCCTTGAACTGGGGCAGCAGCGAGGGATGGACGTTGACGATGCGGTCGGCGAAGGCGTCGAGCACGGGCGCGCGCAGGATCTTCATGAAGCCGGCGAGCACGACCAGATCCACGTTGGCGCGGCGCAGGTGCTCGGCAATTTCCTTCTGGGCGGCCTCACCGAGTCGGCGTGGCTGGGGGCCGGGATCGACGTGGCGCGCCTCGATGCCAGCCGCGCGCGCCGTCTGCAGGAAGGCGCAGTCGGCCTGATCGGAGAGGGCGAGCACGACCTCGGCGTCGAGATGGCCGGCGGCGATGGCGTCGAGGATGGCCTTGAAATTCGAGCCCTGGCCGGAGCCCAGCACGCCCAGGCGCAGGCGGCGCGGGCCGCTTTCCGGAGAGGCGGCGCGCTGCAGGGTGGCGGTGGTCGAGCGACCGGGCACCAGCGGCAGGATGCGGATGGTGCAGCCGGCGGCTTCGAGGGCGGCGCGTTCCTCGGGATTGAGGGAATCGACCGTGTAATCGCCGCCCTTGGCATAGACGTGCGGGCGGATGGCCTCGATCAGGCGGGTGGCGCGCTCCTCGCTGAAGACGACAACGCCATCGACCGCGCGCAGGGCGGCGAGCACTTCGGCGCGGTCTTTCTCCGGGTTCACCGGCCGGGTCGGCCCCTTGAGGGCGCGCACCGAGGCATCGGCATTGACCGCGACGAGCAGGGCATCACCGAGCGCGCGCGCCTGGTTGAGGTAGCGCACATGGCCGGCGTGCAGCAGGTCGAAGCAGCCGTTGGTGAAGACGAGCTTGCGGCCGCGGGCGTCGAGGTCGTCGCGCAGGCGGGCGGCTTCGTCCAAGCTGAGGGGGCGAAAATCGGCGTCGCTCATGACCTCAGTCCTCGATCTCGACCCGGTAGCGAGGCAGGGAGGGGTCCACCTCGCTGCTGTAGGCGTCGATGCCGCCGGCGAGGCAGCGGGCGTTGTCGAAGCCGTGGCCGATGAAGTAGGCGACGATGTCGAGGCTGCGGCCGCCGGTGTGATCGTAGATGACCAGGGGGGCGTTTTTGTCCCAGGAGGCGAAGGCTTCCTGAATGAGTTCCTGACTGATCAGCATTGAGCCGGGGATGTGCACGGCCTCATGTTCCTCGCGGGTGCGCGCGTCGAGCAGGCGCAGGCCGGGTGTCTGGGCCCTGAGTTCCGCCAGTTCCTGCGGGGTGATCTGCAGTTGGACGTCCTCCTCGTGGCTGCTGCGGATGTGCTCGATGAGTTCGTCGACCGGAATGGCCTCGTTGCGGGCGCAGAGCTGGGCGAGGGTCTCGGTCGGGCTGAAGGCGCAGGCACTGCAGCCGCCGATGTGGTACTTGGCGAACAGCGAGCGACGGGCGCCCGGGTAGCTCTGCAGCACCTGGGCAAGCGTGGTGTCGGGCGTCAGTGGGGGGGCGTCCGGGGCGGGCATGGTGTACAGATAGCGCGGGGCGTCGATGTGGAAACTGCAAAGTTCGGGGGTGCATTCGCTGCCGGGGCGATTTAGAGTGGGGCCGATGATTGAGCGCGAACCCCGCATTTATGTGCTGCCGACCCTGATGACGGCGGGCAACATCCTGTCCGGATTCGTCGCCATCCTGCAGATCTTCAAGGGTCGCGAGGGCCTGGTGACCGAGCACTACTACTGGGCCATCATCGCCATCCTGGCGGCCTGCCTGTTCGATGTGCTCGACGGCCGGGTCGCCCGCCTGGGCGGCCAGGAATCGCCCTTTGGCCGCGAGCTGGACTCGATCGCCGACATCGTCAGCTTTGGCGTGGCGCCGGCCCTGCTGGTGCATGACATCGTCCTCTCAAGCATCGAGAAGCCGGCCGGCATTGGCTGGCTGATTGCCTCGGTTTATCTGGTCTGCGGCGCGATGCGCCTGGCGCGCTTCAACTGTCTGGCGGCGGCCGATGACAAAACCGGCAGCAAGCATTTCCGTGGCTGCCCGATTCCGGCGGCGGCGGGCGTGATTGCCTCGTTGACCCTGCTCATGCTCTGGCTCGACGAGGGCAACAAGGAGATCGGGCCGTGGAAGTACGGCCTCGCCGTGCTCATGGTGCTGCTTTCGGTGCTGATGATGAGTGACCTTGAGTACCCGAGCTTCAAGTCGATCAACTGGCGCACCAGTCGCTCGCCCGCCTGGGTGCTGGCCTCGATCATCGTCATTGCCTTCACCGTGCGCAACTGGCAGTGGATGCCGTCGGTGCTCTTCGTCAGCTACCTGCTGTACGGTCTGGCCCGGCCGTGGATCTCGCGGCGCTGGCGCCAGGAAATCGAGATTGAGAGTGAAAACGGTGAACCCGCCGAGGAACCCGAGGAGTCTGAGGAGCGCCGATCCGAAGGGTCGGCAGGGGACAAGGCCGCCATCCGGCCGTAAGCGCGAGAGAGACCCATCAGGATGGCGGATTTTTACCAGCACACCCAGCTTCCCACTTTGCACCATCTGGCGGCGCCCGATCCGACGGCGCGCGGGCTTGAACTCGCCGAGTTGGCGCGCGAGCGACCGGTTGCCATGCTGCTGCCGGCCCTCTTTGTCGAGACCCGGCGCCCGGCTTTGCCGGCCATTTTGGGCACCCTGGCCGAGGCCCCGTACATCCGCGAGATCGTGCTGAGCATGAACGTCATGAACTCGGCCGAGGCGGACGAAGCCGTGCGTTTGTGTGGCGAGTGGGCCTCCGGCAAGCCGGTACGCATCCTTTGGAACGATGGTCCGGCCCTGCAGGCGGCACACCATCGGCTGGCCGAGCTCGGCTGGGATGGCGGCTGCGGCGGCAAGGGGGCCAACATCTGGATGGGCCTGGCCTACCTGCAGGCGGCGGGGCGCGCGCGCACGGTCATCAGCCATGACACCGACATCCTCAATTACGATGCCTCGGTGCCGGCCCGGCTCTGCCATCCGGTGGCGGATCCGCGCATGGGCTACCGCTTTGCCAAGGGGTACTACAGCCGGGTGCGCGACCGCTTGTTCGGCCGGGTGACACGCCTGCTGGTGTTTCCGCTCATCCGCGCCTTTCAGGACGTGCTCGGGCCGCAGCCCCTGCTCCAGCACCTGGAGAGTTTCCGCTACCCGCTGTCGGGGGAATTTGCCGGCGACCTGGAAACCCTGGCCGGTTTCAGCCTGCCTTCGGCCTGGGGCCTGGAGGTGGCCATGCTGGGCGAGGCCCACCGGCGCCTGCCGATTGAGGCGCAGTGCCAGGTCGATCTCGGGTTCCATTACGAGCATCGCCACCGTCAGTTGCTGGTGCCCGGCATCGAACACGGACTGGTGGCCGCCGCCGCCGATGTCGCCCGCTGCCTGGCCTGGCAGATCCTTCGCGACCTGCCGGAAGCGGAGCGCGCCGCGCCGTTGCGCGAGGCGCTGCGCGTCTACCGCGAGCAGCGCGCGCCGGAATGGCTGGGTCGCTATGAGCATGTCGCCCTGCTCAACGGTCTGGTCTTCGATCGCGACGAGGAGGAGTTGGCGTTGCAGACCTTCACCGCCGCGCTCGATGCCCTGCACGCCGATGTCGGCCGCGCGGGCCTGCACATGCCGGGCATGCGGCCGCCGCCGGCGCAGGCGCTGGCCGAACTGCCCGGCTTTGCCGAGCAGATTCAGGAAGCGGCACTTTGAGCCGGTTCAGTGCACCACCGCCCAGACGGCCTTCAGGTAGCGGCTCTCCGGGCAGTTGGACATGACCGGGTGATCCATGCCCGGGCCGGTGCGATCGAGGATCTGCAGCTTGCGGCCCTGGCGATGGGCGGCGCCAATGACGAGCTGTTCGAAGTCCTCGGTGCTGAGCAGACCCGAGCAGGAGCAGGAGACAAACAGGCCGCCCCGGCGCACCATCTGCAGTGCCAGACCGTTGAGGTCGCGGTACTTGAAAATGCCTTCCTCCTGACGGTCGCGATGGTGCATGAGCTTGGGCGGATCGAGCACGACCGTGTCCCAGAGTTCGCCGTTGCGGATCATCTGGCGCGACCAGCCGAAGGCGTCGGCATGCGTCCACTGCACGCGGGTCTGGTTGAGGTTGGCGTTCTGGCGCGCCTGGGCGACCGCCTTCTCGTCGAGATCGACGCCGGTGACGTCCTCACAACCGGCGAGCAGGCGTGCGGCGAGGGCGAAACCGCCGGTGTAACTGCACAGGTCGAGCACGCGGCCGCGCGCCAGCCGGCCGAGGCGCAGGCGGTTGTCGCGCTGGTCGCAGAAGAAGCCGGTCTTGTGGCCCTCCTCAAAGTTGACCAGGTAACGGATGCCATGCTCGCGGATCTTGACCGAGGCTGGCGCCGCTTCATCGGCCTCGGGCACATCGGCGCGGCGCATCGATTCGATCAGGGCGATGTCGGGATCCGTTTGGATGACCTGCTGGGTTGTGCCGAGTTCACTGTGCAGAAGTGGCAGCCAGCGGCGCAGCCGGCGCCAGGCGCCGAGCGAGGTGATCTCCACGGAGAGCGTGTCGGCGTAGCGATCGACGATGAGGCCGCTGAGGCCGTCGGCATCGGAGTGGACGACGCGGTAGGCGTCGCCCGTTTCATCGAGCTTCAGCACCTGGGTGCGCAGACGCACGGCGGTGCGCAGGCGTTCGTCGAGGTCGCTCTCGCCAAAGGCTTCCTCGCCATGGTGCAGGACCCGCAGGGGCACACGCGCCTTCGGATTGAACCAGCCGGCGCCGAAGGGCTTGCCCTCCTTGTCGTAGACGCGCACGAGGTCGCCGGCGCCCGCGTCGGACGAGGTGGCGCCGACCATATTGGGGAAGATCGCCGGATGGAAGGAGTAGTACTTCAACTGCGCCCAGGGACGTTCCCAGGACTCGCTGCCGGGGGGCGGAGCTTTGACGGCGGGCGGTCGGGGACGGCGGGAGGGATCGTAGGGGCGGGGCATGCGGACAGGGCGACCCATGCCCAGACCGGCCGGGAAGTAAAGGGGCCGTTGCACCGCTCCCAGCTCAGGGCTGCTTGGCCTTCTTCTTTTTGCCCGCTGCGGCTTTGGGCTGAAGATGCAGGGTCGGGCGCGCTTGCTCCGTGAAGGCCTCGGTTTGGCGCTGCCAGGCGGCGGCGAGTTCGCTCACCCTGTCTGGTTCGCTTGCGGCGAGGTTGTGTTGCTCGGCGCGGTCGGTGGCGAGGTTGTAGAGCTCCCAGGGGCCATTCTTGACGGCGACCAGTTTCCAATCGCCGACGCGGATCGCGCGGTTGCCCTCGTGCAGCCACCAGAGTGAGTCGCGCTCGACAGTGATGTCGGCTGCGAAGGCCGGCTGCAGGCTTTTGCCGGGCAGGGCGGGACGTGCCTGGCCCTGCCATTCGGCCGGCACGGGCACTCCGGCGAGTTCGAGGGCGGTGGGGACGAAATCGATCACATGGGCCGGGGTCCGGCGCAGTTCGCCGCGGGCGGCGATGCCGGCCGGCCAGTGGGCGATGAGCGGGGTGGCGATGCCGCCTTCGTGGACCCAGGTCTTGTGGCGACGGAAGGGCGTGTTGCCGGCGCTGGAAAAGCCCGGGCCCAGGCAGAGGTAACTGCCGGCGCTGCCGGGGGCGGCGGCGGGATCATGGCCGCCGTGGCGCACCATGATTTCGGCGCTGGCGCCGTTGTCGGAGGCGAAGAGGATGAGGGTGTTTTTGTAGGCACCCATCGTCTTGAGTTGATCGACGACACGGCCGATCTCGCGGTCCATGCGGTCGATCATGGCGGCGTGAATCGCCATCTTGGTCGCTTGGAACCGGCGCTGTTCGTCGGTCAGGCGCTCCCAGGGCAGGGGGTGCTTCACTTCGCCGGGACCGAGCTTTGCAAAGGCGTCGGGGAAGTCATAGGGCGGACCGACCTCCGGCTCGAGCGCTGACAGTTCGGTCTGGTGCAGGCCGAGTTCGCGCTGGCGGGCATGGCGGGCCTTGCGCAGGACATCCCAGCCTTCGAGGTAGCGGTCGCGGTAGCGGGCGATGTCCTCGGGCGGCGCATGCAGCGGGAAGTGCGGGGCGATGAAGGCGATGTAGTGGAAGAAAGGCTTGTCGGCGTGATGCGTGGCATGATCCTTGAGGCAATCGATGGCGTGATCGGCGGTGGCGGTGGTTGCGTAATAGCCCTTCTCGTGGGCGACCGGACGCACGGCGACATCATCCAGGAAGTTCCCCGCGGCGGTGAAGAAATTGCCCTGGTTGCGGACGTCGAGCGAGCGGTCAAATCCGGCTTCCAGCACCTTGCCATCGATGTGCCACTTGCCGCTGTGGTAGCTGCGATAACCTACGGGTTTCAGCAGGTCGGGCAGCAGTCGCGCCCAGGGCGGGCGCACGCCGCGGCCACCGCCGCCGATGCCGGGCAGTTCGTCGCGATGGATCTGCTGGGCGTAGTAGCCGCTGAGCAGGGCACCGCGGGTCGGCCAGCAGCGGGCGGTGTTGTAGAACTGGGTGAAGCGCAGGCCACCCGCGGCGAGGGCGTCGAGATTCGGCGTGGCGATTTCGCCGCCGTAACAGCCGAGATCCGACCAGCCCATGTCATCGGCGAGGATGAAAACCAGATTGGGTTTGTCGGCGCCGGCGGCAGAGAGCAGCAGGGCGAAGAACGGCAGCAGGAAACGGGGCATGGCTGGGGAACGCCGCGCGCAGGGCGCTCTTGCGCGCGGCGGTGCGCCGGCCATAGCTGGGCAATGCTTTTCGACACGCACACCCACCTGGCCAGCCGCCAGTTTGACAACGATCTGCCCGAGGTGCTGGCACGGGCACGCGCGGCCGGGGTGACGCATTTTCTGGCGCCGGCGGTCGATCTGGACAGCACGCGCCAGTTGCTGGACTTGGCCGCAAGCGAGCCGGACGTGCGGCTCGCCGCGGGCATCCATCCCTGCGATGTCGATTCCGTGCAGGGCGACGCCTGGATCGACGAACTGCGCGATCTGGCACGGCAGCCGGGGGTGGCGGCCATTGGCGAAATCGGGCTGGACTATTACCACGCGCCGCCGGCAGGTTACAGCATCGAATCCTGGAAGGCCTGGCAGGCGCGCTGCCTGCGCCTGCAGCTTGAACTCGCCGTCGAACTCGGCCTCAACGTCGTCCTGCACAACCGCGACAGTTGGGACGATCTGGTGGCCCAGGTGCGGCCCTTCGAGGGGCGCCTGCGTGCGGTGTTTCACTGCTACACCGGCACGCTCGAACAGGCGCGGCCCCTGCTGGAGGCCGGGCATTTGATTTCCTTCACCGGCATTGTCACCTTCAAGAACCCGGGACCGGCGGCGGAGACCGCACGCACCGTGCCGGATGGCGCCTACCTGCTGGAAACGGATGCGCCCTATCTCGCGCCCGTGCCCCATCGCGGCCGGCGCTGCGAGCCGGCCTTTGTGGCCGACACCGCGCGCGCGGTCGCCACCCTGCGGGGACAGAGCTTCGAGACCGTGGCGCAGACGACTTCGGCGACCGCCCTGCAGTTTTTCCGCGGCTTCAGCGCCGAAGCCGAACGTTGAGTGCCTTTTCCATGGCGCCTTGGAAGGCGCTGTGCTTAAACGAGGCACCGGCCCGTCATGCACCCCTCCCACCTCGTCGCTCTGTCGCCCTTCGTTGCTCTCTGGCTCGCCAGTTGTGGCGGGCCGGCCTATCAGGAAATTCGCCGACCCGCCCCCGGCGGCGGCACTTACGTCGAACGTGTGCGAGTGGATCGCCGCGCCAAATCCTTGAGTCCGGCCCCCAAGCCGGCGCCGCCCCCGGTGATCGAACCCCAACCCGAGGCCAAACCGGAACCCAAACCGCGGCCATCCTGGTGGCGGCAGCGTGTCCCGAAAAGCGAAACTGTGAAACCCGGGGTGGCATCCGCGAGTGAGGCCCCGAAGCCGGTGGTGGCCGCGGCCAAGCCCGAGAGTTCAGAGTCGGTCAAGCCCGGCTGGTGGAGCCGGATGCGCCGTTCTTCCGCCGACCGCAAGACCGAGCCTGTGCAGGAACTCGCGGTGGTGCGCCGCAAGGCCGGCTCTTCCTGGTGGCAGTTGGGGCGCCACCGCGCCGAACCCGAACCCGAGGTCTCCTACTGGCGCGGCGACGGCGTTAGCGGACGTCCGCGCATCGAGATCGCGCTCGGCGAGCAGAAGCTGCGCTATTACAGAGGCGATCACCTCGTCGGCGAGTCGCCCGTGTCCACCGGTCGTGAGGGATTTCAGACGGTGGTGGGTCGCTTTGCCATCTGCGAAAAGGATCTCGATCACGAGTCCTCGATGTTCGGCGATTACGTGGATGCTGAGGGCAAGGTGGTTCAGGACGACGTCGATGCGCGCACGGATCCGCGACCGGCCGGAACGCGCTTTGATGGGGCTGACATGCGCTGGTTCATGCGCATCACCGGGGCCACGGGCATGCACGCCGGTTATCTGCCGGGGTTTCCGGCTTCCCATGGCTGCATTCGACTGCCGGCAGAGATGGCGGAAATCTTTTTCCGCGAGACGCCGATGGGCACACCGGTCGAGATTCTGCCCTGAGTGGATGCGGGGCTTGCCCCCCGGGGTGGATTTTGTTAAAAAAGGAAGATATTCCTTCGGCCACCCTGGCTGGGGAAGGCAACTGTCATCCTGTCTGACCATGCTGAGACCGACTGAAATCGCCGAATATGGGGAGCGTCACGCGGAGAAATGGCTGACGGCGCAGGGGTACCACTGCCACCACCAGCAGCGCCAGGGCATCAAGGATTTTGAGGCGCGCGGAGGCGAGAACAACCTGCTCGTCCACGTCAACACGGCCATTGCCCCGCAGCATCCGGAGGAAATCTCCCAGCATGACCACGACAGCATCTGCTCGCGCGCCATGATGCTCGGCTTTGACCCCTGGCTGGCGCAGGTCCAGATCGACAGCTACGGCGACCTGGCGGGTGACATCCTTTGGTCCAAGCTCAAGTAGGGGGCTCCATTCGCGCTTGCCGGCGCGCGGCAGCCGCCCATGCTGGGAGTCTCCATGCGCGTCCTGCTCACCACCACCAGCTACCAAGACACCCCCGGCGACCACCATGCCCTGCTTGAGGCGCAGGGTTACGAGATTCACCGCGAGCGCGGCCCGTTGCCCGAGGCACGCATGCTCGAACTGGCCGGCGACTTCGATGCCTTTCTGTGTGGCGACGATGAGATCACCCGCGCCGTGCTCGACAAGGCCCAGCCGCGTCTGCGCGTCATCAGCAAGTACGGCATCGGCCTCGACAAGATCGACGTCGAGGAGTGCACGCGCCGCAAGCTGCCCGTGCTGTTCACCCCGGGGGTCAATCACACCACGGTCGCCGAGCACACCTTCTGCCTGCTGCTGGCGCTGGTGCGCAACCTGGTCGACAGCGCCAACGCCGTGCGCAACGGCCAGTGGAAGCGCGTCACCGGCCACGAGATCTGGAACAAGAAGATGGGCATCGTTGGGCTCGGTCGCATCGGCCAGGAGGTCGCCAAGCGCGCGCTCGCCTTCGGCATGGAAGTCCACGCCATGGACCTGTACTGGCCCGAGGCCTTCGCCAAGGAACACGGCGTCACCCGGCACGAGTCGATCGAGAGCCTGATCGCTGCGGTGGATGTGCTCAGCCTGCATGCCAACCTCAGCGAGAGCACCCGCCACCTCGTGCGCGCCGAACGCATTGCCCTGGCCAAGCCGGGCCTGCTGGTGGTCAACACCTCGCGCGCCGAACTCGTGCACATGCCCGACATGATCGCCGCGCTCGATGCCGGCACGGTCGGCGGTTATGCCACCGACGTGCTCGACGAGGAGCCGCCGCCCGCCGATCATCCGCTGCTCTGCCACCCGCGCGCCCTGATCACCCCGCACATCGGCTCGCGCACCTACGAAAGCGTGCCGCGTCAGGCGATGCGGGCGACCCTCAATCTGGTCAACTACCTCAGGGGTGCGCCGGACGTGATCCAGGCCAACAAGTTCTGATCAGCGCCGATCAGGCTCGCGTGTTCGCGGCCACCACGGGTTGCGGGCGCGCTGAGGAAAGCTTGCTCGCACGTGGCTCGCGGCTGGCGCGCTCTTTGGCCACTTCCTTCGGCTTTGCCGGGCCAACCTGCTCGACGGCCGGCGGGGCGGGGGCGGCGGGGGCGGCTTTCTTGCCAAACAGCAGGCGGGTCAGGAAGGAACGTGATTCAGTGGCTGCAGGCGCCTGGGGGGCAGCGGTTTCACCCTGGTCCGGGGCCGGAGCCGCGGCTTCAGGGGCGGCGGCGACCGTCTCCGTGGCCGGGGTGGCTTGCTTGGAGCCGTAGAAGAGTCGCTTGAAGAAGGAGGGGGCGGGCTCAGACGCGGCGACCTCGGCGGGAACTGGCGTCTCCGGCTTGTCGCTGGCCGAGGGTTGAGCTGCAGGCTTTGGCGTTGCCGCGATCACAGTCGGCTCCGGGGCGACGGGAGGGGCCGGAACCTCGGCTTCGGTGGGAGGGACTGCCTCGACCTTGGTTTTCGGAGGCGCCTTGCCGGCCGGCAGGTGCTTCTTGGTGATGACCACCTTGTCGCCAATGTTGACCTCGTTGAAGGCATCGACCACATCCTTCATGCCCATGCGGATGCAGCCGTAGCTGGCCGGCTGACCAAGGCGGCTTTCCTCGGGAGTGCCGTGGATGTAGATGTAGCGGCGTTTGGCGTTGGAGTTGTCGTTCTCGAGGCCGTTGAGCCAGAGGATGCGTGAGACAATGGGGT
The DNA here is from genome assembly GCA_964605265.1 of uncultured Prosthecobacter sp. Lineage (GTDB taxonomy): Bacteria > Verrucomicrobiota > Verrucomicrobiia > Verrucomicrobiales > Verrucomicrobiaceae > Prosthecobacter. Next base: position 47,135 of record CAZSBO010000005.1, read on the forward strand.
CACGACCCGGGGCGTTGGGCTTGAGCACCTCGCCATTCCAGTGTCGGCTCTTCAAAACCGCTCCCGGAGGCAGGCCGTGGCCGATCTTGGCGATCACCTCATGCTTGCCGAGCGGGGTGCGGTAGCTGTTCAACTGGTCGCCGAGGCCGAACTTCGAGGTCGAGATGGCATACTCCTTCTTGAGAGTGCCGCCGGAGTAGATGCCCATCTTCTGGTCCTTGACGCTGACCACGACCTCAGACGCCGTCTCAGACGAGCTGCAGCTGGCGAGCAGTCCGGTGGCGGCAAGCAGGAGTCGGGATGGCGTCAATAACCTCACCATTAGAAAAATTAATGTATGTTAAGCAAAGTGCAACGCAAAATCGCGGCTGCGATTCAAACAGCGCCATCCGTGCCGCTCTTTCCGTGCCGGGCCGCTCGGCATTGAGTTTTTTGGCGGACTCGCCATCGTGCCGACATGACCCGTGAAGCCGCCGCCCAGATCTTCGAACGCATCGCCCTGCTGATGGAGCTCAAGGGGGAGAACCCGTTCAAGATCCGTGCCTACCGCACCGGTGCCGAGATTGTCGAAAGCCATCCCGAGGACCTGCTGCGCCTGGCCCAGGAGAACCGCCTGGAGGGAGTCAAGGGGCTGGGCGAGGCCTTGCGCGACAAGCTGCATGAGTTGGCGACGACGGGTCGCCTGGAGTTTTACGAGAAGCTGCGCGCGGAGTTTCCGGAGGGCCTGCCGGAGCTCTTTGAGATTCAGGGCCTGGGCCCGAAGAAGATCGCCGTCCTGCATCGCGAACTCGGCGTTGGCAGCGTCGCCGACCTGCGCCGGGTCTGTGAAAGCGGCGAAGCGGCGCGGCTCTCGGGCTTTGGCGAAAAAACCGTGGCGAAGATCCTGGCCAGCATCGCTTTTCGTGAGCAGCACGCCTCTGAGTTTCGGGTCGATCAGGTCTACGCTCTGGCCACGGGCCTGCTCGACGCCCTGCGCGCCCTGCCGCAGGTGGCAAGGGCGGAGGTCTGCGGCAGTTTCCGGCGCGGCAAGGAGACCGTGCATGACCTCGATTTCCTCGCCGCCTCGAAGAAGCCCGAGGCGGTCATCGAGGCCTTTTGCGCGCTGCCACAGGTGCGCTCGGTGATCGCCCGAGGCGACACCAAGGCGAGCGTGCATGCCGAGGACGGGGTGCAGTGCGACCTGCGTGTCGTCAGCAATGCCGAGTTCCCCTTTGCCCTGGTGTACTTCACCGGCAGCAAGGAACACAACGTCGCCCTGCGCCAGCGCGCCCTCGACCGCGGTTGGTCGCTCAACGAGTACGCCTTCACACCGGTGGTCGGCGGAGCAGGGGAGGCGCCGCCAGAGGTGCATGACGAGGCCGATGTCCACCGGTCGCTCGGGCTCGACTTCATCGAGCCGGAACTGCGCGAAAACGTCGGCGAATTCGAGGCCGCCGCAGAGGGACGTCTACCGGACCTCGTCAAACTCGAAAACCTGCGCGGGGTGTTTCACAACCACACGACGGCGAGCGATGGTCATGCCAGCCTGCTCGAGATGGCCGAGGCGGCGCGCGAGCTCGGCCTGCAGTACCTCGGCATTGCCGACCACAGCAAGAGCAGCTTCCAGGCGAATGGGCTCGATGAGCGGCGCCTGCGCGCCCAGGTGCGGCAGATTCGCGAACTCAACGAGGAATTCGAGGGCGATTTCCGCGTCTTCGCCGGCACGGAGGTCGACATCCTCAAGGACGGCTCGCTCGACTTTGCCGACGACGTGCTCGCCGAGCTCGATTACTGCGTCGCCAGCGTGCACAACGTCTTCAACCTGCCCGAGGCCGAGATGACCCGGCGGATCATCCGCGCGATCGAGAATCCGTACGTCACCATGCTCGGCCACCTGACGGGTCGCCTGCTGCTGCAGCGACCGGCCTATGCGGTCGATGTGCCCGCGGTCATCGAGGCGGCGGCGGCCACCGGCACGATCATCGAGCTGAACGCCAGCGCCTGGCGACTCGACATGGACTGGCGCTGGTGGCGGCTGGCCAAGGAGAAGGGGGTGCGCTGCAGCATCAATCCCGATGCCCACAGCACGCGCGGCCTGCAGGACGTGCTGTTCGGCGTGCGCGCCGCCCGCAAGGGCTGGCTGACCCGGCGCGACATCGTCAACTGCCTGCCACTTGGCCAGGTCGAGCAGGCCCTGCGCGCCAAGGTTGAGCGGCACGCGTGATTGGAGTCAGGCAGGTCAAGCAGGTCAAGCAGGTCAAGCAGGTCAAGCAGGTCAAGCAGGTCAAGCAGGTCAAG
>CAZSBO010000005.1:49511-59427 GCA_964605265.1 uncultured Prosthecobacter sp.
CAGGTCAGGCAGGTCAAGCAGGTCAGGCAGGTCAAGCAGGTCCTTGCGGACAAGGCGGGTTCTCCCGCTCAAACGTCGTGACGTTTGACGACCTGCTGGGTCTGGCGGGTCTTGAGGATGCTGTCGGCAGGCAGTACGCCGGTGAAGCTGCTGAGCGGATAGACCAGGCTGCGCCGGCCGATGAGGGAGCCGGGGTTGATGACGCTGTTGCAGCCGATCTCGGCGTGGTCGCCGATGACGGCACTGAATTTGCGCAGGCCGGTGGCAAGGGTGCCGCCGGGATCCTGAACGAGGACCTCGCCGCGGTCGAGGCGGACATTTGACAGCACCACGCCGGCACCGAGGTGGGCGCGGTGGCCGAGGATGGCGTCGCCCACGTAGTTGTAGTGCGGCACCTCGCAGTGGTCGAAGAGGATGCAGTTCTTGAACTCGCAGGAGTTGCCGAGCACACAGCCGTCGCCAATGAGGACATTGCCGCGGATGTAGCAGCCGGCGCGGATCATGCAGTTGCGACCGATCCAGGCCGGGCCAAGAATCAGGGCTCCGGGTTCGATGATGGTGCCCTCGTCGATGAAGACATCCTCGCCGATGTGGGCGCCCTGCGGGATCTGCGCGCGCACCTCGCGCTGCAGGCGGAACTCCAGGTAGGACTCGATGCGCGACAGCGCCGTCCACACCGGTTCATCCGGAGGGAACAGGATGCCGTGCCGGGTGCGGCTCAGATCCAGGTAGTCGGCGGCGCGGTGCATGGCCGGTTTTAGACGGTCAGCACTTCCTTTTCCTTGGAGGCGACATGCTGTTCGATCTCGGCGACCTTTTTGTCGGTCAGGGTCTGCACCTCCTTTTCGCGGCGGTGCAGGTCGTCCTCGGTGATGAGGCCGTCCTTTTCGCCCTTTTTCAGGGCTTCAATGGCGTCGCGTCGGGCCGAGCGCACCCGCACCTTGGCTTCCTCGCCCATCTGGCGCACGAGCTTGACCATCTGCTCGCGGCGTTCCTGCGACAGCACCGGAATCGGCAGGCGGATGACCTTGCCCTCGATGCTGCCGTTGAGGCCGAGCTTGGACTCGCGGATGGCGCGGTCGATGTCCTGCAGGGTGGCCGGGTCAAAGGGTTCGATGCGGATCAGGCGCGGGTCGGGCGTGGTGATCATCGCCAACTGCTTGAGCTTCATGTGCGAGCCATAGCTCATGACATGCACATCCATGCCCTCGACGAGTGCTGGCGAGGCTTTGCCGGTGCGCACGGCGGCGAATTCATGAATGGCGTGCTCGACGGCGCGGGTCATCGCGTCGTCGCACTCCAGCAGGGTCATTTCAGGGTCCATAACAGCGTCGGGAGAAAGGTTGGAAAGCGGAGGCGCCGCAAGACCGGAGGGAAAACCGGGACTTGCGGCGCCTGAGATTGCCAGCAGGGCGGGCGGATGTCCACCCTGGAGTTGATCACTTCACCGCCTTCTTGAGGGCGGCCGCCTTGGCGGTGCTTTCCCAGGTCAGGTCGGCGTCGCCGATCTTGCCGAAGTGGCCGTAGTTCGTGCTCTTCGAGTAGATCGGGCGCAGCAGGTTGAGCTGCTTGACGATGTCGGCCGGCTTGAAGGAGAAGACCTTCAACACCGCGGCGAGGATGGCGTCATCGCTGACCTTGCCGGTGCCAAAGGTGTCGATGTGCACGCTCACCGGCAGCGGGTGACCGATGGCGTAGGCGAACTGCACCTCGCACTTCGCGGCCAGGCCGGCGGCGACGACGTTCTTGGCGACCCAGCGGCCCATGTAGGCGGCGCTGCGGTCGACCTTCGACGGGTCCTTGCCGGAGAAGGCGCCGCCACCGTGACGGCCCATGCCGCCGTAGGTGTCGACGATGATCTTGCGGCCGGTCAGACCGCTGTCGCCCTGCGGGCCGCCGACGACGAACTTGCCGGTCGGGTTGATGAGGAACTCGGTCTTCTTGGTGAGCATCTCCTTGGGCAGCACCTTCTTGACGATCTGCTCGATGCAGAACTTCTCGATCTCGGCGTGCTTCACATCGGCGGCGTGCTGGGTCGAGATGACGACGTTGACGATGCGGGTCGGCCTGCCGTCGACGTATTCCACCGAGACCTGCGACTTGGCATCGGGGCGCAGCCACTTGGCCAGCTTGCCGGCCTTGCGGATGCGGGTCAGCTCGCGGCCCAGGCGGTGCGCGAACATGATCGGCGCCGGCATCAGCTCGGGCGTCTCGTCGCAGGCGTAACCAAACATGATGCCCTGGTCACCAGCGCCCTGTTCGGCGTGCTTTTTGCCTTCCGCCTTCTTGGCGTCGACGCCCTGGGCGATGTCCGGGCTCTGGGTGGTCAGGTAGTTGTTGATGAAGATGCGGTCGGCGTGGAAGACATCGTCGTCGTGGATGTAACCGATGCCACGCACGGCGTCGCGGATCACCTTGTCGATGTTGATGACGTCGCCGATCGGCTTCTGGCCAATCTTCGGAATGGTGATCTCGCCGCCAACCACGACCATGTTGCTCTTGACGAAGGTCTCGCAGGCCACGCGGCTCTTCGGATCGATGGCGAGGCAGGCGTCGAGCACGGCGTCGGAGATGGTGTCGCAAACCTTGTCGGGATGGCCTTCACCGACGGACTCAGAGGAAAAGATGTAGGAGCGGGACATGATGCTGTCGTTTGTATTGATGAATGATGATGCGTTGATGCGAACTTCGAGAGTATCGCCGCTTGTCCGGTCGTCAACGCGGATTTCGGGTGCCGGCGTGTGATCGGCCGGGCTCGGTCCGTACGGGTCGGATGCTCCTGACCGCCCTTCTCGCCGCCGCTGCAGCCCAGCTGCCGGGGACCCAGCCGCTGGCCCCGGATCCGGATTTTTCGGCCACCATGGTCGCCGGCGTGCACCGCTACCTCGACCGCGCCACGGCCGCTTCGGTGGCGGGTCGTGCGGCGCACTGGCGGCGCGATCCCTCCTCGCCGGCCGCGTATGCCGCCTCGGTGCAGCCGAACCGCGAGCGCCTGGCCCGCCTGCTGGGGGTGGTCGATCCGCGCCTGCCGGTGCGGGAACTGGAGTTTGTCGGCGGCACCGCCACGCCCTCACTCGTCGCCGAAACCGCCGAGGCCGCCCTCCATCGCGTGCGCTGGCCGGTGTTCGACGGCGTGTTTGGTGAGGGCTTGCTGCTGCAACCCAAGGGCGAGGCCCTGGCGCGGGTCATCGTGCTGCCGGATGCCGGTCAGACCCCGGAGCAATGGCTGGCCCAGAAGGATGGTGCGGTCGCCGCCGCCCTGCTGCGCGCGGGCGTGCAGGTGGTCATTCCGGTGCTGCTCAATCGCGACGCCGAGTTTTCCGGCAGCGAGCGGCTGGGGCGCTTCACCAATGTCACGCATCGTGAGTGGATCTATCGCCAGTCCTTCATTCTCGGTCGCCATGTCATTGGCTATGAAATCCAGAAGGTGCTGGCCTTGGTCGATGGCTTCACTCAACAGCCGAAGCAACTGCCGGTCTGCGTCGCCGGTTACGGCGAGGGCGGGCTGCTGGCACTGTATGCCGGTGCCCTCGATGAGCGCATCGGTGCGGTCGAGGTCGCCGGACACTTCGCCCCGCGCGAGAACCTCTGGCAGGAGCCGCTCGAACGCAGTGTCTCCGGGCTGCTGCGCGAGTTTGGCGACGCCGAACTCGCCAGCCTGATTGCGCCGCGTCGACTGGCCCTTGCGCACGATTCTTATCCCGAAGTCGCCGGTCCGCCGACCCCGGGGCAGGGCGTGCGTGCCGTGGCGGCGCCCGGCGTGCTGAGTGCGCCGCCGCTTGCGGTCGTGCAGGCGGAACTGCAGCGCGCCCTCGAGTTGGCGCGTGGACTGGAGCCAAACTGGGTGAGGCTGTTCGAGGCGGGCTCTTCCTCGGCGCAGGTGCTGCGGCATCTGCTGCCGGCGGCCACTGCAGACGCGGTGGTGGCGCGACTGACGGCAACATCGCCACCGGTGGCCGTGACGATCCCGGCGAGCGCCGACTTTGTCCGCGAGCGCCAGCGTCGCCAGGTGCACGAACTGGAAGCCTTCATCCAGCGCCGCCTTGCCCTTGTCGAGATCGAACGCAATGAGGGTTTCTGGAAACCGCTGCCGCTGCAGCCGCTGGCCGATTTCGAAAAGCGCACGGCGGTCGAGCGCGAGCGTTTCTGGAACGAGGTCATCGGTCGCCTGCCGGACCCCGACCGCCCCGCCAACCCGCGCAGCCGGCTGGTGCGCGAGACCGACACCGTCGCGATTTACGAAGTTGTCCTGGATGTCTGGGACGACGTCTTCTCCTGGGGCTGGCTGGCCCTGCCCAAGGATCTGCAGCCGGGGGAGCGGCGGCCGGTGGTGGTCTGCCAGCACGGCCTGGAGGGCCTGCCCGAGCACTGCTTCGAGACCGATCCAAGCGTGCGTGCCTTCGGCGCCTACAAGGCCTTTGCCCTGCGCCTCGCCGAGCAGGGTTACGTCACCTTCGCCCCGCACAATCCCTATCGCGGCATGGACGCCTTTCGCTCGCTGCAGCGCAAGCTGCACCCGCTCGGCCTGAGCCTGTACTCGGTCATCAACGGCCAGCACCAGCGCCTGCTGGAGTGGCTCAAGGCCCAGCCTTTCACCCGGCCCGACAAGATTGCTTTCTACGGTCTCAGCTACGGCGGCAAGTCGGCGATGCGCACGCCGGCGGTGCTGACCGACTACTGCCTGAGCATCTGCTCGGGCGACTTCAATGAGTGGGTGCGCAAGTGCGCCACGACTGACCTGCCGCTCAGCTACGTCTTCACCCATGAGTATGAGATCTGGGAGTGGAACCTGGGCGGCACCTTCAATTACGCCGAGATGGCCGCCCTCATCGCCCCGCGGCCCTTCATGGTCGAGCGCGGCCACAACGACGGCGTCGGCATCGACGAATGGGTCAACTACGAGTTCGCCAAGGTCCGGCGACTCTACAACAAACTCGGCCTCGGCGAACGCACGGAGATCGAGCACTTCGACGGGCCGCACACGATTCACGGCGTCGGCACCTTCGACTTCCTGCACCGGCACCTCGGCGAGCCGCGGGCGTCGCGCTGAGGCGCGATCGACCCGTAAAATCCCGTTTGCCAGTCGGTCGCCGCCGCCCAAGCTGCGGCCATGCACGACCCCCGCGTTGACCAACTCGCCCGCCAACTCGTCCGTTACTCGACCCAGGTGAAGAAGGGCGACTTCGTCTGGATCGACTGCTTTGACGTTCCGCCCTGCGTGCCCCAGGCCCTGATCCGGGCCGTGGTTGAGGCCAAGGGCCGGCCGCTCGTGCGCCTGCATGACACGACGGTCAGTCGCGAACTGCTGCGCCACGCCGACGCCAGCCAGTACGAGGTCATTGCCGAGAGCGACCTGGCGCTGATGAAGAAGATGGACTGCTACATCGCCGTGCGCGGCAGCCACAACATCACGGAGCACAGCGATGTGCCGGCCGAGAAGATGAAGCTGGTCATGTCGCTCCTGCGCCCGGTGCAGAACCAGCGGGTCAACGAAACGCGCTGGTGCGTACTGCGCTGGCCGACCTCCGCCATGGCCCAGCAGGCCGGCATGAGCACGCAGGCCTTTGAGGACTTTTATTTCAAGGTCTGCCTGCTCGATTACGCCGCCCTGCTGCCGGCCATGAACGCGCTCAAGAAGCTGATGGACAAGACCCGCGAGGTTCACATCACCGGCGCCGGCACCGACCTGCGCTTCAGCCTCAAGGGGCTCAAGGCGATTGCCTGCGGCGGTCGCCACAACATTCCCGACGGTGAATGCTTCAGCGCGCCGGTGCGCGACAGCGTCGAGGGGGTGGTCAGCTACAACGCGCCGACCATCTATCAGGGCATCGCCTTCGACTCCGTGCGCCTGGAGTTCAGCAAGGGGCGCATCGTCAAGGCCACCGCCAACAACACCGAGGCGATCAACCGCATCTTCGACAGCGATGAGGGCGCCCGCTACATCGGCGAGTTCGCCATCGGCTTCAATCGCGAGATCCGCGAGCCGATGCGCGACATCCTGTTCGACGAAAAGATCGCCGGCAGCTTCCATTTCACCCCCGGCCAGGCCTACGAGGGCGTCGCCGACAACGGCAATCGCAGCCAGGTGCATTGGGACCTCGTCTGCATCCAGCGCCCCGAGTACGGCGGTGGCGAGATTCGCTTCGATGGCAAACTGATCCGCAAGGACGGCAAGTTCGTCCTGCCGGAACTGAAGCCGCTCAACTAAGCGGAGGATTCCGAAAAAGCTGGCGGGCGCACTGATGAATCGGTGCGCCCGCTGCCGTATGGGCTTGATCCTCTCCATGAAGCCCTTTCTTCTCTCCCTGCTTGCCGTCGGCCTCGCCGCGGCCCAGTCGCCGACGCGCGAGATGCGCGATCTCAACGGCTACTTCCCGATGACCCCGGTCGCCTCCCAGGAAGCCTGGCCGGCACGGCGCGCGGAGATTGAGCGACGCGTGGCGGTCGCCGCCGGCCTCTGGCCAATGCCGGAAAAGACCCCGCTCAACGCGGTCGTGCACGGCCGGGTCGAGGGCGATGACTACACGGTGGACCGCGTCTTCTTCGAAAGCTTGCCGGGCCACTTCGTCACCGGCAGTTTGTACCTGCCGAAGCAGCGACCGGCGAAAATGCCTGCCGTGCTCTGCCCGCATGGCCACTGGCCGAATGGCCGCTTCATGGATCGCGGGGTCGGCACGGCGGCGACGAAGAAGGAGATCGACACCGGCGCCGAGGCGTTGGAGTGCGCGGCACGGTCGCCGCTGCAGGCGCGCTGCGTTCAGCTCGCGCGCATGGGTTGCGCGGCCTTCCTCTATGACATGCTCGGGTATGCCGATTCCGTGCAGTTCACCGAACACCGTCATGGGGCGGCCAAGACGGGTTTTCTCAGTCCCGGCGCGGACCTGCGGCTGCAGACCTACTTTGGCCTGCAGACCTGGAACGGCCTGCGCGCGCTCGATTTCCTGCTGACCTTGGAAGGCGTCGATCCGCAGCGGATCGGCTGTACGGGTGCCAGCGGCGGCGGCACGCAGACGATGATGATCGCCGGCCTGGACCCGCGCGTCAGTGCCGCCTTTCCCTGTGTCATGGTGTCCACCGCCATGCAGGGCGGTTGCACCTGCGAAAACAGCCATCACCTGCGCATCGGCCAGGGCAACATCGACATCGCCGCCCTCACGGCGCCGCGGCCGCTCGGCCTGACGGCCGCCGATGACTGGACCAAGGAGCTGGCAACCAAGGGTCTGCCCGAGCTGAAGGATCTGTATGCCAAACTCGGGGTGCCCGATCATCTCACGGCCCACCTGGCCACCCAGTTCCCCCACAACTACAACCTGCCCTCACGCAAGGCGATGTATGCCTTCTACAACCGGCACTTCGGCCTGGGCCTGTCGCAACCGGAAGTTGAGCGCGAGTTCCGCGTGCTCGGTCGCGAGGAGTTGTCGGTCTGGACCGGCGGTCATGCCGCGCCCACGGGCGATCAGGTCGGTATTGCCCACGAACAGGCGGTCTGCGCCTGGATGACAGCCCAGGATGACACGCAGATTCAGCCGCTCGTGCGCGGTGACGACAAGGCGGCCCTGCGCGCCACGGTGGGCGCGGCCTGGCAGGTGCTCATCGGTCGCCAGCCGCCGGCACCGGCCGAGGTCGACTATGAACTGCTCAGCAAGGAAGATCGCGGCGACTACCTGCTCATGGAGGGCGTCAGCCGCCTGAAGGCGCAGGGCGAGCAGGTGCAGGCGACCTTTTTGTATCCGAAGAACTGGCGTGGCGAGGCCGTGCTTTGGCTGAGTTTGGAGGGGGCTGCCAGCATTCATGGCGCTTCCGGACCGACCCCGGCCGCGCGTGCCCTGCTCGATGCCGGCAAGGCCGTCGCCTGTCCCTCGCTCTACCTGCAGGGGGCCACCGAGCAGCCCAAGGCGGGCGACAACCTGCGTGCCAAACCCAACGACTTCCGCGAGTTCAGCGGCTACACCTTCGGTTACAATCCGAGCCTGTTTGCGCGGCGGGTGCATGACGCCATGACGATGGTCGCCATGATGCGCGGTCGCAGCGAGTACCCGCTCAAGGGACTGCAACTGCGCGGCAGTGACGGGGCCGGTGCCATCGCTCTCGCCGCCGGTGCGCTGCTCGGTTTGACCGAGGTCGAAGCCGAGACCGACGGCTTCCGTTTTGCCGACCTGACCGATCCCTGGCACATGCATTTCGTGCCCGGTGCGGTGAAGTACGGGGATGTCGAGGCCCTGCGCCGCCTCTGCAAGCCCTGAGCCGGCAAGCGCAGTGAAAAAAATCGGATCGTTTTGCGCTGGCGCGACGTTTCGGGTGGTTCATGAACATGCCCCTGACCCGTCGCACCAGCTTCAAACTCTTCACCGCCGGAACCCTCGCCAGCCTCGCCGGTGGCCGACCGCTTGCTGCCGCCGCCGTGCCGGCGACCGTGGATCCGTGGGGCCGAACGCATGACCGGGTTTTTCTGGGGGGCGAATTCTGGGCCAATCCGATGGAGGACTGGTGCGTGCGCGAGGGCGGTGCCGAATGCCTGAACCCGGGTCCGGGCCGCAGTGTCCATTCGCTCACCCACCAGATCACCCGCGCCGGCAGCTTCACGATGACCGTGTTGCTGACCCGCCTGGAGACGCTCAAGACCGACGGCGGTGCCGGTTTTCGCATCGGCCTGCGCAGCGAGATCAACGAGCATCGCAGCAACTGCTTTGTCCAGCGCGGTCTGCAGGCGGGCTGGCAAGGCGGGCAGTTGCTGCTCGGGCCGAAATCGGGCGCTGTCGCCGAGGGTGCCACCCGGCCGCGCCTGCGTCTGGCCCTTCAGGGGGTGACCGCGGGTGCCGAATGCAGCCTGACCCTGCGCGCTCTGGATGCCGACAGCGGTGCCGAACTGGCCAGTCTCACCCATCGCGTGCCAGCCGACCAGGTGCTTGGCAATGTCTCGCTCGCCAACAACTTCGCCGCCGGCAGCGCCGGAGCCGCCAAAGGCAAGAAGGCCAAGGCCGCTGGCAACGCCGTGGGCGGTCGCTACCGTTTCCACAACTGGACCCTCGAAGGCGATGCCTTCATGGTCACCGAGACCAATCGTTTTGGTCCCATCCTCTGGACGATGTACTCGCTCAGCGACTCGCGCGGACCGGAGGGGTTTGTCCTGAAGCTGAGCACCCTCACCGGGCCGCTCGGAGCCAAGGACAACCCCGAAGTCGAACTGCGGGTGCAAAAGGGGGGGCAATGGCAGTCGCTCGGCACCGCCAGGCTCGATTCGGATGCCTGGACGGCAACCTTCCGCCTGCCGAACTGGGATGAGAAGCGCGCCACGCCCTACAAGGTGGTGTATCGCGAGAAGCACAGCGATGGCACGCACACCGACCATGAGTGGGCCGGCACCATCCGGGCGAATCCCGAGGGGCGGCCCCTGCGTCTGGCGGCGCTCACCTGCCAGAATGATTATGCCTTCCCGTATGCCCCGGTCGCCGAAAACGTGCGCAAGCTCGATCCCGACTTGGTCTTCTTCTCCGGCGATCAGCTCTATGAGAACCATGGCGGTTTCGGCATCATTCGCGACGACGCTGAGCGCGCGATCCTGAATTACCTGCGCAAATTCTACCAGCACGGCTGGGCCTTCCGCGAGGTGATGCGCGACGCGCCGACGCTCTGTCTGCCCGATGATCATGACGTTTTCCAGGGCAACATCTGGGGCGAGGGCGGCAAGCCGATGGACGTCGGCGACAGCGGCGCCTCGTCGAAGGGCGGTTACATCCAGCCGGCACGCATGGTCAACGTCGTCCACAAGACGAACTGCGCCCACCATCCCGATCCCTACGACGCCAAGCCGGTGCTGCAGGACATCAGTGTCTATTATGGCGACATGGTTTACGGAGGCGTCGGTTTTGCCATCCTGGCCGACGAATTCGATCTTGGCATCCGTCGCCGCCGTCGT
>CAZSBO010000005.1:59437-64729 GCA_964605265.1 uncultured Prosthecobacter sp.
CGACCGACAGTGGAAGAGTGGACCGGAGAAGGTCGACACCGGTGGCGGTCGCGCCGACCACGTGCTCGAGGCGGACTTCGACACTTCCAAGCTCGACAAGCCGGGGCTGGTTTTGCTTGGCGAGCGCCAGGAGCAGTTCCTCAAGGAGTGGTCGGGCGACTGGCGTGGCCACAAGCTGAAGGCCGTGCTCAGTCAGACGGTCCTGGCCAACGTCGCCACCCATCACGGCGACTTCAACGGCTACCTGAAGGCCGACCTCGACTCCGGCGGTTGGCCGCAGACACCGCGCAATCGCACGATCGAACTGATGCGCCCGAGCATGGCCCTGCACATCAATGGCGACCAGCATCTCACCACCCTGGTGCAGTATGGCGTGGAGAAACAGCGCGACAGCAACTGGTCGTTCTGCACGCCGGCCATCGCCGCCGGTTACCCGCGCTGGTGGCGGCCCGATGAAGTGAAGATGCCGCACGCCAACCGCCCCGCACACGGTCTGCCGGACACCGGCGAGTACATTGAGGGACTTGGCAACAAGGCCTACGTGTACGCGGTCGGCAATCCGCTCGTGGGCAAGGCGCCGAACCGCTACGACAAGGCCCATGAAAAGGGCAGTGGCTTCGGCTTCATCCGCTTCGACACGGACAAGCTGACCTATCAGGTCGAGTCCTACCGCTTCCTCATCGATGCCAGCGATGGCAAACCGTCGAACCAGTTCCCCGGCTGGCCGGTGACGATCCAGCAGAAGGAGAACCGCGGCGAGAACGTGTTGAAGTGAGAACCCTGTAGGCGTTGGTCACAACGCGGGCTTGGGGAGAAACGCCGTCCTGCGCGCCCAAGCCCGCGTTCCGGCGCAAGCTTGCTGCCCTCGCAGCGTTTCCCTGCGACCATGCTGCTGCGTTTGTTTCTCCTGTCCCTGGCTCTGCCATCGCTTCTGGCCGCCCAGCAGCCGCCGGCTGCCAAAAAGAAACAGGCGGCGCCAGCAGCACCCCGTTTCACGGCGCCGCTGGCCCAGCACCTGAAGCGGGCGGATCCTGTACTGCACTTGGATCAGCCCGATTTCGTCATCGCCGGCGATCTGCGGTTGTGGGCGGTGGCCATTGAGCACGACGGCCAGGCCGACACCCTGCGCCTGCTCACCCGTGGTCAGGGCGACTGGCAACCGGTGGCCGCTCTTTCCGAACCCGGGGTGATCCATCAGCCGGCCGTGGCGGTCGATGGTGAAAACGGCGTCTGGGCCTTTTGGAGTCAGGCGAATGCCCAGGACGTGATGACGCTGCGGACCTGTTGCTTCGCCAAGGGCGAGCCCGGCCCGCGCCTCGAACTCGCCGCCCATGACGATGCCGGCTGCGGTTTTGCCGATGCCGGCACCGACGCTGCGGGTCGGGTCTGGGTGACCTGGCAGGAGATCCGCCCGGGGGCCTCGCGCATCTGGACACGCTACTGGAGTCCGGACACCCGCGTGTGGTCGCCACCCGTGCCTGTCTCCTCGTCGGAGAAAGGCGGCCACTGGGAGCCGCGCCTGGCCTTCACCGATGCCAAAGGGGCCTGGGTGGTGTACGACAGTTCCGCCGGTGGCGAATTCAACCTGCGCCTCGCCCGCGTCGGACTCGAGGGTGCGGTGCAGGATCGCGAACTGTTGGCGACCCCGGAATACGAGGCACGTGCCAGCATCGCCGCCGATGCGCAGGGCGGACTCTGGATCGCCGCCGAACGCGGGCGTCGCCAGTGGGGGCTGGATTCGCGGGGTCACGAAAACGACATGGGTCTCAACGCCCACAAGCGCCTGCTGCTGGGTCGCTACGATCCGGCCACCGGCGTGTTCACCGAAGTGGCCGTGCCCGACAAGGGGCGACCGACCCCGGCTCCTGACCCCAGCCCCGGCTTCGCCGTCAATCTGCCCTCGGTCGCCGTGCGCGAGGGCCAGGTCTGGCTGGGTTATCGCAGCTTCGCCAACGCCTTCTGGCGCGTGGCGGTGACCCGTTACGATCCTGCCAGCGGTCGCTGGGCCGAGCCGGCCGCGCTGCCCGACAGCACCATGGGACAGGATCGCCGCCAGGAACTGCATGTCGGTCCCAAGGGCGGCCTCTGGATCACCTGGGCGACCGACAAGCGCACCAGCAAGGCCAGCGGCATCGCCGAGATCCACACGGCCCAGCTCCGGCATGACGCCGACTGGCCGTTGCTGCCCGAGGAGTCGGAGGCCGGGATCGCGCGCAGCCCGGAGCCGAAACCCTACCTCAACGAGCCGACTCCGCCGCGGCCGCTCGACGAACATCACACCTGGAAGATTGGCGGCAAGACCTACCGGCTGGTCTGGGGTGATGTGCATCGTCACACCGACCTGTCGAACTGCCGCACCGGCTTCGACGGCTGCGCCCAGGAACACTACCGCTACGCGCTCGACCTCGCCGGTCTCGATTTCCTCGGCACCTCCGACCACACGGACATCGGCAAGATCTACTCGCCCTACGAGTGGTGGCACAACCAGCGCTTGGTCGATGTCTTTTATGCGCCCGGCCGCTTCACTTCGCTCTATGCCTACGAGCGCGAGCAGCCCTTTCCCTGGGGTCATCGCAACATCGTCTTCGCCCGTCGCGGCGGCCCCATCGTGTACATCAACCGCGCCACCTACCGCGCCTCGCCCTGGCAGAAAACCCTGCCGGTCGCCGCAGGCATCCAGCCCATCCAACCGACTGAACTCTGGGACTTGCTCAAGCGCCACGGCCAGCCCTGCGCGGTGATCAGCCACACCGGCGCCACCGGCATGGGCACCGACTGGACGCGCTACGAGCACGGCATCGACAACACCCACGAGAATGCCGTCGAAATCTTCCAGGGCGCCCGCGTCAGCTACGAAGGGCTGGGGCTGCCGCAGCCGACGGTGGGTTTGCGCGAGGGCGAGCCCTACACGCCGCACAAGCTGGCGGGCGACGAACACCCAACGCCGCCGGGAGCGATCACCGACTTCGATGCCGGATTCAAAAAGCCGCAGGGCTACAACAACGGCGTCTATCAAAAGGCGCTCGCCGTCGGTCACAAGCTCGGCGTCTTCGCCTCGAGCGACCACATTGCCACCCACACCTCTTTTGGCGGGGTTTACGTCGAGGAGTTCACCCGCGAGGGCATCCTTGCCGGTCTCAATGCCCGGCGCAGTTGCGCGGCGACCGACAAGATTTTCGTCGAGCTGAGCTGCGGCGACCGCCCCATGGGCGAGGTCTTCGAACTCGCCGGCAAACCCGAGCTGCGTTTCCGCATCGAGGGCACGGCGCCGGTGAAGCGACTCACCGTGGTGCGCAACGAGCAGGATCATCACATGCTCGAGCCCGGCGCGAAATTCGTCGATGGCGCCTGGACCGATCCCGCACCGCTGGCCGGCGAAAACCGCTACTACCTGCGCATCGAACAGAGCGACGGCAACATGGCCTGGTCGTCGCCGCTTTGGATCACCATCAAATGAAACCGCTCCTCATGTCCCGCCTCCTCTGCCTCCTCCTGCTCGGTTTTGCCGGCAGCGTCTCCGCGCAGCTCAGTTTGCCGCAATTTTTCTCCGATCACCTGGTGCTGCAGCGCGAGCGCGAAGCCGCGATCTGGGGCCGGGCCGCGCCGGGGGCGCAGGTCACGATCGGCTTCAAGGGCAGGGAAGTCACCGTCCAGGCCGGCGCCGACGGCCGCTGGCGCGCCGCCATCGCCACCGGTCCGGCCGACGCCACGGGCGCGGCGTTGACGATCGCTTCCGACACGGAAAAGCGCGTCCTGCGCGATGTGCTGGTCGGTGAGGTCTGGCTGGCCTCGGGTCAGTCGAACATGTTTTACACCATGAACCGCTCGCCGGAGTACGCCGGGCTCATCGCCCAGTCAAACCATCCCGGCCTGCGCATGTTCAATGCCCCACTCGTCACCGCCGTCGAGCCACAGGACGACATCGTCGGCGAATGGACGAGCGCCACCCCCGAGACCGTGGCCGGCTGGTCGGCCGTCGCCTTCTTCTTCGCGCGCAAGCTCCACCTCGAACTTGGCGTGCCGGTCGGTGTGCTGAAAACCGCCTGGGGCGGCAAGCCGGTCGAAACCTTCACCAGTCGCGAAGCCCTGAACACTCTGCCAGGAACAAAGGCCCTGGTCGAGGCCCTGCTGCAGGAGGACGCCGCCTACGATCCCGCCAAGGCGCAGGTCGCCTACGAGCAGAAGCTCGCGCAGTGGCAGGCGACGATGGCCGCCGCCAAGGGCAAGTCCGCCGCGGAGCGGCGTCGTTTGCCGAAGAAACCGACCCCGCCCAAGCGACCGCTCGACACCGAGGGTCGGCCCGGTGTGCTGTTCGATTCGATGATTCATCCCTTCGTCGGCTACAGCCTGCGCGGCGCGATCTGGTATCAGGGCGAAGGCAATGCCAAGCCTGGCGCGGTGCCCTACGACCAGACCCTGCCGCTGATGATTGGCGACTGGCGTAAGCGCTGGGGCGATGACTTTTCGTTCCACTACGTTCAGCTCGCTGCCTACCGCGCGCCCTCGACTGAGCCCGGCTCGACCGATCCCTGGCCGCTTTTGCAGGATCGCATGCGTCTGGTGCTCGCCACCACACCGAAGACCGGCATGGCGGTCGCCAACGATGTCGGCGAGGCCGACGACATCCATCCGAAGAACAAGAAGGATCCCGGCGAACGCCTGGCGCTCTGGGCCCTGGCCCGGGACTACGGTCGCGAGCTGATTTACTCCGGGCCGCTGTATCGGGAAAGCCGGGTCGAGGGCAGTGCGCTGCGGGTGTTCTTCAATCACGCCGGCGACGGCCTGCGCGCCCGCGAGGGCGGCGCCTTGAAGCGTTTTGAGATTGCCGGAGCCGACCGCGTCTGGCACTGGGCCGAGGCCGAGGTGGCGGGTCCGGACAGCCTTCTCGTGCGCAGTCCGGCGGTCGCTACGTCGGTGGCCGTGCGCTACGCCTGGGCTTCGAATCCCGAGGGCGCCAACCTCGTCAACAGCGCCGGCCTGCCCGCCTCCGTCTTCCGCACCGATGCCTGGGACGACGTCGAACCCAAGGTCGATCCGGCCGCCCAGCAGGCCGCTGCCGCAGCCACCGCCCGTCGCGCCCTCGCCGTCGAGATCAAGGCCCTCGCGGCCGAGCGCGACACCCACCCGCGCGGCTCACCGGAGTATCAAGCCAAGCAGAAACGCTTCCTTGAACTCATGGCCCGCTTCAAAGCCGGAGCGGGGAAGGCTGGGCAGTAAGCGGGGCAGGGGTGGATGAGGGATGAGGGATGAGGGATGATCGCGAGGCTGGTTTCGCACGGAGGACACAGAGTT
>CAZSBO010000006.1:0-18224 GCA_964605265.1 uncultured Prosthecobacter sp.
ATAAAGTGTCTGTCCCTTTATTGGAAACCTTGCCTTTGCAGGAGCATTCGGGTAGGGGTGAGGCATGAGGCAGGCGAGACTGAAGGCTCCGGCGGGGGCCGGGATGGCGTTTTACCACTGCGTTTCACGGGTGGTGAACCGGGACTTCGTCTTCGGCGAGGTCGAACGGGAGCAGTTTGTGCACTTCATGCGGATGTATGAGCGCTTCTGCGGGGTGCGGGTGGTGACCTACTGCGTGCTGTCGAACCATTTCCATTTGCTCGTCGGCGTGCCGTGCCGGCCGGCGGTGCCGCCCTCCAATGCGGAGCTGGTGCAGAGGCTGCGCGACAGCTTGGGCGATCTGGAGGCGACCCGACTGGAGCAGGATCTGGCCCTGGCTGCCCAGACACGCTCGCCGGGCTGGGAGGCGGAGATCCGCGAGCGCTACCTGCGGCGGATGTGGGACATTTCGCTGTTCATGAAGACGCTCAAGCAGCGCTTCAGCCAGTGGTTCAACAAGGTGCATCGGCGTCGCGGCACGCTTTGGGAAGACCGGTTTCGCAGCGTGCTGGTGGAATCGGCGGGGCCGGTGCTGCGGACGATGGCGGCCTACATTGATCTGAATCCGGTGCGCGCGGGCTTGGTGGAGGATCCGGCGGACTATCGCTGGAGCGGCTACGGGGCGGCGATGGGCGGGGATGGCGAGGCGCTGGAGGGATTGCGGGAACTGGAGCGGGTGGCGCAGGTCGGCCTGGATGAGGCGGCACTGGCAGCCGAGCATGCGGCGGCGCCGGCGAAGCGGCGGGAGGTGCTGGCGAGGCACCGGGTGCTGCTGTATGGGCGGGGCGAGGCGCGGGGTCGCGGAGAGGACGGCGGGCCGCTGCGGCGTGGGTTTGAGCGGGAGACGGCGCGGCGGGTGGTAGCGGAGGGCGGGCGATTGCCGGCGAGCGTGTACCTGCGCTGTCGGGTGAGGTATCTGACGGAGGGCGCGGTGGTGGGGAGCCGGGGGTATGTGAACGCCGTGTTTGAGGCGGTGCGGGAGCGATTTGGCGCGCGGCGCCGGACAGGGGCGAGGCTGATGCGCGGGTTGGAGGAGCAGTTGTATGCGCTGCGGGATGTGAAGCGCGGTGCGGTGGCTTGAGGGACCGGCGAGTTGGGGTTGGAAAAAAGAATCGAAGTTATCGAAACTCGACGGGCACCGCCCTCAAGCTTGCGTCGGAGTCCGGGAGCAAAGTGGATTGGTTGGGGGCAGGTGCGGTTGTCGCGAAGTCGTCCAAGTGGTAGCCCCCCGGGTGATGCTGGCACGGGCGTGGATTTGAACTTGCCCACTTTGGGGGAGTTGCCTAGTGTCAGATGATGCTACGCCGTTTGCCTCGGATAATTCTCTGGGTGTGTTGCTTCACTGGGGCTTTGGGACCGGCTCTCCTGGCGCAAAATGCTCCGGTCAAAGGCGCGTCAGCCAGCTTGAACGACCTGCAGCTGAGTGAGCCGCCGTGGTCCGGCTCTGATTCTGTGCAGAGGCTGCAGGGTAGCGTCGCTTTTTTTGCCGTCTTATTGGCTCCGGGGCAAGTGCCCGCGGTTCAAGGCGCTCCGGCTGGAATGGTGAATGGATCGCTTGCCGCCGCGGCCCAGCGTGATGCCCAAGCCTTTGCCAAACGCTTCAACCGCTGGATGCACAAGGAAGCGTCATCCGCCTCCCGAAACTCAGCCATGTGTGCGGCGGTGATGGCACGGCCACCGGGGGTGTCCTTGATGCCGCCCCCACGGGTGCAGGCTGACGTGGCTCTGCAGCGC
The DNA here is from genome assembly GCA_964605265.1 of uncultured Prosthecobacter sp. Taxonomy (GTDB): domain Bacteria; phylum Verrucomicrobiota; class Verrucomicrobiia; order Verrucomicrobiales; family Verrucomicrobiaceae; genus Prosthecobacter. The sequence goes on from CAZSBO010000006.1 coordinate 1,774, forward strand.
TACTTGCAGGATCTCGGTTACCATTGGCCGACTTTGCTTGCCGCAGGCGCGTTTGAAGCCGGTGGTGGTTTGACGCCCGGTCACTACCTGGTGTTCGATGCCAAGGGATTGCTGCGCTACAACGGGCCGCAGGAGTCGAAGGCGGAGCAAATCATGCGCACGGCGCTGCGCGAGGCGGAACAGGAGGCTCGCCAGGCCAAGCGGTGAGGCCCCCGAGCGTGCGGTGAAAGTGGTCAATCCCGCGCGCGCTGGCGAAAGACGAAGATCAGGGCCGCGCCGGCGGCGAAGCCGGCGATGTGGGCCAGGTAGGCAACCCCGCCGCCGCCCGTGCGGCCGGCGATCATGGCCTGGCTGAACACCTGCATGCCGATCCACAAGAACAGGAAGACGAAGGCGGGCACGTCGATGATGCGCGTGAACAGACCGAGCGGGATCAGGGTGCGAATCGGGACGCGCGGATGTTCGATCAGGTAGGCGCCGAGCACGCCGCTGATGGCGCCGCTGGCGCCGACGAGAGGCACGGCCGAGAGCGGATCCTGCCAGGTGTGGGCGAGGGTGGCGGCGACGCCGCAAAGCAGGTAAAACATCAGGAAGCGCAGGCGGCCGCACTCGCTCTCAATGTTGTCGCCAAAGATCCACAGGAACCAGAGGTTGCCCACCAGGTGCATCAGGCCACCGTGCATGAACAGGCTGGTGAAAAGCGCGCTCCAGCCGCCGGGCGCGCTACGGTGAAATTCGAGGGGCACAAAGGCACCGATCGCCACGCTCTGCTCCAGTCCGACCCGCATCTGCCAGAGGAAGTACACGGCCAGGTTGGCGGCGATGAGCAGCACGGTCACCAGCGGAAAACGGTGCACCGGATTGTTGTCGGCCAGCGGAATCATGGCGCGAGTCTAGATGGTCCTTGCCACCTGACAAGTGCCGTGGCGGTTGCCCGGGCAGGGCAGGTGTGGCAGATTTCACCATGATCCTGCGCGCGGCCCTGCTTTCGGTCCTCCTGGTTTCCTGTTCCAGCCTGCCCGACCCGCGCACGCCACCCGTCGCCGGCGCAACGGAGGCGCGGCGGTTGCTCGAACAAAGCGCCGAACGCGCGGGCCGACCCTGGCGGCGTCTGAGCGAGATCGAAGTCGCCTACGACGGCGAGTGGGCGCAGCTGGTGCGACGGCTGCAGCCGGTCCTGGTCGATGCCGGCTTCCGGCAGGGATCCACGGAACGGTACGGGCCGTCGCAGGGTCGGGTCGAACAAATCCATCGCGGGCCGAAGGGCATCAAACGCGTCTTGCGGACCCCGGGTGCCGTGGAGGTCTTCTTCAACGACACATCGGCTGCTTCGCAGGACGAACGTGCCGCCGCGGCCCTGGTCGCCGATGGCTACACGCTGTTCCTGTTTGGCTGCGACTGGTTGCTCGCACACGGCAGCGACTGGCGGCTCGATCCTGCGGCGCCGCCCCTGCCGGTGGATGGCGATCCCTGCCGCCGCGTGTTCGGGGTGCTGCGACCCGGGCTTGGCTTCGCCCGCGAGGACCGGGTGGTGGCCTGGATCAGCGAGCGCGACCAGCGTCTGCGGCGGGTTCAATTCACCTTGGAGGGGCTGGCCAGTACGGCGGGTGCGGATGTCGAAGTCACCTTTCGTGACTTTCAGCCCGGGCCGCGCGGTACCGAGTTCCCCCGGCACTTCGTCGAAACCGTGCAGCGCCCCTTGAAAATTCCGGCGCACGACTGGCGGCTGACGGAATTGCGCGCCCGCTGAGCCCGACAAAAACGGCCTTGCTGCGCCGGCGGCGTTTTGATTGCATGACAGCATGACGCCCTCCTCCCCTTCGCTGTGCCGTCGCGACGCGCTCAAGGCCACCCTGGCGGGGGTCGGTCTTACCGCTGCGGCCTTTGAGCCCGTGAGTGCGGCGCCCGCACCCGATGTCCGCCGCGGATCACCGAAGCGCTACGACATGCTGAAGTCGATCAACCTCTGGGCCTTTCCCTACCCGGAGCGGATGAGCCTGCGCGAGTGCCTGCAGCTGGCCAAGGACGCCGGCTTCGATGGCATCGAGCTGAACTATGATCTCGACAATGACCTGTCGCCCAAGCACGGCACGGCGGACTATGTGAAGATCCGCAGGATGGCCGATGAAATTGGCATCCGCATCAGCGGCCTGTGTTCCTTCCTGTTCTGGCCCTATCCCTTGACCAGCAACGACGCCGCCAAGCGCGCCCAGGGGCTGGAACTGGCCGGCAAAATCGCCGAGTGCGCCCGCGATCTCGGGGTCGACAACGTGCTCGTCGTGCCGGGTGCGGTGCACATTCCCTGGCGCGACGACCATGAGCCGGTGCCCAACGACGTCTGCGACCAGCGCGCGCGCGAGGCGGTGGGCAGGCTGGTGGTGCAGGCGGAGAAACTGAAGGTGCGCCTCAACATCGAGAACATCTTTTTCAACGGTTACCTGATGACGCCGATGGAGATGAACCATTTCGTCGACAGCTTCGGCAGCGAGCACGTGCGCGTGCATTTTGACACCGGCAACATCAGCATGTTCCAGTATCCCGAACACTGGGTCGGCGTGCTGGGCGACCGCATCCAAAACGTCCACCTCAAGGAGTTCACCAAGAAGGGCACGGACTTCAGCCTGGAAACCTTCCGGCCACTGCTCGATGGCACGACCAACTGGCCGGCCGTCACCGAGGCGCTGGCGGCGACCGGTTACAACGGCTTCCTCACCTTCGAGTACTTTCATCCTTACACGCACTATCCGGAGGCGCTGATCTGGCAGACTTCCGATTCGCTGGACCGCATTCTCGGTCGCAAGGCCTGATTCCCCCAGACGGCTGCCTGCTGCCATGGCACCCAAGGGTGCTTGGGCTCTGGGAGCCAAGTCTTGAATCATGGATTCGGGCAGTGGATGATCTGCCGGCAGTTTGACAGCGTTCAAAATGATGTCAAAATGTTGGCATGACACGGACTCAGATCCAGTTGCCCGACGAAGTCTTCGCCAAGGCCAAGAAAGTCTGCGAAGCCAGGGAGATCTCGCTCGCCGAGCTGGCCCGCCGAGGCATCGAATACATTCTCAGCGTCTATGCTCAGGAGCCAGGCAAGACGGGAGAGTGGCACCCCCCCCAACCCCGCAAGCTGGGCTGGATGGGCCTCACGGATGCTGAGATCAAAGCCGAAGCGCAGATGACCCTGAATGAGGAGGCGTTGACCCGAACCCGTTCGAAATAGTCGGCATGCTTTCCATCGACACCAACATCCTGCTTCATGCCTTCAACGAGGACTCTTCACGCCATGAGGCTGCCTATGCATGGATCATGTCCATCCAGCGGTATGAGGAGGTGGCCATCTCCGAGTTCATCCTGGCAGAGTTCTACGGCCTCCTGCGCAACCCCGCTGTGCTGAAACATCCACTCATGGCCGAGGAGGCCGTCGAGGTGATCCAGGCCTACCGCAATCACCCCCGCTGGCGCTTGATCGGCTTCCCCATGGAGAGCCGAGCGCTTCACGACGCGCTCTGGAAAAAAGCCACTGCCAAAACCTTCGCCTTTCGCCGCCTCTACGACACTCGCAGCGCCCTGACCCTGATCGCCCCGGGCGTCACCGAGTTCGCCACCACGAACGTCAAGGATTTTGAGGGCGTGGGGTTTCGGAGGGTTTGGAGTCCGCTCTGAAGCGTCTCCGTTCCAGGGGAAAACGCTGATGTTAACATAACGCATCTTGCCGTACATCGGCAGGTCATAGGACGCACCTGGCGTTCGTTTGGCTCCTCATGCTTTTTCGTTTCTTTGCGATCCCAGCGTTTTTTTGCGGACCCATCTGCGCTCAAAGCCTGCTCCCCGCCCACTGGGATCCGGCGCTGGCGGGCGACCTCGTCATGCGGCGCCTGGTGAACACCTCCGCGCCACGGGTGAAGGGCGCGCATGACGCCGAGTTTGTCTGTGTCGGCGACCGTGCCTATGTCGTCGCCGAGGCGAACGACGAGAAGGCCGGAGAAAGTGCCGGCTGGCCGTTCATCTACGCGACGATGTCGGTCGTGAACCTGAAGACGCTGCAGGTGGAGCGCGTTATCGACTTCGCGAAAAGCGAGCAGGCCTTTCAAAACGAGAAATTGCCCGTCGGTGCCTGTTTCGTGCCGCGCATTCTCCAAAAGGATGCCAGCACGCTGCGCTGCTACTTCACCAGCGAGGATCCGGGCCAACGGCCGTCGCAGATGTGGTATCGCGACTTCGACCTGCAGCGCGGTGAGTTTGCGTCGACGATTCACAAGGCGAAGCTGAAGACCGCGGCGGGCACCTTCGATTTCCAGCCGTCGTTTTTTCATGCCGATGCGGCCGCCCGGGGTTTTGCCAAGCCGGCGGTGGATCACGCCTTCTTTCTCTTCGACTCCTTCAAGCGCTTCGACGGCAGGCTGTATGTTGCCCTCAACAATTTTGCCGGCAAGCAGAACGCGCTGGCCTTCGTGCACGACGACCTCCGCACCTTTGAGGTGCTTGGCCACTACAACGAACCGCAAAGCGAGCAGCTCAGCGAATCCGCCGTGAACCGCCTTCCCGACGGCACCTGGATGGCGATCTGCCGCAATGACGCCGGCAACTACCATTTCACCACGAGTGCCGACGGCAAAACCTGGAGTGTGGGCAGGCCCATGCCACATGTCCCGAACGGCGCGAACTCGAAGCCCACCTTCGACCGTTTGGGTGGCCTCTATTACCTCGGCTGGCAGGAGGCGACACGCGTGCAGAACGTTGGCCGCAGTGTCTTCAACGTCGACATCTCCCGCGATGGCCAGACCTGGGAGCGGAAGTATCGGTTCGAGACCCCGAAGTCCTTCCAATACCCGACCTTTCACGAGCACCAGGGCACGATCTGGCTCTGCGTGACCCAGGGTGACACCTCCGACAGTCGCAAGGAGCGCATCCTGTTTGGCAAACTCGAATCCGTCGGCGAGTTCGAATCCCAAAGCGGCCAAACGCGTCTCGCGTGGCCCGCGCCACCGCCACCGGCGCCCGCCTTCATGAAGCCCGGCGTCAAGCTTTTCACCGACCGCGACTACGTCATCGACGAGGTGCCCGAGGCGGTCCAAAACCTGCCGTTTCACCGCACGAGCATTGAAAAGCTCGACGTGATCGTCACCCGGCCCGGCACCCTGTTCGCCCTGACGCCGACGATCCGACCCAAGGCAGCGAGTCAGGAGCAGGCTCTGCGAAAAGCCGGTTTCACCAAGGTGGAAGTGCCCGAGGTGCAACTCTTTCCCGGCGAGATCAACCGCGTCAGCCTCTATCGGAAAACCGTGACGCAAGGCGAACGGCTGCAGTTCAAGAAGCTGGTGCTGCTGGTGTTCGCAGATGGAGCCGCCTGCGCACCGGTTCAATAGCCGGCAGAGTCAGCCGGTTAGTTTTGGACAAGGCCGGTTCCTCTGGTGTAGTTGCGGCGTGGGCCAGTTTACGCAAATCCAGGGGGCCATGACAAGCCTCTTCCAGGTCGTGTGGACGGCCTGGATTCTGGCCGCATTTCCCGCCCAGGCTGAACCGTGGCGTTTCCAGCGCGAGTTGATGGGCACACGCTTCACGATCGTTTGTCATGCGGAGGATTCGGCGTCGGCGGAAAGACAGGCGGCGGTCGCCTTCGAGATGGCGGAGAAGGTCAACCGTGTGGCATCGGACTACCGGCCCGACAGCGAGCTGGCGCGCCTGACCGCGTTGCCGGCTTCCCAATCGGTGGTGCTCTCGCCCCTGCTGTTCGATGTGTTGCAGCATGCGCGGGGGATGGCGGAAAACACGCACGGGGCCTTTGATCCGACGCTGGGCCCCCTGACCCGGCTCTGGCGTCAGACGCGGCAACAGCGTCGCCTGCCCGAGGTGGCGGTGCTGGAAGCCGCTCGTGCGGCGACCGGCTGGCGGCATTTCAGCCTCGATCCGACGTCACGCCGCGTCACCTTGCACCGTGCAGCCATGCGCTTTGATCTGGGCGGCGTGGCGAAGGGTTACGCGGCGGACCTCATGCTGGAAGCGTTGGCGGCTGCCGGTCTTCGGCAGGTCATGGTGGCTGCCGGGGGCGACATCCGTCTTGGCGATCCGCCTCCGGGTCGTGAGGGCTGGCGGGTGGCGGTGCAGACCCTGGAGCTCACGCGCCATGACGAGGTGCGGGTGCTGGCCAATGCTGCGATTTCGACCTCCGGCGACCTGCATCAATCGGTGGAGATCGACGGGGTGAGGTATTCCCACATCCTGGATCCGGCGACGGGTTTGGGCCTGACCCGGCGCATTGCCGCCACCGTCATCGCCGATGAGGCCAAGCTCAGTGATGCGCTGGCGACGGCGGCCTGCGTGCTGGGGCCGGGTGCGGGTGAGGCCTTGCAGAAGCTCCCAGGAGTGCGTGAGGTGAAAATTCGGGTGGTGGAAGACCTGCCAACGGGCCATCGTAGGGATCGCTAAACCTCATGAGCCAGCCCACTTCCACCAACCGGCGCAACTTCCTTCAACACTCCCTGTTCGGGGCTGCCATTGCCAGCACCACCACCGTGCAGGCGGAGACCCCGGCCCATGCCGATGCACCCGAGATCTCGAATGACGTCGACGTGCTGGTCGTCGGTGGCGGCACAGCCGGCACCATTGCCGCCCTTCAGGCCGGGCGAGCCGGGGCCAGCGTCCTGCTGGTGGAGCGCGGCAGCCAGCTCGGCGGCACCATGACCACGGGCGGCGTGGCGTTTCCGGGTCTCTTTGATGCCTGGGGCAAACAGGTCATTGCCGGCATCGGCTGGGAACTCGTCAAGGAGTGCGTCGAACTCGACCAGGGGCCGTTGCCCGACTTCAGCAAGGTGCCGCAGAGGCATTGGCAGAACCAGGTGTACATCAACATGTTCACCTACGCCCTGTTGGCCGAGGAGAAGTGTGCTCAGGCGGGTGTGCAGATCGCCTATTATGAGTTCCCCCAGGCCGTGACGAAAGCGGAGACTGGCTGGCAGGTGGACTGCGTGGGGTTTGGCACCCGGCGACGGGTGAACTGCAAACAAATCATCGACTGCACCGGCGGTGCTGAAGTGGTGGGGCTGCTGGGCCTGCCGCGTCTGCGCGAGGAGGAGCGCCAGCCGGGCTCCTACCTATTCATGCTGGGCGAGGCCCATGAGCCGGGGCGCAATCAGATCCATCGCCTCTATGTCCATGGGGCGGACTCCAGCAACTCGCGCACGGTCACCCAGGCCAATCTCACCGGCCGGAAAACCATCCTCGAAAAAGTCCGCCAGGAGGGCAAGCGCCTCATGCACCTGCAGCCGGAGACCGGCATTCGCGAAACCTATCGGATCGAGGGCGAAACCGTGGTCACGGTCAACGATTACCGCAGTGGCCGGAATTTTGAGGACGCCATCAGCTACGCTTTTTATCCGGTGGACCTGCATACCAAGAACGGTGTGAAGCCCGCGCCACTCAAGCCCGGTGTCATCCCGACCATTCCGCTGCGGGCGCTGGTCCCCAAGGGCAGCCGGAACCTCCTGGTCGCCGGTCGCAGCGTCAGCAGCGACCGCCTGGCCAACTCCGGCCTGCGCGTGCAGTCGGCCTGCATGGGCATGGGGCAGGCGGCGGGAGCGGCGGCTGCGCTTGCCGCCAAAAGCGGCACCACCCCGCTGGAAGTACCGCTGAAGGAAATCCACGACCTGCTCCGCGCGCACGCAGCCATCCTCCCGGGCGATGCCTGACCGTCCGAAGCCGTCGCTCGGCACCTGGCAGCGCCGTGCCGTTTCATTGCTCACCGCACTGAGTTTTCTCGTCGTGGCGGTGTCCGGCGTGCTCGCCTTCCTCCAGCCGTTTTCCATCGGCCTCATCGGCCTGCACGCCCTGATGGGTTTTGTCTTCATCGCCCTGATTGGCCTGCATGTCGTCAACAACCGCCACCCGCTGGCCAGTTACCTGCGCAGCCGGACGCTCTGGGGCACGCTCGCCCTCTCCGCCGCGCTGACGCTGCTCTTTGCCTGGCAACCCGCACCCGTGAAAACCGTGCTCGGCTGGAGCGGCAACCTCGGTCCGGCCTTGGAGCGCTTCGAGCTGCGCGAGGACGCGATGGTCTTCGAGTACGCGCCGTCGCCGCAATACCAAATGCGGCTCAGCGTCAAGGCGGGGCCGTCGTTTGATGCCAGTCAGCCGCCCCAGATCGCCATCTGGCTGGAGAATCAGGGCGGCTACCACATCAAGACCCTGCTCGCACCCCAGACCGCCGCCGAAACCCCCTACTGGGCTTTCAAGCACGCGGGATGGGAAAAGGCCAGGCGCGAGGCCGAATCCGAGATCGATGCCGTCAGCTCACCCACGCCCAACGGCTCCTTTGATCCGGCCGACTACATCCTGCCGCCGGACCAGGGAGAACCCACGCCCTACAGCCTGCTGATCGAAATCAACCAACCCGGTGACGATCAGCCCTCGCTCGTCCATGCGGTCACCATCGACAACAGCCTGCCGCGCACCTATCAGCTGCTGGAACTGCGCGGCTACCCGAAGCGCGAGGCCAATGCCAAGGACGGCAAACCGGTCTGGGGACTCTACTACGTGGATGACTCCTTCACCACTGCCCTCGACCTCATTGACAGCGCCCTGCTGACCCTTGAGCGCGGAAAAATGTTACCATAACGCAAGCTGCGCCGCGGGGCAGCGAGAGGAGAGGGTGCGTCAGGCGTTTTCGTGGCATGCGTCTTTTGATTCCAACATGGGTTTTCGGGTGGTGCCTTACGGTGACGGTCCTGGCGGCGGGTGCACAGGTTCGCGAACTGGATGGCTGGCTCCCTTCGGTCATCGCCAAGCCCGGCGCGGAGTTTCAGGACGAGGCGCGGGCCGGGGCGATGATCATCGGCATGGATCGCACGCCCAAGGGGCGGATCTGGGGCTGCTGGACGGGCACGGGCGACAAGAAGGACGGCTATTTCCTGCTGGCGACCAGTGACGACGGCGGCGCATCCTGGTCGAAACCGCGCCTGGCGGTCGGGGCGCGCCTGGAGGCCACGCAGAAGATCAGCGGCGCGCTGGTCGGCAACCTCTGGACCGATCCCAAGGGCCGGCTCTGGCTGTTTTTCGATCAGCAGCTTGGCGATCCGCAGGGACGCATCACCAACTGGTTCATTCGCTGCGACGATCCGGATGCGGCCGAGCCGGCGTGGAGTGAACCCATCCAGTTTGCCGAGGGCTGCACGCTCAACAAACCGACGGTGCTCAAGGATGGCAGCTGGCTGCTGCCGGTGTCTGACTGGCAGGAAAAGACCGCACGGGTGTTCGCGTCGACCGACGAGGGTGCGACCTGGAAGGAACGCAGCAGCCTGCAGTTCCCGGGCTGGCAGTTCGACGAGCACATGATGGTGGAGCTGAAGGACGGTCGCCTGTGGATGCTGGCGCGCACCAGCGGTCAGCCGCACGAGAGTTTTTCCAGCGATGGCGGCCGGACTTGGAGCGAACCGAAGCAGGCGGCGACGGTGCAGAATGTCAGCTCGCGCTTCTTCCTGCGCCGGCTGGCCTCGGGGCGCATTCTCCTGGTGAAGAATGGTTCGCCTAGCGAGCGTCTGCTGCAGCGCAGCCACCTGAGCGCCTGGCTGTCGGACGACGAAGGTCGGACTTGGCAGGGTGGCCTGCTGCTCGATGAACGCAGCGCGGTGTCCTATCCCGATGGCTTCGAATCGCCCGATGGCCTCATCCACCTCCTCTATGACTGGAACCGTCACACCGACGCGGAGATCCTGCTGGCGAAGTTTCGCGAGCAGGACATCCTCGCCGGCAGGATCGTTTCCAAGGAGGGCAAGCTGCGGATGCTCGCCAACAAGGCCACCGGGCCGAAGCCGGAAAAACTCTACAACGGCATCGAGCTGCCTGATCAGTGGCCGCCGCGCTTTCTGGATCCGGCGTCCGTCGAGCCGATGGCGGTGCCGTATCTGCAGCGACCGCCGAAGGTGATCCCGATCGATGTCGGCCGGCAGTTGTTCGTGGATGATTTCCTGATCGAAAAGACCACGCTGCAACGCAGTTACCATCAGGCAAGGAAGTTTGAGGGCAATCCCGTTTTCAAGGCGGAGACGGCGCTGGAGAAAAAGCTCAACAACGTCGTCTATCTCGGTCAGGGCGGAGTCTTCTACGAACCGCGCGAGCAGTGCTTCAAGATGTTTTACACGGCGGGCTGGCGCGGGCCGCTGGCGCTGGCGACGAGCCCGGATTTGAAGACGTGGACGCGGCCGGAGCTGGGGCTGCATGGCGGCAACCTGTTGCTGCCGGAGGGCGCGGCCTGGGGTGCGGGCGCAGGCACCACCGCGGGCAGTGACAACGCCCTTTGGTATGACATCGACGCGAGCGATCCCAAGGAGCGGCTCAAGTTTTTGACCTGCTGGATCCATGTGCCGAAGCAGCAGCGCGTGCCGGGGCTGACGCACAGCCTGCAGGTATCCGACGGTGTGACCTGGTCGGAGCCCGTGCCGTGCACGACGCCTGCGGGCGATTACGGCTCGATCTTTTACAATCCCTTTCGGCAGAAATGGGTGCAGAGCATCAAGCAGGACGGGCCGCGCGGGCGCTGTCGTTATTATGTGGAGAGCGACACCTTTCTGGAGGGGGCGAACTGGGGCAGGGCGGTGTATTGGACCAATGCCGACCGGTTGGATCGGCCCGAGCCTGCAGGAAGCTATGCCGGCCTGGAGAAAGAGGGCGATGCACCGCAGCTCTACAGCCTAGCGGCCGTGGCCTACGAGAGCCTCATGATCGGCATGCATCAGATCCATCGCGGTCCCAACAACGCGATTTGCGACAAGGGCGGTTATCCCAAGCTCACGGATTTGGAGTTGGGGTTCAGTCGCGACGGCTTTTATTGGGACCGCCCCGACCGGCACGGGTTCATCCGCGGCGAACGCAGGGCGGGTGCCTGGGACCGGGCCTACCTGCACACAACAACGGGTGTTTTCGTGGTGCTCGACGACCAACTGGTCTTCCCCTACTGCGCCTACTCCGGCGATGCGGGCGAGGGTCGTTCCAACATGTATGGCGGTGCGGCCATCGGTCTGGCGACCCTGCGCCGCGACGGCTTTGCCTCGATGGACGGACCGGGCGAACTGACCACGCGCCCCGTGAAGTTTCAGGGCAGGCATCTGTTTGTGAACCTCAACGGTGAAGCGCGGGTGGAGGTGCTGGACGAGAAGGGGAACGTCCTGCGCAGCTCCCAGTCGGTTTCGGGTGATTTGACGCGTTTCAAGGTTACTTGGTCCGACGAGTCCGACTTGTCCGGCCTCGTCGGCAAGCCGGTGAAGTTTCGCTTCCACCTGACGAAGGGCGCATTGTATGCCTTCTGGGTCACGCCCGATGCCAACGGCGCCAGTAACGGCTACGTCGGCGCCGGCGGTCCGGGCTTCAACGGCGTGCGCGACACGGCTCCCTGACCTCATGAAACGCTTCTTCGACGGGTTCAACAACCTCTATCCCTTCTGGCTGGTGCTGCTGGCCACCGTCGCGTTTTTTCATCCGCCGGTGATGCTGTGGTTCGATTCGGACTGGGTGTTCTGGTCGCTCGCCACCTCCATGCTGGGCATGGGGCTGACGCTGAACCTGGAGGATTTTCGCGCCATTGGCCGCATGCCGGGCAGTGTCGCCCTGGGGTTCCTGGCGCAGTACACGCTCATGCCGCTGGCGGGTTGGGGCACGGCCAGGCTGCTCGGCCTCGAGGCGGGGCTGGCGGTGGGCATCATCCTGGTGGCGAGCTGCCCGGGCGGCATGGCCTCGAACATGATCACCTATCTGGCCCGCGCCAACGTGGCGTTGTCGGTCGTGCTGACCCTCGTCTCGACCCTGCTCGCTTTCTTTTTCACGCCCTTTTGGACCCAAAAGCTGGCGGGTGAGTATGTGCCGGTGGATGCCTGGGGGCTGTGCAAGTCGGCGCTGCAACTCACGGTCGCCCCGGTGGTGCTCGGTGTGTTGATCCGCTGGAAACTGCCGCGCACCGCCCACTGCATCGGCGCGGCCGGTCCGACCTTTGCCGTGCTGGCCTTTGTCTGCGTCACGGGTGGCATCGTCGCGGCGAGTGCGGAAGCCATCGCCCAGCACTTTGGCCGGCTCGCCCTCGCCGCCCTGGTGCTGCATGTCATCGGCTTCACGGTCGGCTACCTGCTGCCCAAGCTGCTGCGTTTTCCTGAATCGGTGGCGCGCACGGTGAGCATCGAGGTCGGCATGCAGAACGGTGGCATGGCGGCCTCGCTGGCGCGCCTGCACTTTGCCGCTATGCCCCTGGCGGCGGCGGCGGGGGTGTTCAGCGGCGTGATGCAAAACATCCTGGGTGGCATCGCCGCGGCGATCTGGAAGAGACGGCCTCCCTCCGCATGAGCCGGCGTGACATCCATTATTGGAAGTGCGACCGCCCTGCCGCTTTTCACGGCACCGCGCCGCGGGCGGCGCGCGTCGCGGAGCTGGAAGGACCGCTCGCCGAGGCCTTGCGCGAGCACTTGGGTGTGCGTGAGCTGGCGCTGGCGCCGGGGGCGGGCCAGGGCAATCACCTGACCTGGCGGGTCGAGGCTGACGGCCAGCGGCTGTTTGTGCGGGTCGAGGACGGTCCCGAGGGCGATGATCATCTGGCGGTGGAGAGTGCCGTGCTCGCGCGGGTGCGGGCCGAAGGCCTGCCGGTGCCGGCGGTGTTGGGCTGTGATGCCAGCCGCACGCGCGTGCCTTTCGCCTGGCAGGCACTGGAGTGTTTTGATATGCCCGACCTGAACCACTGGTTCCGGCGCGGGGAACTGCAGGTGGAGCCGGTGTTCCGTGCCATCGGCGCTGCGGTTGCGCGCTGGCAGGCGGTGCAGCCTTTGGGGTTTGGTGTGCTGGATGCCGGTCTGAACGGCTTGCGCCCGAGCTACGCCGATTATTTTCAGCTGCGTCTGGATGCCCATTTGGGGTTTCTGATCGACCGCGGTTTCCTGACTGCCGCGCAGGGGCGCGAGATCGAAGCCGCCATCGCGTCGGCCTCCGGCTTGCTGGAGCTGAAGCAGGGGTGTCTGGTGCACAAGGATCTCGCCCTCTGGAACATCCTTGGCACGCCGGACCGGATCGCCGCCTTCATCGATTTCGACGATGCCATCAGTGGCGACCCCATGGATGACCTGTCGCTGCTCGCCTGCTTCCATGACGCAGCCCCGGTGCGCGCCGCCTTTGCCGGATATGCCGGGCTGCGGGAGTTGCCGGACGACGCGCTGCCGCGCTTCTGGTTGCACCTGCTGCGCAACATGATCGTCAAGGCCGTGATCCGCGTCGGCGCCGGTTACTTCGAGCGCGACGACGGCTTTTTCCTCGGCGGCGGCGAAGTCCTGCGCCGCGCCACCCATGAGCGCCTGGCGCTTGCCCTCGAGGGGCTGCGCCACGATGCTGATCTCTCCCTCCTGCCATGAATCCCGACCTCCACCTCGGCACCTGGATCTCCACCGGCTCGCCTGCCGTCGCCGAACTCGCCGCCCTGTGCGGGCTCGACTGGATCCTGCTCGACCTCGAGCACGGCTGTGAGTCGGAAGCGGCCGTGCCCGGCCAGTTGCGCGCCCTGCGCGGCACGGCGACCCAGGGCATTGTACGCGTCGGTGCGCCGCATGCCGACCTGATCGGCCGCGTGCTCGACTGGGGCGCGGCCGGCGTCATGGTGCCGCATGTCGAATCGGCCGCGGCGGCGGAGGCCATTGTGCAGGCGGCCTATCACGCGCCGCGCGGCCGGCGCGGTTTTGCGCGCACGGTGCGCGCCTGCGACTACGGCCTGCGGCCGGCCGAGAGCAAGGCGCGGCCGCTGCTGCATGCCCAGATCGAAACCGTGGCCGGCGTGCGTGCCTGCGCGGAGATCGCCGCGGTCGATGGCATCGACGTGCTGTTTGTCGGGCCGGCCGATTTGCAGCACGACCTGGGGCGCTTGGGGGCGGCGGCGCCGTTCGATTATGCCGCCTGTCTGAAAACGGTCGCCGAGACCGCGCACGCGGCCGGCAAGGCGGCGGGCATCCTGCTGCGCGACGCCGCCGACCTGGCGCGCCATCGCGAGCTGGGCTACGGTCACATCGCCGTCGATTCCGACCTGTCGATCCTGCGCAAGGCCTGGACCAGCAGTGTCGCGGTTGCGCGCGGGTGAGGCGGTCAGAGACGCGCCAGCACCTTCTCGACGCAGGCCTCGGCGGTGAGGCCGTGCTTCTGGCGCAGGGCACCAACGCTGCCATGCTCAACGAAGGCATCCGGCCAGCCGACGCGCACCACCGGGGTGGCGATGCCGGCTTCGACGAGGTGTTCGATGACACCGCAGCCGAAGCCGTTCATGAGCACGTGGTCCTCCAGCGTGCACACCACCTTGACGCGGCGCGCGAGGTCTTCCAGGAGCTTGCCGTCGAGCGGCTTGATCCAGCGCGGATTGACCAGGGCGACCGACAGGCCCTTCGCTTCAAGCAGCTTTTTCGCCTGTTCGGCGACCGGGAACATTTCGCCGAGGCCGACGAGGGCGACGTCGCTGCCATCGGCCACGAGTTCGGCCTTGCCGATTTCCAGCAGGCGAGGTGTGGCCTTGGGCGTGACGCCGGGGCCGTTGCCGCGCGGGTAACGGATGGCGATGGGGCCGCTGTCGTGATTGGCCATCGTCCAGAGCATGTCGACGAATTCGTCCTCGTCCTTCGGCTGCATGTGCACGAGGCCGGGAATGCCGCGCAGGTAGGAGATGTCGAAGAGGCCGTGGTGGGTCGGGCCGTCGTCGCCGCTGAGGCCGCCGCGGTCCATGCACAGGCGCACGGGCAGGTCCTGGATGGCCATGTCGTGGATGATCATGTCGATCGCCCGCTGCATGAAGGTCGAGTAAATGGTCAGGAAGGGGCGCAGGCCCTGGGTGGCCATGCCGCAGGCAAACAGGGCGGCGTGTTCCTCGGCGATGCCGACGTCGAAGTAGCGCTCGGGGATCTCCTGCTTGAAGCACATCAGGCCGGTGCCGCCGGGCATGGCGCCGGTGATGGCGACGATGCGCGGGTCCTGCTTGGCGAAGTCGGTGACGCTGCGGCCGTAGATCTGCGAGTAGGTCGGCTTGTCGGTCGATGCCGTCTCGCCGGTCTCGACGTTGTACTTGCCGAGGCCGTGGAACTTGAGCGGATCCTCGAGGGCGGGTTTGTAGCCGCGGCCCTTCTCGGTGAGGATGTGCAGGATGACCGGCTCGTCCTGGTTCTTGAGGAACTCGAAGGTCTGGATGAGCAGCGGCAGGTCGTGGCCGTCGATGGGGCCGTAGTAGTGGATGCCGAACTCCTCAAACAGCGTGCTGCGGTTGTGCGCACCCTCGCTCTGCGGCAGCAGCAGGCCCTTGGCGGTGTTCTCGACGCGTTCGGCGAGCTTGCGGGCGCCGCCGCCGAGCATGAACTCGACAAACTTGGCCGCCTTGTGATGCAGGTTGGCAAAGCCGGGGTGGGTGGCGATGCTGTTGAAGTACTTGGCGATGGCGCCGACGTTTTTGTCGATCGACCACTCGTTGTCATTGAGGACGATGATGAGTCGCTTCGTGTGGGCGGCGACGTTGTTCAGCGCCTCGAACACCGGGCCGCAGGTGAAGGCGGCGTCGCCGGCGACGCAGACGACGTGCTCGTCGCTGCCCTTGAGGTCGCGTGCCGTGGCCATGCCGAGGGCGGCGCCGAGGGCGGTGCCGGCGTGGCCGGCGCCGTAGCAGTCGTGCTCGCTCTCGCTGCGCAGCAGGAAGCCGTTGAGGCCCTGGTACTGGCGGATCGTGTGGATCTTGTCCCAGCGACCGGTGAGCATCTTGTGGACGTAGCCCTGGTGGGCGACATCGAAGACGAACTTGTCCTTGGGCGTGTCGAAGACGCGGTGCAGGGCGAGCGTCAGCTCGACGACGCCGAGGTTCGGACCGAGGTGGCCGCCGGTCTGGCTCAGGGTTTCGATCAGGGTGGCGCGGATTTTTTCAGCGAGCGCCGGCAGTTTCTCCGGCGGCAGGGCTTTGAGATCGGCGGGGCAGGTGATGGGCGGCAGGTCGGTGTCCACGAGGGTCAAAAAAGTCGGATGTCGCCGTCGGCGGCGGTGTCGGGCTTGGCAGTCTTGCGGCGGGCCGGGGTCTTCGGTGCCTCCTCGGCCACCGTCGCTTCTGGATCCAAGGGCGTCAGGCTGGCGGGTTCGCCGTTGCCGGCGTTGATGAGTTCGACGCGCCGGCGCGCGGCCTCGATGCGCTGGCGGCAGGATTGCAGCAGCTGCATGCCCTCCTCGTAGCTGGCCACCATCTCCTCGAGCGGCAGTTTCTCCACCTCCATGCGCGCGACGATCTCGTCCAGGCGTTCCATGGCCTGTTCGAAGCTGAGTTGGCTGGGCGGGGTGGCGCTCATGCGGGGGATGCGGAGAGGGGTTGTCATTATCAGGACGACCGGGGCCGCCGCAAGGGGAAAACCGGGGGAAGGGGGAGCGGAGAGCGGAGAGCGAAGAGCGAAGAGCGAAGAGCGGAGAGCGGAGAGCGGAGAGCGGAGAGCGGA
>CAZSBO010000006.1:18234-52601 GCA_964605265.1 uncultured Prosthecobacter sp.
CGGGGTTTTCTTTATCCGGCCGCCGGGGGCCGCCGCAGGGGCAAAACGGGGGTATGGGCCGGGGAGTGCTACGTGGGGGGCGTGGGGCGTGGGGAGTGGGGATTCGGCCGCTGCTCGCTCCATGCCGCGTGGCAGGGCGGTCAGATGAAGCTGATCCGGCACTCTCCCCTCCTCGCTCCGTGCTCTCTGCTTCACGCTCCCCGCCCCTCACCGGCTGAGGTCGCCCTGGCAGAGGACCTTGAAGCCGGCGCGGTGCAGGACATCGACGCCGATGTCGGTGTCGTCGCAGTGCAGGGCAAAGAGCGGGTGCAGGCCGGGCCGGACCAAGAGGGGGTAGCAGAACTCAAGGTTGAGTTCGGCGGCGAGCAGGGTGGACAGGCACTCGGTGAGGCGCTGGTCGGACTCGCGCAGTTCGACGACGAGGATGGCGCAGTCGGTGTGCGGGATGCCCTTCTCGATGAAGAGCATGGCGGCGCCCTCGGGATCGCTAAGGATGAGGCGGACGAGTGTCATCTCGGTGGTGTCCTGCATCGACAGGCCGAGCACCTCGATGGCGTGTTCGTGGAGCAGGCGGACGAGGGCGAGCAGCGAGCCGACGCGGTTGGGCAGAAACACCGAGAGCTGGCGGATGGGCGTGCCTTTCGGGGTGCTCGTTTCCTGCAGGTGCGGGTGGTCCATGGCGGTGGGCGTGGCGGGTTTCAGCCGGCGGGGCCGGTGGCGGAGCGCGAGTCGTCGAAGAGGGTCACCCGCAGCGGGATGCTGGCAAGGGTGCGGCCGCGGTGCTCCAGGTTCCAGCGGTACAGGCCGTGGCGTTCGATGCGCAGGCGCTGCAGGTTGAGCACGATGTTGCGGCTGACGAAGGGCAGGAAGGCGGAGGGGAAGGCGACATCGACCGCGGCTTCCAGCGGTGGCAGGGCGTCGTTGCCGGCGGGGTCGAGGCAGCGCACGAGGAAGGTGTGGCGACCGGCGTCGGCGGGTTCAAAAATCAATCGGACGACAAAGGCGCAGTGGGGGTGCACGACCGGGTACTCGCGGGCGCACAGCGTGTCGAAGGCGCCAAGCAGGCAGAGTTTGCCGGCGTAGTCCGAGGCCGAGTCGCACAGGGTGGCGAGTTGCACGGTCATGGCGGGTCAGTTGCGGCGGAACAGGCGCTTGAAGAAGCCGCCGAGGGTGCGCTGCTCGGCCTGGGGCGGGGGCGGCGGTGGGGCGGCGGTTTCCGGCACGGCCTCGGCGGCGACGATGCCCTCATCGACCGCGAGGGCCTGCGGCACGTCCTTCATGGCGGCGACGAGCGGGTCGTCGGTGGGGGCGCCGGCGTAGAAGTTGCTGAACACTTCCTTGACGATGGGGGCGGCGACGGCGCCGCCGCCGATCTTCTCGCCGGGGCGGCCCTCGTAGACGACGGCGAAGGCCAGCACCGGCTGGCTGGCGGGCAGGAAGCCGGTGAACCAGGCGAGGCGCTGGTCCTTGGCGACGCGCCACTGGGCGGTACCGGTTTTGCCGGCGACCTGGGCCTGTTCGATGGCGGCGGCGCGGCCGGTGCCGCCGGGGCCGGAGACGACGGCGACCATGCCCTTGATCACCGCTTCGCGATGTTCCGGGGTGATCTCGAGTTCGCGGCGGATCCGTCGTTCATCGATGGCGTCGACGACCTGTTCGCCGATGGACTGCACCTGCTTGACGAGGCGCGGCTGGAACATGCGGGTGCCGTCGCCGAGCGCGCACATGGCCTGGCAGACCTGCAGCGGGGTGGCGGTCACGGCGCCCTGGCCGATGGCGATGTTGGCGAGTTCGCCGCCGAGGATGCGGTGATCGGCGCTGTTGGGGACGTTGCCGCGCGCCTCGGCCTTGAGGGGGATGCCGGTGCGTTCGCCGAAGCCGAGGCGGAAGGCCATGTTGGTCACCGGATCGGCGCCGGCCTGCAGGGCGGCGGCGTAGAACCAGGTGTTGCAGGAGCGCTTGAGGGCGGTGATGACGTTCATCGGCCCCTCGTCGTTCTTGGTGTTCCAGTTGTGGAAGGCACGGTCGCCGATCATCATTGAGATCGTGCAGTTGAAGCTGGTGGCGGCGTTGACCTGGCCGCTTTCGAGGGCGCCGAGGGCGGTGACGATCTTGAAGGTCGAGGCCGGCGGGTACTCGCCGCGAAAGGAGCGGGCGAACATCGGCATGCGCGGGTCGTTGACGAGTTCTTCCAGGCGCGCGGAGCGGATGCCGGGCACGAACTCGTTGAGGTCGAAGCCCGGATTGGAGGCCATGGCGAGGATGTCGCCGTTGCGCACGTCCATGATGACCATGGAGCCGCCGTTGCGGGCGTTCTTCTTGAGGGCGTTCTCGGCGTACTTCTGCAGGTTGAAGTCGAGGGTGGTGACAACGGTGTGACCGGGCATGGGCCGACGCAGGACCTCGTCGGCCAGCAGCTTGCCATCGGGATCGAAGAGCAGGTTGATCTCGCCCGGCAGACCCTTGAGGCGGTGATCAAAGGTGACTTCCAGTCCCTCGCGCCCCTCCATTTCCTCGAACAGCGGGTCGCCATCGACGATCGGTCCCTGCGGCAGCGGCCGGGTGCGGCCGGTGTGGCCGATGACATGGCAGGCGCTGTCGATGTGCGGGTAGTGGCGCAGGTAGGCGGGCTGCAGCAGCAGCGAGCCGTCTTCGAGCAAGGGTTGCAGCTTGGCCTGCTGCTCCTCGGTGATCTCGACGTTGAGTCCTTCCTCAATGGAGAACACGAGGGGCAGCCAGCGGCGGTGCTCGTAATGGCTGAGCAGGCGGTCGTCGGGCAGCGACCAGGTCTTGCCGAGCAGGCGGTTGGCCGACTCGATCTTCGCCTTGGCATAGGCGAGGATGGCCTGCGGCGTCGCCTTGTCCATGAAGGGGAAGTTGAGCGCCAGGTAATTGACCGTGCGGTTTTGGGCGAGGGCGATGCCGTTGCGGTCGACGATGAGGCCGCGCGGAGCCGGGATGCTCAGGCGCAGGGTGCGCGCCTCCTTCTGGGTGAGCAGTGAGGCGGCGAGGTCGCGGCTCTTCGCCGGCTCGCTGGCGGCGGCGGTCTGCAAGGGCTCGGCACGCGGGGCTTCCTGCGCCGGCGCGGCCTGGGCCAGGAGGGCGAGCCAGGCGCCGAGGCGGAACCATTGCCGGGTACGGGGGGACACGTGCTGCATCATGCGGTGGGCCGGCGGCCGCCGGGCGTACAAGATGCGGCCACGGGGCAGGGGCGTCAAGGCGTTCCCCGCTCAGCGGCCGGTCGCGGTCGGTCCGGGCGCGCCATCGGCGAGCCAGACCTTGAGCCAGCCGTGGAAGCCGGCGCCGATCTGGGCGTAGCCGGCGGGGTTGGGGTGGACACCGTTGTCGACAGGGTAACCGTCGACCGGATCGAGCACCAACTCGGTGGCGACCAGGTGCAGGCCCTCTTTTTCGCGGCCGGCGTAATGGGCGATCATGCGTTCGACCAGCCGGTGCTGGATGCGTTTCCAGCCCCAGCGCTTGTAGCGGCCCTTGTAGTTCGCCTCAAAGCCCGATTCGCGAGCGTTGGGCGGGGTGGTCAGGCCGACCGCGAGGGCGGCCTTGGGCGCGGCAGTGCGGAAGGCGGCGAGCAGTTGGTCGGCATGGCCGAGCACCTCGGTGATGCGGGCCTCGATGGCTTCCGGCTGGTCGGGATTGACCCGGAAGCAATCGTTGATGCCGAGCAGGAAGAGCGCCGCGTCCGGCACGCCGCCCTGGTCGCGGAAGTAACGGGCGACGTCGAGGGCGGGTCGCCCTTCGGCATCGGCGTAAAGGAAGGGGCTGCGGCCGCGGCGCACCGGTCCGGCGACCGCCTTGGTGGGGGCGGCGTCCCACTTGCGGAGGAAGTTTTCCCAGGTCCAGCCGCCGTAGCCCTCGTGGGCGACCCCGGCTGCGGCGTTGGCGGGCCGGTGGGTGCCGAGCAGGGTTGCGCGCGGGTTGCCGGGCTGGGCGAGCAGGCGGGCGATTTCGTTTGGGTAATGGCTGGCGTGCGTCAGGCTGTCGCCGACGATGAGCAGTCGCAGGGCGCGGTCGGCGCCGGCCGTGGCGGGCGCGACCCGCAGCACGGCGCGTGCGGATTCCCGCCGGCCGTCGCGCGGGTCGCTCACCTCGACCTGGAAGGCATGTTCGCCGGCCTGGCTGGCTTCCGGCAGCACGCGCCAGCGGCGAGCGTCGGCGTTGCCGAGCGGGCAGGTGACGCGAAAGCTCAGGGCCTCGCTGTTCTCCGCGAGCACCAGGTTGTCGAAGTAGACCTCCAAGGGCAGTCCGGCGACCGCGTGCAGGACCGGTGGCAGGGCCAGGCGCAGGGGTTCCGCGGCGGGCAGGGCCGGGGCGAGCAGGACACTGCAGAGCAGGAGGCGGAGGATCATGGCAGGTTGGCGTGCAGTTCGTGAACCTTGCGCACAATGCGCGTCTCGGCGTCCTCGGCCCAGCCGGTGGCGGCCTCGTAGCCGCCCTCGCGCTGCAGGCGCTGGCTGGGGATGTAGCCGCTGTAATCGTTGCTGTAACCCGCCACCCAAACCCCGGCGGGGCCGGCCAGTTCGCGTTTCAGACGCAGGGAATAATCAACGACGACCTCGCTGCCGAGGGCGACCAGGGTCAGGTCGATACCGAATTTCACCACCTGCACCGGGTAGGCGTGCGCCGGGCGCTCCGCCTTGGCGTAAGCGAGCGGGATTTCCTCATAGGCGGCGCGCAGCGGCCCGTTGACCGGTCGCGGGTTGACGGTCATCGCCATCTCCACGGCGTTTGCCAGCGTGCGGCCGTGCTGGCGGGCGAGCTCGACATCGCTGACGCCGGGCACCACGTCGGAGCGGCGCGGGTAGGGATTCTGGTCGCCGCCGCAGCCGGTGACGAACATCGCCTGAAAGTCGGGCCGGTGTTCCTGCAGGGCCTCCTGGGCGAAGCCGGCGTAATCGCCGCACCATTTGTAGAAGCCGAGGCAGGTGTTGTGGCAGGCGTAGCCGAAAACGACACCGCGCAGCCTGCCATCGGCGGCTTCAACCCGCAGGGCCGGCACAGCGTGATCGACCGGGCCGTCGGGGTTGGGCACGCGTTTGGCGTTGGGATGGTCCGGCGGCAGGTTGTAGTCGCGCCGGCGGTTCATGGCGAAGCCGCAGCGCGCCTGGTTCCAGGTCAGCCGCGCCGGTTGCAGGTCGGCCAGCGCGTCGCGCACCAGTCGCAGCAGGGTGGTTTCCAGGCTCTGGGTGTAGTCCCAGGCGTCGCGGATTTTCGGGTTGTCCAGATCCTGGGTCGAGGGCGGTACGCCGCGCAGTTGCGGGCCGCTGTGGGTGTGCGAGGCGTTGATCAGCAGTCCGGCCGGCGGCAGCTTGTGTTCCCTGGCGAGGGCCTCGGCGACGCGGTGGCGCAGGGCCTGGGGAACGCCGATGAGGTCGAGCGTGATGAGGACCAAGCGGCCGCCGTCGTCGTCTTCCAGTGCCAGGACCTTGGCAAAAAGATCTTGTTCGCGGCCCTCAGCGGGTTTGTTGCGGGCGGCGTAGCCGGCCATCCACAACGGCTTATCCGGGGTGATGACGGCGCGGGCGAAACCTGCCTTCCAGGCGGCGGGCTGGTGCGGCGCGACGGATTTTGGCACCGGATCCAAGGCTGGCAGCAGGCCGGCGAGCAGGAGGGCCGGCAGGAGGGCAAGCAGGGCGCGGATCATGGTGGTGGCTCAAAGGCTCCAGCCGGCGCGCACGGGTTTGGCGAGCAGGGCGTTGGCGGCTTCGTCGGCGAAGCGTTCGGTCACCGGATCAAAGGTTAGCGGCTTGCCGAGGCTGGCGGCGATGGCGCCGAGCTGGCAGGTGGTGGCGGCGCGCTGGGCGGCTTCAGCCGGGGCGGCGGTCGGTCCGCGGCTGAGCACGGCGTCGATGAAGTTGCGATGGTGGTGCTTGGATTCGTACAGGCGGGTGTCGCCGGGTTTGAGCTTGGCGCGCAGGATGGCGTCGTCACTGGCCTTGAGGATCTCGCTCTCGGTGTAGATCCAGCCCTCGCTGCCGACGAAGCGGGTGCCCCACTTGGTTTTGTCGTCGGTGCTGCTCATGACGACGCGCACGCCGTTGGCATAGCGGTACTCGATGTGGAACTGCTCGGGGGCGTCGTACAGGCTGCCGGCGCGGCGCTTGACGTCGCGCGCCTCGACTTCGACCGGCGTGGTGTCGTCCATGCCGGCGCCCCACTGGGCGACATCGAGGAAGTGGGCGCCCCAGTCGGTGATGTAGCCGGGCGCGTACTCGTCGATCCAGCGAAAGTTGAAATGGCAGCGCGCCGCGGTGTAGGGCCGGGCCGGGGCCGGGCCGAGCCAGCGTTCGTAATCGAAGTGGGCGGGCACCGCTTCCGCAGCCTCCTGGCCGGTGAAGCCGCCGCGGATGGCGAAGGCGCCGGGCACGCCGATCTCGATGTGCTTGAGCTCGCCGATGTAGCCGTTGCGCACGCGCTCGCAGGCCATGCGCACCTTCAGGCCGGAGCGGCGCCAGGTGCCGCACTGCAGGATGCGCCGGTGTTCGGCGACCGCCCGGCAGATGGCGCGGCCGTCGGCGATGCTGCCGCCGAGCGGTTTTTCCGAATACAGATCCTTGCCGGCCCGGGCCGCCGCGACGGCGACACCGGCGTGCCAGTGATCGGGCGTGGCGTTCATGACGGCGTCGACGTCGCCACGCGCCAGCACTTCGCGGAAATCGTTGTGGAGGTCGCCCTTGCCGAGTTTGGCGAGGGCGGCGGCGCGTTCGAGGTGCTTGCTGTCGACGTCGCAGAGCGCGACCACCTGAATGCGTTCGTCGGCCAGGAAGGCGCGCAGGTTGCTGGTGCCCTGGCCGCCGAGGCCGATGCAGGCCAGGCGCACGCGGCTGTTCGGGGCGGTGGCGCCGGCGCGGCCGAGTGTGGCGGCGGGCAGGATCAGGGGAAGGGCGGACTGAAGGAAGCGGCGGCGGCTGGTGCGGGGAGCGGGAGGCATGAAGCCAATACGGGCCGGGCGCGGCGGTTTTCGCGGCGCAAGTCCGGCCCAGAACAAAGCAAGTGACGCGGGGCGCTTTTGCCGCCAGGGTCCTATTCTCAACCCAAACCATGCCATGAAACCGTACCAACGCCTCATCGCCGCCATCGACTTCACGCCCTCCTGCCGCAACGCGCTGCGCGAGGCCGTCCGTCTGGGCCGGCACACCGGCGCGGCGATCACCGCCGTGCACGTCATGGACGAATTCCTGGTCAGCGAGCTGAAGCGCGCGCTGTCCACCGATCAAGCCAGCGTCCGCGCGGAATGGGAGGCGCGCCTGCGCAAATTTGTCGACGACTCCGACCTGGGCACCCCGCACGTCGAGGTCGAGGTGCGCATCGGCAATGCCTTTTATGAACTGGCCGAGGCCTGCCGCGTGCGCGAGGCCGACCTGCTGGTCATGGGCGCGCGTGGTTCGCGCAATGAACCGCATCGGGTCGGCGTCATCGCCGCGCGCTGCGTGCGCAAGGCGCCGGTCGACGTGCTGCTGGTGCGCGAGGATGCCCAAGGACCGTTCAAGCACCTGGTCGCCTGCGTCGATCTCTCGGAAAACTCGGCGCGTGCGGTGAGTCACGCCCTGCGGATCGCCGCCCAGGATGGCGCCACGCTCGACTGCCTGCACGTGTATCAGTCGGCCCTGGCGATGTCGCTCGACTACGGCGGCCTGGCCGCGCCGATCGCCTCGACGATGGATGAGCAGGGCCTGCAGATGTGGCAGGCGGAACTCGACAAGTTTGTCGAACCCCTGCAGGCTGCCGAGCCCGGTGTGACGGTGACCCGACTGGTCAAGGAACGGGTCAACATCCGCGAGGCCATCCTCGATCATGTCACCGAGACCCACGCCGACATGGTGGTGCTTGGCACACGCGGCAAGACCGGCCTCCGTGAACTGCTGATCGGCACCACCGCGGAAAAGATCGTCGCCCACGCGACCTGCTCGATCCTGGCGGTCAAACCCAATGTCCTGCCGGAGGGCGACGACTGAGCCCATGCTGCCGGACCACCAACTCCGCGAAGCCGCCGCCGGCGGTTTGCCGCCCCCAAGGGCGGGGTGCGGTGGTCTTGACAAGGCGGGCCCGGAGGCGCTAGCTGAGGGTGCCCGCCCCATGCTGCCGACCTCCGATCCGGACCTCATCCAGAGCCTCGTGGACCACGCGGGCATGCTGGTCATCGGCCTCGATGTCGAGGGCCGCATCCAGTGGATGAGTCGAGGCCTGGAGAAGCTGTCGGGGCGCCGCACCGAGGAGGTGGCCGGGCGCGACTGGGTGGAGACCTTCATCCCCGAGGAGCACTGGCAGGCGGCGCGGCGCATGTGCCGCGGTGGCATTGGCACTGAGCGCAAGGAAAGTCACGTCAAGCCGCTGCTTGTTCAGGACGGACCGTCGCGCCTGGTTGACTGGTTTCATTCCGATCTCAAGGACGCGGCCGGCAACATCACCGGCATCCTCTGCATTGGCCGCGACGTCACCGAGCTGCGCGCGGCGCGCGCGGCCCTGGAGGCTTCGGAAAAGCGCAGCCGGGCGGTCCTTGAGACGGCGGTCAACGCCATCATCACGATGAACGAGCAGTCGATCATCGAGACCGTCAACAGCGCCACCGAACGCATCTTCGGCTACACGCGCGAGGAATTGGTCGGTCAGAACATCAAGATCCTCATGCCGCAACCGTACCGCGCCCGTCACGACGGCTACGTCGGCGCCTACCTGCGCACGGGGGCCAGGAAGATCATCGGCATCGGTCGCGAAGTTGTCGGCCAGCGCAAGGACGGCACCATTTTTCCGATCGATCTGTCCGTCGGGGAAGCGCATCTGCCGGACGGTCGCCGGGTCTTCACCGGCATCATCCGCGACCTCACCGAGCGCAAGCAGCTCGAGGAGAAAATCCTGCAGATCAGCGAGGAGGAGCAGCACCGCATCGGCCAGGACATCCACGACGATCTCTGCCAGCAGCTCGCCGCCATCGGCTGTCTGGCGAAGGTCGCCCACCAGCAGCTCGCGCGCAGCGGCAACCGCGAGGCCGACAACCTCGACGAGATCGTCCGCCTGGTCACCCAGGCGAACGTGCGCGCCCGCGAGATGTCGCGCGGCCTGATGCCCGTGGTGCTGGATTCGGTCGGTCTGATGGAGGCGCTCAAGGAGCTGGCCCAGGGCACCGAGCGCATCTTTCGCGTCAGCTGTCCATTCCGCTGCGAGCGGTCGGTGAGTGTGCCCGACAACAAGATGGCGACCCAGCTGTTCCGCATTGCCCAGGAGGCCGTGGCCAACGCCATCAAGCACAGCCAGGCCGGCCGCATCGAAATCCAGCTTGTCGAGGAGGATCAGCACGTGCTGCTGACCATCCGCGACAACGGCCAGGGCATTCCGGACAACGTCACCGGCAAGCGCACCGGCATGGGCCTGCTCACCATGACCCACCGGGCGCGCATGCTCGGCGGCACGCTTTCAGTTGAAGCCGACGAGTTCGGCGGCACCGTGGTGCAATGTCGCGTTCCCGTCCCGACCCCGCAACAGGCCAGCGCCAGGAAGCCGTGAAACGGCTGCTGCTGGTGGATGACCATCCGATCATGCGCCATGGCCTGGCGCAGTTGATCCGCGCCGAGCCCGGACTCGACGTTTGCGGCGAGGCTGGCAGCGCGCGCGAGGGCCTCGAACTCGCAGGCCGCTTGAAGCCGGACCTGGTGGTGATTGATTTGACCCTGCCGGACAAGAACGGCCTCGAGCTGCTCAAGGACATCCAGGCCCAGCACCCGGGCACCCTCTGCCTGGTGCTGTCGATGCACGATGAGGCCATGTATGGCGAGCGCGCCCTGCGCGCCGGTGCGCGCGGTTACATCATGAAGGAGGCGGCCGCCGACCACCTGATCAGCGCCGCCCGCAAGGTGCTGTCCGGCGGCATCTATGTCAGCGACAGCATGGCCAGCCGCATGCTCGAGCAGGTCACCGGCCAGCGGGCGCGCAGCGCCGCCAGCGGCGTCGAGACCCTGAGCGACCGCGAGCTTGAGGTGTTGGAGATGATCGGCCGCGGCGTCGCCACCAAGAACATCGCCGAGCGCCTGTGCATCAGCGCGCGCACGGTCGAGGCCCACCGCGCTCACATCAAGGAAAAGCTCGGCGTTGGCGATGGCGCCGCGCTGGTGCGCTACGCGGTGCAATGGGTGGAGAGTCGCGCTGGCGTCTGAGGCAGGGGATAATGGTTTCCACTATGCCGCAATTGCGGCGGCTCATCATGGCTTGTGCCGTAGCCGGCACCAATAGCCGGAACGGCGGCGGCGGACTAGCCTCGGTCCGTCACCCAATCCAACGAACCGCCATGAGCCCCACCACCAATTCGCATCAAGCCCGCCAGCGCTTCATCGACAACCTGGCCGACAGCGACCTGTTTCGCCATTACCAGCAGGCCTTCCACACCCTGACCGGCCTGCCGCTCTCCCTGCGCGCCCTCGGCGACGAGGAGCACATCGAGCAACTGGTCAGTCGCAAGGGCGTGGCCGGTGTCGTGCACAGCCTGATCCCCGTCAAGGTCGGCAAGAATCCGGTGGCCCTGCTGGAGACCGGTCATGTTCGCCTGGAGCCGGCCAATGCCAGCACCTTCGCGCCGCTGGCCAGCGCCCTGCTTGACGATGACCGCACCCCCGCCGAAATCCGTTCGGCGCGCGTGCACTTTGAGCAGGTGCCGGTGATGGACCCCGCCCGCTACGATGCGGCGCTCTGCCTGCTGCGCTCGTTCGCCATCCAGCTCGGCGAAAGCGCTCACCGCCTGCTCTTCGCCCATGCCACGCATGAGCCCGAGGCGGTGCGCAACGCCAAGATCTTCATCCATGCCCACCTGGCCGAGCCGATGACGCTGGAAGGTGTGGCCAAGGCGGTCAACGTCAGTCCCTTCCACTTCTGCAAGGTGTTCAAGCGCGCCACCGGCCTGACCTTCACCGATTTCGTCAACCGCGCCCGCGTGGAAAAGGCCAAGCGCATGCTGATGAAGCCCGCCGCCCGCATCACTGAAGTCGCCTACGACGTCGGCTTCCAGAGCCTGTCGCACTTCAACCGCAGCTTCCGCCGCATCGCCAGCGAGTCGCCCACCGAGTTCCGCGGCCGCATGAAGGGTGGCCGCGTCGACGAGCCGGCCCTGGCCTGAGCAAGATCCCGAAAATGAAAAACCCCGCGTCCGTCAGGGCGCGGGGTTTTTTGTGTGGGAAGGGGACTTACAGCGAACCCTTGAGGGTGCTGGAAGGCGCGAAGCGGACGCTCTTGGAGGCCTTGATCTTCATGGCTTCGCCGGTCTTCGGGTTGCGACCGGTGCGGGCGGCGCGCTTGGCGACCTTGAAGGTGCCGAAACCGATCAGCTGGACCGAGCCGTCCTTCTTGATGCCTTTGGCGATCGAGGACAGCACCGCTTCCAGGGCGTCGGCGGCCGCGCGCTTGGAGGTTTCGGCGCCGAGGGCCTTCTGTACCAGTTCCGTGAGTTCTGCTTTGTTCATAAGGATGTCGGGATGGATGTTTCTGCTTTTCCGCGGGAAAATAGTGCGGAATCAGTGGGCGATTAAGACGCCAACCCCCCTGGCCCGTCAAACATAAAAACCCCTGCGCACCTGCAAAAAGAATTCTGCCATGAATCCCCCACCGCTGAAGCGATTTTTGCTTGACCAAGCCCGCCCTGTTGTGCCCGCCACGGCCTACGTTGCCCCCGGTGCCGTTCTGCTCGGCGACGCCCGACTCGGCGAGCAGGCCAGCCTGTGGTTTGGCAGCGTGCTGCGCGCCGACATCAACCGCATCGAGGTGGGCGCGCAGAGCAATGTCCAGGACGGTTCGGTGCTGCATGTCAGCGACGATTTTCCCTGTGTGCTCGGCGAGCGTGTCAGCGTCGGCCACCGCGCCGTCGTGCATGCCTGCACGGTGGGCGATGAGGTGCTCGTGGGCATGGGCGCCATCCTGCTCGACGGCGCCGTGATTGGTGCGCGCAGCATCGTTGCTGCGGGTGCGCTCGTGCCCAAGGGTCTGCAGGTGCCGGAAGGGTCGCTGGTGCTCGGCTCGCCGGCCCGCGTCGTGCGGGCGCTGACCGCGGAGGAGCGTGCGGCCAATGCGCGTCTGGCGCTCAAGTACGTCGAGCTGGCGGGGCGCTATCGCGAACTGGCCGGCATGGTGCCCGGGCTGTAAAAACCGCTGCCGCACGGTTGCCAGGGTCGCGGCCGGCGTGTTAATTCGTTCATCATGAACCGCGATGTTGTCGAAGTCCAGGTGCGCGCCGTGCTCCCGCTCGAGGGGAGTTTCGCGGTGTTTCTCGGCAACGCCGACAAGACCTTCGTCATCTACGTCGACGAGTCGGTCGGCACGGCCATCTCGATGTTCATGCGCGGGGTTGCCAAGGACCGGCCCTTGACCCACGACCTGCTCGGCTCGGTGCTCATGGCCTTTGGCGCGCGCGTCGAGCGCGTCGTCATCAATCACGTTGAGGGCAGTGTCTTCCATGCCCGCCTGATCCTTTCGGCAGCCAACGAGCTGCACCAGCGCAAGGTCGTTGAACTCGATGCCCGACCGAGCGACAGCATTGCCATGGCGGTGCAGCAGGGCGCGCCGCTCTTCGTGGCCCGCAGCGTCTTCGACACGGTGGAGGACGTCACCGACACGCTGGCGCAGATTGAGAAGCGCGGCCTGGAGCAGCCCGCCGGCGAGGAAGGCCTGACCGAGGAGGCGGAGGACATCGATCCGGATGATCTCGATCTCGAGGGGCTGGAGCTGGAGGACGACGATGAGGAGGATGACGACGAGGATGATGAGGATGACGACGAGGGGTTCGATGACGGTTATCAGGGCAACGATGACGATGATGACGAGGGTGAGGAGTGGAAGAAGTCCGACGGCTGAGCGCCTTGCCGGCAAACAACCGTTTGCGCGCGCCGCGCAGCCGCCTACAGGCCGCCCGTGCATCAAGCCTTCGTCCTCGGCGCCGGGCTCGGCACGCGGCTCCGGCCGCTGACCGACCAGTTGCCCAAACCCCTCATCCCGGTCTTCCATCGTCCGCTGATCGAACACGCCTTCGACCACCTGCGCGGCGTCGGCGTGCGCGAGTTTGTCGTCAACACCCACCACCTGCCGGAGGCTTATGCGGCCGCCTTTCCCGAGGCCCGTTACGCCGGCGCACCGATCCGCTTTCGCCATGAGAGCCCGGAGCGGCTGGAGACGGCGGGCGGCATTGCCAACGTGCGCGACCTGCTTGGGCAGGCTCCCTTTGTCGTCTACAACGGCGACATCCTCACCGACCTGCCCCTGGAGCGGCTGTTGAGCGCCCATCGCGCGGCCGGCAACCTGGTGACCCTGGCCCTGCGCTCCACCGGGCCGGCCCTGCATGTCGCCCTCGACCGCGCCAGCGGCCGCATCGTCGACATCCACAACCGGCTCGGCAGCGGTCGCACGGACGGTTGCCTGTTCACCGGCGTGTATGTCTGTGAGCCGGAGTTTCACGACTGGCTGACGCCGGGCCGGGCGGAATCGGTGATCCCCGTGTTTCTGCGACTGATCGAGGCCGGCGCGCCGCTGGGCGGGGTTGTCATCGACGAGGGTCGCTGGTGGGATCTGGGCAGCCGCGACGCCTACCTGGAGGCGCATCGGCAGTTGCAGGCGACCGGCGCCGGTCCGGCCGTGCATCCCGGGGCGCGCGTCGCTGAAGGCGCCGAATTGCGCGGATTGAACGTCATCGGTCCCGGGGCCGAGGTCGCCGCCGGCGCGGTGCTTGAGGATTGCCTGCTCTGGCCGGGTGCCCGGGTGGAGCCTGGCGCACGTCTGACGGGGTGCATTGTCCGTAGCGGCATCACGGCCGCTGGCGAGCACCGCGGTGCCGATCTCTGAGGGGCGGCGGAAAACCCCCAACAAACGGGTTGCCCGGGCCGGCGGCGGCGCGTAAGTCTCCCCTGAACCCCCCTTTTTACGCCGACATGGTCGCCCCCGCCGAAACCCACGCCGCCTACGACTCGAAGATCGAGGGCAACGTCGTTTTCACCAAGCTCGACGCTGCCATCAACTGGATGCGCAAGAACTCGCTCTGGCCGATGCCGATGGGCCTGGCCTGCTGCGCGATCGAGATGATGGCCGCCGCCTGCAGTCGCTATGACTTGAGCCGCTTTGGCATGGAGGTCATGCGCTTCTCCCCGCGTCAGGCCGACGTCATGATCGTCGCCGGCACGGTCACCTACAAGATGGCGCTCGCCGTCCGTCGCATCTGGGACCAGATGCCCGAGCCGAAGTGGTGCATCGCCATGGGCGCCTGCGCCTCCAGCGGCGGCATGTACCGCAGCTACGCGGTGCTGCAGGGCATTGATCAACTCATCCCGGTGGACGTGTACATCTCCGGCTGCCCGCCGCGGCCCGAGGCCCTGCTTGAGGGCCTGATGCGCCTCCAGCACAAGATCGAGCGCGAGCACTCGCTGGTCGACCAGAAGAAGGAACTGCTCGACGAGCTCGCCTGAACGTCAACCCCGCCGCCTTTTCCGCCTCCATGAACGCCGCCCAGATGGCCGCCGCCCTCAAGGACAAATTCGGCGACGCCGTGTCCGCCATCGTTGAATTCCGCGGCGAGCAGACGCTGCAGGTTCGTCTCGACACCGTTAAGACGCTGCTGCGCTACTGCCGCGACGAACTCCATTTCGACTGCCTGATCGATGTCTCGAGTGTGGATCACCGCGGTGAATCGCCGCGCTTCGAGATGGTGTACGAAATCTACGGCTACGGCCATCACCAGCACCTGCGCGTCAAGGCCCGGGTCGGCGAGGAGGAGGCCGCCCCCAGCGTCGCCGATCTCTGGTCGACTGCCGACTGGCATGAGCGCGAGGTTTGGGACATGATGGGCATCCGTTTCGACGGTCATCCGGACCTGCGCCGGATTCTCATGTGGGAGGGCTACCCCTACTTCCCGCTGCGCAAGGAGTTCCCGCTGGCCGGCAAGCCGAGCGATCTGCCCGAGGTCGGTTTCAGCCGGCCCGCGCCGATGGCCGACGGTCCCTTCGTCACCAGTGCCGGCGCGGCCGACACCGTCGCGCGCGAGCCGCGCGCCCATCCGGCGCGCTGAGAACGTTTCGGAGCGAGGCCGTCCCCGGCCGCAACGGGAAAACACCGGCCTCTGCCCGTGGGCGGGGACATTCAAGGCGCTCAGGATCCGCGCGTGCCGGCCAGGAACATCTCCCAGTCGCGCACGCGGTGCGTGTTGCGGATGAGTTGGCTGACCGGCACCTCGCGCGGCACGAAGGGCCGGCGCAGCAGTTGCAGGCCCGCCTCCTCCGGCAGGCGGCTGCCCTTGCGGCTGTTGACCCTTTTGTCGGCCAGCACGCAGTTGTCCCAGGTGCTCTTGCCGCCGCGCGACACCGGCACGACGTGGTCGATGTTGCCTTCGCTCGGCTTGAGCTTGCGACCGGTGTACTGGCAGATGCCGCCGTCGCGCTCCCAAATTGCCTTGGCGCAGAATTTCGGCCGGCGCTTGGGCACCTTGTCGAAGCGGGCCAGCACGAGCACGGTGGGAACCCGCACCGGGCCGTGGACGGTGCCGATCGAGTTGTCATCCTCGCGCACGGGCAGGCGCAGCCAGTCCTCCCAGCGCACGGGCGACATGAAGTCGTCGCCGCGGATCTCCAGGGCGGTGGCGTTGCCGGCAGCCATCATGCCGAAGGCTTCCGCCGGGGTTTTCACGCCGACTGCCTGCCAGTTCCGGTTCAGCACCAGAACGGTCGTCTTGTTCAGAACGTCGCTCATGATTCGCCTTGGCTGAGGTTGTCAGGCCCGGCCCAGAAAGAGTTCCGGAGGCCGCGGCACCGCTCTGGACAACAACGGTACCCGTCGGACCGGCTTTGCCAAGCAGCATTTTTGCCACCTCGGCCGGGCATCTCCAGGGTTGCCAGTGGGCCGTGCCTGCCGCACAATGACCTGCAACCGCCGCTCCCGCCATGGTCAAAAAGCTCCTGCACACCCGCTATCGCGTCAACGATCTGGAGAAAACCGTCGCCTTCTACCGCGAGGTGCTCGGCCTCGAGGAGATCAAGCGCCACAAGTCGCCGCGCGGCTCCGAGTTGGTGTTCCTGCGCACGCCCAACAGTGATGAGCTCATCGAGATCTGCAGCTTTCCAGCCAGCGGCCCGGTGAGCGTCTGCACGGATCTCACCCACCTCGCCTTCGAGGTCGATGACATCGAGGCCTTTGCCCGCCATGCCGCCGCCTGCGGCTACCCGCTCTCCGACGGACCCACGGAAAGTTCCAGCGGCCGGTTCGCTTTCATTGACGCCCCCGAGGGCTACGAGGTAGAACTCATTGAATACCGGAAATAAGCGCGTCCGGCTCGGCTCTTTCCCCTGACCCTCATGGACTTCGACTGGCTCGGCGTGACCTTCGATCTGACGCAACTGACTCCCAAGGACATTGAGGAGTCGTTCGAGGATCCGTTCTCGCTCAAGCTGTTGCCCGATGACAACGCCGAGGGCGCCGGCGCCCGCTACTACAATCTGGGCAAGTCCCTGGGGGGGCGCGCCATTTTCAGCGTGTTCTGGACCGACGGCAAGCGCTACCGGGTCATTTACGCCCGTGAGATGACGCCGACCGAGGCGGACTTTTTTGAGAGGAAGAAAGCCGAGGAGGTTTAATCATCATGGAACCCAAACGCCGCGGCGACACCACCCAGAGCACCCGTGCGGGTGACGAACTGCCGTACCTGCGCACCTGGAGCGAGGTGCCCTCCTTTGATACCGAGGAGGAGGAGGGCAAGTTCTGGGCCGGCCACCAGGTCGACCCCCGTCTCATGCAGATGTCGATCCACCGCACCGACGTGCGTGAGTCGACAACGATCACCCTGCGCTTCGATCCACGCATGCTCAGCCGCATCAAGCGCATCGCCCGCCGCCGCTACCTGAATTACCAGAGCATGATCAAGCAGTGGCTGAGCGAGCGCATGGAGCAGGAGACTCGGGAGTGAATGCGCCGTTCAGGGCCGGCCGCCGGCGCTGAGTTGGGCCACTTCCGCCGCGCCGAGTTCACGCACCCAGAGGTTGCGCCAGCGGATCTCGCCGCCGTGGGTTTGCAGCATGATCGGCCCCTTGGCCGGCAGCGGCTGCGCACGGTCCCAGAAGTTTTCCATGATGGCGCCGTCGACGACAAGCTGCCCGTTCAGCCAGACCCAGGTGCGGGCGCCGGCTTGGACGATGCGGAACTGGTTCCATTCGCCAAAGGGCTTGTCAGCCAGCACAAGCGGATCGCGGCCAGGGGTGTTGGGGGTGTTGTTGAACAGGCCTCCGGAGCCGAGGTGCGGTTTGCGATCGGGTTTGGCCGGATCGAAGACCTGGTTTTTGTCCCAAATCTGCACCTGCGGGGTGCCGCGCAGGTAGATGCCGCTGTCAGCCTTGGCCACGGTCCTGTACTCCAGGCGCAGTTCGATGTCGCCAAAAGCCTCGTCGGTGGTCGCATACGGCCCGGTGCCGACGTTGACCAGCTCGCCGTTTTCGACCCGCCAGTGGCCGGCGAACTCCTCGCGCTGCTTCTGCAGGGCCGCCTGCTTTTTGTCGCCCTCAAGCTTGACCACGCTGTGGGGGTTGAGACCGTGCCAGCCGCTCAGGTCGCGGCCGTTGAACAGGGCGCGGAAGCCCTCGGGCGGGGTGTCGGCACGGGCGACCAGGGGCAGAAGCAGCAGGAGGGCGGCAAAAGGAGCTTTCATGGGCAGAAACTACGGCGACAGCGCAACAGGCTTTCAGGGCAGGGAACAAGACTGGCACAGTTGAGCACAACCGAGAGTTTTCAAAATTATCATAATTACCATTGCGAGGATGTTTTTTTTCTTCTATGTAGAAATGGCAACTCGGGCAATAATGCCCTGGAAGCCAGCAACACCCAACCGCCAGAAGTCATGAAAACGAAACTGCTTCTCGCCCTGCTCGCCGCCACTGTCGGCAGCGTCCAGGCTGACATCATCCTCGGCGCCCCGGGCGTGCCCGTCGGCACTCGCATCGCCCCCCTTGTGCCCTTCGTCATGGAGTATCCCCTGACCGATTCGTACAAGTTTGTTTTCACCGGCATTGAGGCCAAGGGCGACACCCTCGGTGCGCCAGGTTCGTCGGGCACCAGTGGCAACGGCGGCCAGTTCAGCCTCAAGGCCATGGTCTGGGACAACAACGGCAGCCCGAAGGTGCGTGAGGGCAACCTGTACTTCCGCGACGTCCAGGAGTTCAACACCGCCCCCTTGCAAACCCTGCTGAGCAGCCCGGCGGCGGTGTTCAAGGCGGACAGCCATCCGATCACGATCACCGTGCAGTGGCAGGGCAACGGCAACGCCCACAAGCCCAACGGCTGGTTCAACGTCCTTGGCGAATATCAGAAGAACCCGCCCGTACCGGTGGGCAGCCTGCACTTTGATGTCGGCGACTACCTGCTGGTCAGCGCCGGCCAGCAGCCGGAGGGAAAGGCGACCATCACCCGGGAGTGACCGTCATGCGTGCCCTGGTGCTTCTCGTCCTGCTTGTCGGCACCGCCGGCCTGTCGGCGCAGACGGCCCTGCCTGTCATGCGCCGGCCAGTGCCGCGTGAGGTCGTCAACGAGGAGGCGCTGCGCCAGCAGATGGCGGGCGCCCGCAAGATGAGCGACCTGCTCAAGGAGCGCAAGCTGGCGCCGGTCGATCCGGAGCAGCGGCCCCAGGTCTCCACGCGCCTGCAGGACCGTTCCATCATCCTGAGCGACGGACAGACCTTCACCCTGCTGCCACCCGGATCGATCCTGCACCTGCCGGCGGCTCTGCGCGAGCGTGTGGCGGCCAAGCCGGCCGGCCAGTTCCTGCTGTGGCCGGCCTTCCTGGAACGGCATGCCGACTGGTTGACCGTTCGGGAAGTGCCGCTTGCCATGGCGAGTGGCGACGCCAAGGCCGCTGCCGCCGTGCTGGCGCCGCTGGCGACGGAAAAACGGTTGGTCGTCGCCGTTTATCGCAAGGGACCGATCAGCATTCTTGAAGCCGCGCCGCCGCCCGCCAAAGTCGGCAACTGAACCGCCATGAAGACCTACTGCCTGCTCCTGCTGGCTGCCGCCAGCCCCGGTCTCGGGCTGTTTGCCCAGGAATCCTGGGTGCGCCAGACCGACCTCACCAGTGGCTTGATTTACGACCTGCCCCTCGGCCCCAACGGTGGGGATTTCACCGCTGCATTGCCGATCAGCGAGCAGGGCTCCCTCTTCGAGCTGTTTGCGCGGGGCACCGCCTGGGACAACAACATCTACCTGCTCGACAGCAAGCTCATGCGCGCCTATTCGCCGGAGGTCACCGTCACCGTGACTTCCGAGGATCCCTACGTTCGCGGTGATCCGGCGAGCTCGAACTACGTGCGGCGCACCCGTGCCGACCGGCCGTTCAGTCTGGTCTACAAGGTGTTGGGACTCATTCCTGGCAGTACCAACGATGCCGAGCGCTCGGTGTACTTCGGTTCGCACATCCGCGCCTTCGACCTGGAAAGTTATTCCGCGCCCGCGGATCTCGCGCCCAGCGTGCTGGCCGAAGTCGAAATCTCAAACGGCGAGCATGACCTCAGCCCGCTGTATCACGAACTGCCCTGTTCCAGCCCCATCCTCGGCTGCGGCGAGCACATCTACACCTTCATCCGGCATGCCGCCGACGGTGTGCCCGACACCATCCTCGCGCAGCCGAAGATCGAGGTCTGGCCGGTCGCCAAGGGAGCCATTGAAAACATCACGGCCTCGCAAGTCTTCATCGATCGCATCCCCTCGATCGTCGTGCGCCTCCAGCACCTCTACCCCGACTCGCGCACCTACGTGCAGATCTACAGCGGCAGCGCCGTGCTCGGCACCGCAGGCACCCTCATCAACGGCACCGAGCGCAAGTTCGGCAGCTTCTACAATCCCGACGTTGAGGGCGAAACGACCAACGTGCCGCAGACCCTCTCGTTCAGCATGGACGACCTCTCCAACTACGCCTCGCGCGACGGCGTTTACACCCTTGAGGTCATCACCGAAACCCCCTTCTTCAACCGCGCCCCCGAGCGCCTCGCTTACGTGACGTTCGAGGTCGACCGAACCATCTCCTCGCGCGGCCAGCTGAGCACGGCCGAGACGCCCGAGGAATAACCCCCGCGCTGCCGCCCGGCCGGCCATGAGACTGCCATCCGCCATCCGCCGACCGCGCGGCAGCCTGCTCATCGAGGTCTCGCTCGGCATGTGGCTCGCCGCCATGCTGGCGCTGCTGCTCATGCGCGCCTCGCTGCTCGCCTTGGGCAGCAACCAGTGGACCATCATGCAGACGCTGACGGACTCCTACATGACCCGTGAAACCGCGCTCGCCAACCGCCTGCCGATGGCCGACCTTGTGGCGGCCAACTCACCCTGGCCGAACGCCGGCGGCGGCGAGGCCCGTTTCGAAGCCGTCGTCTCGCTCGGGCGCCTGGCCGGTGGCACCGAAGTCACCGGCCGGATCGTGCGCTTCCGCGTCAACAGCGCCCCCGTGGCGGCCGCCGTCGGCGAGGGCGCGCCCGATCTTGACATCTGGCGGCTGCACTCTGTGTTGACCTATCAGGTGGGCGAACAGAGTTACGTGAAGAGCCGCACCATCCTGCGCACCCAATGAAAACCGCCGTCCAGCCCCGCCGGACGCGCCGCGCCGGCTTCACCCTGATGGAGCTCTCCACCGCGATGGGGCTCATGCTCATCCTTGGCTCCAGCCTCGTGGTCATGCTCCAGCAGCATGTCACTTTCATGAATCTCGCCCAGCGCCAGAGCTTTCTCGCCGACGAGGCGCCGAAGGTCGGCAATCTGGTCGGCCGCATTTTCAGTCAGGCCGATCATTATCTCATTTACGAAACCCACGATGCCGCCGTCGCCGGTGCCGCACCCGTGCTCGCCGGCGGGCGTGCAGTCCGGTTGCTGTTTCGCGCCGCCGATCAGACCACACAGACCCGGATCATTTCCACCCAGGCCGTCGCCGGCGGGGTCGACCTGCGCTTCCATCACACCCTCGCCGACGGCAGTCAGACTTCCTGGAGCATCTGCGACCGCCTGAGCGATGCCACATTTGCCGCCGATCAGGGCATCCTGACCATCACCCTGTCCGGGCCGAATGGCGAACAAATCACCTACGGAGGAGGAGCCCGATGAAGACTCGCATTCGCACCGGCGGCTATGCCGCCATTCCCGCCGTTACCGGCATGGCCCTGCTCATGACGCTGAGCCTGACGATGCTGTTCAAGCAGAACCTCATGACCCGGGACCAGTCCGCCAAGACGCAGCTGCGCATGGACTACCATCAACGCGAGGAGGCGCTGATGCGCGCTCTGGTCGCCCTGGTGCCGGCCAAGGCCGCGGCCTGCCTGAACGCCGATCACGCTGCCTCGGACAGCTACTCCTGGGCGACGATTTTTCGCGAGGCGGTCGAAATCGCCGGCGTCTCCAAGCGATTGCAGCCCGAGCTGGCCGCCGAACTTGGCGTTGACCGCATGCGCGTCGGCGATGTCGGCGATACCGAGGATGCCATGGTGCAGAGCTGGATCACCTCGCTGACCGGCGAAGCTGGGCGAGTCACGCCCGGCACCACCGACTACGCCGCCGTCTTCACCCAGACCGCCTTTGCCGGGCGTGTGCCGCCACTGCTCGACATGTCCGGCACCCTGCAGCAGGCCGATGCCCAGCGACCGGTCGTCAGTACCGAAAAACGCTACACGATCCAGTCGCCGGGCCTGCTCGCTGACGTCGCCGCCTACTCCCTTTACAACCTCATTCCCTATCCCAACATCCGCTTTGGTTATGCCGCACCCGGGCAGCCGTTCGTCGCCAAGCACAACTGGTGGGCCTTCTCGGTCAATTACGGCGGCCCGCGCCAGCCGCTGGTCCGTCATTATGTGCTTTCCCTCTACGAGGTGCCCTCGCAGATGCCCATCGAGGCCGCCACCTTCGCCGAGATTGGCCGGCACCAGAACGGCACGTCCTGGAGTGCGGCCAACGTCCGCATCGAGGGATCGGTGTACGCCGATGCCATGGCTGTCCAGGGCTCTTTCGGCGCCTCGCGGCTGGCGGGGCGTTCCGGCATCCAGCTGAACGGGGCGCTTGATGTTGGCGGCATCCAGGTTGCTGAGAATTTCGACGCCCTCGGCGTTCGCGAGATGATGCAGGCGGAACAGCAGAGCGATGCCCTGCCGGTGGCGATCTCGGCCAATTCAGGGCGACTCGCCTTCCTGCCGGTCCAGGCCGGCCGCAGCTTTCTGCAGCGCACCGCGGCCGCCAATGCCTGGCAGTCCTACGTCGCCGGCGGCGCCCGTTGCCGCGTCAGCGTCGAGGCGATTGCCATGGTCAGCCTTGCCGACCAGACGCCGACCGCCCTGCGCGTGCGTTTTCAGAACGGCGCCGGCGGCACCTCCGAAGTGATCCTTCGTCGTGGGGTCAACTGGCCGACGCTGTTTGAGACGGGCGGTGCCGATATGCCGTTTCAGACCGAGTTGATGGACAACAGCCGCTCCTGCCTGACCTTTCAGCCGACCCAGTTCGAACCCTGGCTGCTCGCTCAGGGCGGCGCGGCGGCGGCCGTCAACCACAGTCTGTTTTTCGGCGTCGACACTTCGGCCGACCCGCTCACGGTCGGCGCCCTCGACGACCCGCCGGCGGCGGACGACATGTGCGTCATCATTCGCAAGGGGCGGGATCTGACCAACTTCAGCAACGGGCTTTCAGTCGTCGCCCCCCTGCGGGTGTACGTTGGCGACGACCTCAATGATGTGCCGCTGGCCGCGCCACCCGCCGGGTCGGGCATGGCCGACACCGACGAGTTCTATCCACCGCTGTCCATCTTCGCCGCCGAGTTGCGCATTGGCACGACTTCGGTCAACCGCCTGGTCGAACATCGCGGCCAGATCGGCACCCTCACCAAGGGCGTTGGCACGAGCTGGAGCCCGCTCGACATCAAGTCGGGCAGCGACGATGCCGTGCACGCGGAGAACATCAGCGCCGACCTCCGGCCGCTGCGCAGCCCGGCGGAACTTCCACCCGTGCATCAGATGAATTGGCTTGTTGTCATCGAGGAAATACAGCAGGATTGATTTTCAATCCATGAGCACCGTCAGCGTTGACAACCTCCTTGGCCGACTGGCCGAAACCTACTCCGATCGCGAAATTTCCGATGTCCAGGTGCGCTCCGGCGGCCTGCTCTACCTGCACACCAATCGCGGCCTCGAGATCGCCGAATCCTACGGCCCGCAGGATGCCGCGGCGGTGGCCGCCTTTGCCGAGGCGCTGTTTGGCTGCCAGACCCTCGAGGTCTGGGACGACCCCAGCAAGGCCGCCGGCGGTGCGGAGAAAATGTGGGAGCTGCTGCGCGCGCGCCGGGTCATCGATTTCAGCTGCGACCAGGGCGCCTTGGGTTCGCCGGTGCGCATGCGTGTGCAGGTGCACCTGAGCGACCACGGCATGGGCGTCACCTGCCGCTGCCTGCGCAGCCGCATCAGCCAGTTGGAGACACTCGGCATTGATCCGCTGATCTCGGAAAGCCTGCGCGAACTCATGCAGCGCCGCTTTGGCCTCGGCCTCATCACCGGTCCCACCGGCTCCGGCAAGTCGACGACGCTCGCCGCCATCCTCGACTGGGTGCGCCGCAACTTCCACAAGCACATCGTCACCGTCGAGGATCCCATCGAGTACCGCTACGGCACGACCATGGAGGATCCCAACCGCCCCGGCGTGTTCATTCCCTGTCCGTCGCTGGTCACCCAGCAGGAGGTCGGCCGCCACACCCTGTCCTACCAGACCGGCCTGAAGGAAGTCCTGCGCAAAACCCCGCACATCATCCTGCTCGGGGAAATTCGCGATCGCGAGACGATGGAAACCTGCATCGAGGCCGCCCAAACCGGTCACTTCGTCCTCTCGACCCTGCACACCCGCGGCGCGGTCAAGACCATCGACCGTATCCTCGAGTTCTTCCCCAAGGACCAGCAGCACGGCGTGCTGCATCGCCTCGGCGAGACCCTCACCTTCGTGCTCTCCCAGGGCCTGCTCACCGGCTTCAGCGGCCGCGTTCTGGTCACCGAGTACCTGCAGAACACCAACGAGGCGGTCTCCGCCGGCATTCGCGCCTATGACGGCAGCGCCACCTCCCTCGAGGACGCCCTGCGCTGCAAGGGCAACATGCGCTGGAATCAGTCGCTCATGAACCTCTACCGCGAAGGCAAGATCTCGGAAGAGGTCTTCAACGCCAACATGCTCGGCTCCTGACCCCGACCTCCCGATTTTCCACCTCACCCCCCACAGCCATGACTCTGCCTCATCCCCGCTCCCTCATCGCCGGTCTCTGCCTGCTCGCCACCTCCGTCTGCGCCGACTGGGTGGTCGTGCAAAAAGCCACCGCCGAAGGCAAGACCGAAGAAATCCTCATCCGCATCAAGGGCGAACAGACCCGCCTCGATGCCGGCAAGGAGATGTCGATCATCGCCGGCGCTGCCGACGGCCAGATGACCATGCTCATGCACCAACAGAAGATGATGATGCGCCTGAATGCCGACACCCTCAAGGGCGTCATGGCCCTGGCCGGCGCCGCCTTTGGCGCCGATCAGGCGGTCGCCAAACCGGTCGCCACCGGCATGAAGGAAAAGGTCGGCGCTTACGACTGCGAGGTCTTCACCTGGACCGGCAAGATGGGCACCGGCAAATTTTGGGTGGCGAGTGACTTCCCCGGCTACCAAGCCCTCAACGCCGCCCAGGACAAGCTCATGAAGGCCATGGGCAACCCCGCCAGCGCCTTCGCACCGCAGGCGAGCGACTTCCCGGGCATGGTCATCAAGTCGGAAATGCAGGTCATGGGCAAGTCCAGCGTCTCGGAGCTGGTCTCGGCCAAGGAGGAGGCGGTTGACGCGGCCATCTTCACCCTGCCGACCGACTACCAGGAAATGAAGATGCCCGGCCTGCCCGGCGGCAAATGAGCCGCGGCCTTGAATGCGCACGGGGCTTGCACCGTCTCACGGGCAAGCCCCTTTTTGTTGCCATGAAACTTCGCCTCCTCCTGCTCGCTTTGATTGCCGGTCAAGCCGCCGCCCAGGCGCCGCTGCCCGGCTCCGTCGCCGGTGTCCAGTTCAAGCTCACCCTCAGCTTCAGTCGCCCCGGCACGGTGCTCAAGGATCCCGACACCGGCAGGCCGCTGCCGGCGAAGGATGCATTCGGCGCTCCGCTCGGCGGCCCGGCCTACTTCAACGACTGGCTCATCCTCAAAAATCGCGGTGATGTGCCCGTCAGCGACGAGTACCACGAGGAGTACGTTTCCAAGATCGGCACCCGCAAGTACGGCAACAAGGAGTTCCTCAGCGACCTCATCCAGTCGGGCATCCTGCCGCAATACGGCAACGCCCCGTACCTCGCCGGTTGGTCGATTGTTCAGGCGACGCCAACCTTCAATGATGAGTTCCCCTACACCGGCGAGAGCCGCTTCTATGCCGTGCACAAGACGCAGGGCGACATCGTCGACCTGAACGGGGTCATCTTCCGAGGTTATCCGGACACCTACAGCAGTGGCTACGCCGCCAACGTCAACTACCACTACGTCGAGCGCTACCAGTATGCCACCGACACCACGACCGTGACCGAGACCGACCTGTCGAACTGGAAGTCGACCCGCATCTACTACATCGACTTCAGTGGCGAACCCTTCGACGAATTCGATTTCTTCGTCGGCTACGCCCGCATGGAGGGTGTGTTCAGCAGCAGTGAGCGACTGACCAGCCTCGGCGGCGCGCTGAACCGGGTGCCGGTCTACGCCGTCGGCGCCACCAAACTGACCGGCATCTCCGGCCAGGGACCGGTGTACGACGAGGAGAACGACACGCGCTCCGTCATCGAGGGCTCGATCTCGACGGCGGCCGGCCGGGTGCAGATGGATGTTGGCTACTTCCCCGGCATTGCCGATGAGTGAGCGCGCCCGGCAAAAGGGCGCGATGCGGCGTGAAAATGCCGGTGTCGGAACGTTTGAATGAGGATCGTTGACGCCGCTTCCGGTCTGACTACCGGAGGCGTGCAACCGACCCGCCATGAAACGCTCCCTGCTTCTGCTGCCCTTTCTCGTCCTGCCCGTGCAGGCCCTCGAAGTTTTTGAAGCCCGAGGAGATCGCGAGATCGAGCTGCCCGGCGGCAAGGAGGCCGATGGCATCCGCGGCGACTTCGTCCTGCGCAGTGACACGGTCGAGGCCGTGATCTCCCACAATGCCGCCAACCGGCGCGCCAACATGAGCACCTTCTACGGCGACGACGGGGTCTCGCCCGGCTGCCTCTACGACCTCACCCTGCGCGGCGCCGCCAACGACCAGCTCGTCGTCTACGGTCCCTGCGGTCATGGTCGCGTTTCCTACGTTCGCCCCGCCGGCGCCGGCACGGTCGAGTCGGTCACCACCGCCGCGCTCAACGGCGGCGTCTTCAAACGCCACGAGTACCGTGTCGAAGACGGCGTGTCCGGCATCTTCATCACCACCACCCTGCGCAATGAGTCGGACAAGCCGCAGAAGGTGGCTGCCAAGGACGACCTGACCCGCTTCGACGTCACCGGCACCACGGCCGACGGCATCCGCTGGGCCGATGCCATCAACCCGGCGCACAAGTGCGGTTACGCCCTCGGCCTGCTGCGCCTGACCGGTGTCGACAAGCTGGCCGACAGCCTGGAGTTGGCCGCGGGCCAGGAAGTGGTCATCGAGCGCTTCTTTGCCGTGGGCACTTCGCCCGCTGCCGCGGTGGGGGAGGTGCGCGCCCGTCAGGGAACCAAGCTCGGCAGTGTCATGGGTCGGATCACCGGCGCTGACGGCCGCGGCGTCGCCAGCGCGAAGCTGCTCGTACCCGAGGGCAAGGCCGGCCTTGCCGCCTACCCGGATGCCGAAGGCAGGTTCCAGTTCAAACTGCCGGTCGGTGCCGCTGAACTCGTGGTCAGCGACCTCGGTCGCCCCGAAGCCAGTCTGCGTCTTGAGGTCGTCGAGGGCGCCGAAGCCAAGGCCGAATTCACCCTCGCCGCTGCCGCCGGCATCCGCTTCGCCATCACCGGCGAGGACGGCAAGCCCATTCCCTGCAAGGCCCACTTTGAACCCCTCGACGCCGGCGCGCCCAAGCTCGACCTCGGCCCGAAATGGCGTGCCCATGGCTGCGTGGACCAATACCACAGCGAGAACGGCCACTTCACCCAGCAGTTGCCGCCCGGCAAGTATCGCGTCGTGGTCGTGCGCGGCCCGGAGTTCGGTCACCTGTCCAAGGAAGTGGTCGTCCAGCCCGGCAAGACGGCCGAATTCACGGGCGTGCTCAAGCGCCTCGTCGACAGCCGCGGCTGGATCAGCAGCGACTTTCACAACCACAGCACGCCGAGTGGCGACAACGTCTGCGACACCGACGGCCGCGTCATCAACCTCGCCGTCGAGCACCTCGAGTTCGCCCCCACCACCGAACACAACCGCTTCTTCGACTGGGAACCAACGATTCGCGCGCTCGGCCTGGCG
This sequence comes from uncultured Prosthecobacter sp., assembly GCA_964605265.1. GTDB lineage: Bacteria > Verrucomicrobiota > Verrucomicrobiia > Verrucomicrobiales > Verrucomicrobiaceae > Prosthecobacter. The sequence continues at coordinate 45,672 of CAZSBO010000006.1, forward strand.
CCCTTTGTGAAAACCGTCAAAGGGGTCGAGCTCACCGGCCGCCGCCAGCACTTCAACGCCTTCCCCTTTGAGCCCGACCCGCTCGCCCAGGACGGCGGCGCGCCGGAGTGGAACGACGATCCGCGCATCACCGCCCTCAGCCTGCGCCGCTGGCAGGGCGAACGCGCCGACCGCTGGATCCAGTTCAACCATCCCGACCTCTCGAACATGTTCATCGACCGCGACGGCGATGGCCGCGCGGACGGCGGTTTTGTCGGCGTCGGCACCATGATCGATGGCAGCGAGTCGCAGAACGGCCCCGGCACCAACATCCTCGCCGAGGCCCCCTTCAGCGTCACACGCTCTGCCGGCGCGCTCGCCGCCAAGGTCTCCTACGTGCGTGAGTTCCTCTGGCGCCAGCTTCTCAATCAGGGCCATCGACTGGTCGCCGTCGGCGTCGCCGACGCCCACAGTGTCTATGGCAATGGCGTCGGCTCCTGGCGCATCTATCTGCCCAGCCCCACCGACGACCCGGCGCAGATCGACTGGGCCCAGCTCGCGCCGCGCGCCAAGGCCGGCAACATCGTCCTCACCACCGGCCCCTTCCTCGAAGTCTCCACGCCCGACGGCAAGACCGCCGGTGATGACGTGCGCGCCGCCGGCGGTGTCGATCTCAAGGTGCGTGTTCAGTGCACCGACTGGATGGACATCGACCGCGTCCAGGTGCTGGTGAACAGCCGCCCACACCCGGATTTCAACTTCACCCGCGCCACCCATCCGCAGATGTTCCAGAACGGCGTCGTCAAGTTCGACCAGGTCCTGCGCATCCCGCTCCAGGAGGATGCCCACCTGATCGTGGTGGCGATTGATGAGGATGGCGACATGAAGACCGGCTTTGGCACCAGCGACTACGCGCGCATGCGCCCCTGCGCCTACAACAACCCAATCTATGTGGATGTCGACGGCGGCGGTTTCCGGCCGAACGGCGACACCCTCGGTTTTGAACTGCCCGCCATGGGCCTGACCGCCGACAAGGCCCGCCGCCTGCTCGGCGCCCCCTGAGCATCGCGCTGGCGCTGGCGTGCGGCGGCGTGTAGAATGCGTGCCGCACGCCATGACCCAGTCCCAGCGCGAGGCCCTCTTCGACCTCCTCACCCTCTCCCTGTACGCCGACAGCCACATCTCGCTCACCGAGGAGGCGCTCATTGAGTCGGCCTTCATCGCCGAGGGCTGGCAGTCGGATTATCCGAAGAGCCTCTTCCTCGAAAAATCCTTCGCGCGCGCACGACGCTTCGCCGAGGCCGACGAGGAGACCCGCCTCGCCTACATGGCGCAGTGCGCGGCGTTTTTCACCGATGCCGCCAGCCAGGTCGAGGCGCTCGGCGTCGTCACCAACCTGCTGGCCCGCGATGGTCTGACACCGGAGGAGAACCGCTTCCTCGCCGCCCTGCAGCGCGCCCTGCCGGCGCTGTAAAAAAGGCGCGGAGCCCGCAGGCTCCGCGCCGTCATGACGGCGGACCGTCACTGGATCTCGATCTGGCGCGGCCGGGCGGTCTCGCGCAGCGGCAAACGCAGGCTCAGCACGCCTTGCTCCAGCCGGGCCTCCAGGCGGTCTTCATCGACCGCTGTGTTGAGGCGCAGGCGCAGCAGGGCGTCTTCCGCCGGAATCTCGCGGTGCAGCGGTTTCCAAGTCTCCGGCAGCGTTGGTGCGCGTCGGCCGCGCACGGTCAGCACGCTGTCCTCCAGGCGGATCGACACACCGGACTTGGGCACACCGGGCAGTTCGATGCGAACTTCCAAGGCATCCTGGCCTTCGAGCACGCGGTAGATCGGCTTGCGCCAGGCCGCCTCGGGGGTGTTGCGGGGGGATTCAGGGTTCGTGGTCATGGCTGGGCAGGAGGTTACTGAACTTCGATGTTGCGCGGTTTGCGCTGCTCCGGCTTGGGCAGGGTGATCTGCAACACGCCGTCTTCGAGCCTGGCCGAGATGGCGTCGGTGGCGACACCCTCCGGCATCGTGATGGCGCGCGTCAGGGTGAAGCAGGTTTCCTGGCCACCACTCACCTCGCGCCGCTTCGCGCTTACCTGCAGCCGGCGGTCCTGGACCTCGACCTTGAGGTCCTCCTTTTTGACGCCGGGCAGTTCAAGGCGGACATGGTAATGGTCCGTCGCCTCGTAGACATCGGTCGCCGGGCGACCCTGATGCAGGCCGGGCAGCACTTCATCGAGCCACTGTCCCATGAGCGGGAAGGCTGCGAAGGGCTGGCGCACCCAGGAATCGAAATCGGCCACACGGCTGAGGCGGAAGGCAGGGTTGGAACGCAGGAGTTGCATGGCAGTAGGTTGGGTTGTGGGGTTGTCGAATGACAGCCTCAAGACCCTGCAATTCGTGTGCCAATGTGGATCGGGCTTCGATAAGCGATTCAATACAAATGCATTGCAAAATCCGAGACGAATTGAATCGATTTCCCGAACAGTCAAAGCGGCACAATTAGGACAAGCTCGGATCGAGCTTTTGTGTCAAAATGCCGCGCTTCACCCCAAGGCCCGGCGCAGCAGATTTTCAGTGATGCGCTGGACGCGGGCATCCGGGCCGTGCGGGCGTGAGTAGTGACTCCACACCGGCAGGGTGCCGGGCGGTTTGCTCATGCCCAGTCCCCACCAAATGGTGGCGGCATTGAAGACGAAGTTGCCCTTGGGGCCGGGGTAAATCGTCGCGGTCCACTGCTGCGGCACGCGGCCACCCTGCCAGGCGGTGCCGGCAGCGACCACTTCCAAACCGGGCAGGTCGGCGGGCGGATCGCCGTGGTATTCCCAGCCAATGAGTCCGGGAATGGCGTCGCCGGCCTTCATGCCGGTGCCTTCGAAAAGCCAGTGCTCGGGCTGGACGCAGGTCCAGTCGCCGCCGCCGTTGACCGGCCGGACATTGCGGGCGCCCATCAGGTAGCCCTCATCGGGGCCGCGGTGCGGGAAGGGGCCGTGGTTGGCCTCACGGTGAACGGCATGGTCGTGCTCGCCGCCATAGGGCCCGCCACGGAAGATGCGCCGGTTCGCTGTGCCGGCAGCATTGGGCGAGAAGGGGGTGACCCAGCAGACGCTGTTGCCGGAGAGGAAGAGCAGGTTGACGCCGGCCTCGCGCATCTGAACGGCGCTTTCATGCTGGCGGATGTCCCAGTACTCGTCGTGGCCGATGCTGATGAAGGCCTTGCACTTCAAACCGCGATCCGGCGTGATCATGTCGCTGTTCGAGCAGTAGCTGACATCATAACCGTGCTGCTCCAGCCAGTAGGCCATGGGGAATTCGAAGCACAGCCATTCACCGCTGCCCACCGATTGTGGATTCTCGTAAATCTGCGCATACTTGGCGTAGGGGCGGTCAAAGCTGACATGCGGCCACGGTCCCTGGCCGCCCTTGGGATGGATGTACAGCGAGGTGTCCACCGGCCAGCGATTGTAGGCCTGCCAGGTGTTGTCGCTGCACTGCAGCAGGATGTCGGCCGGCCGGTCGTCCCTGACGATGAAGACCACATAACTTTGCCAGTAGGGCTGGTCGGGTGCGTCGGGCAGCGTCGTCAGGCGACCCAGGTAAACACCGCTCAGCCAGTCGGCCGGGATCGTCAGGCTTGTGGTCTTCGTCCAGACGCATTCGACCCGTCGAGTGTCCGGTTCCGGCTCCGGCACCGGTTGCTCGACACCCTCAAAGGGGCCGAGCTCCGCCATCAGACGGGCGCCGCGCCCCTGGTAGTAGCCGGTACGGAAAATCTCCAGCTTGAAGCGCGCCGCCGGCCGGGTGCTGACAAAGAAGTCGAGCGTCTCGCCGGCTTGCACGGATTGGCGCGAGCACCAGCCTTCGATGCTGAGGGATCGAAAGCCGGTGCTGGAATCAAGGCGGACACGGGTGAGTTGCCAGTCGGTGGAGCCCGGCCGGGCGTTTTCCTGGGCGATCAAGGACATGGGACACATACGCGGCAACAACAGCCTTTTCTGGCAGGCGCCTGATCCATGCGAAAAGTTGCTGCGGCGACCACCCAATGTCTTGGGCAGAATTCGGAGGCAGCCCGCAAGCGCACTCCGAGCAGCGCGAAGCCGAGCCCAGTATTTTTCGTAGCGCAGTCGGGCGTTGCAAATTTGAGAAATTGTTTTCCGACAGGATTTGCAATTTAAAAATTGCGTGAAATACTCACTATTATGACAATAATCGTAATTCGTGCCGCTCTTGGGCCGTCCTGTTGATCAAGATGCGCTACAAGCCCGACGAGTTTCAGCAGCAACTGGCGGAGTGCGTCTTGCACTTGCGCACCCGGCGCGCCAATTCCCGGTCGTCCCTAGCCCGATCCATGGGGATTTCTGCATCCACCATGGGGATCTACGTGGATACCCTGATCAAGCGTGGCTTGGTTCAGGAGTCGGGTCAGGAACTGGGCCATGTCGGACGGCCGAAACGGCTGTTGCGCCCCTGTGCCGATGCCGGATGGTTTGCCGGCATCGAGTTCCATGGGGGTGGCATCTGGGGCGTGGCCGTGGATTTTGCCGGCAAGGTGATCACGCGCTACCATGAATTTTTGCCGCCCAACATGAATGCGGACCGGGTGATTGAGACGCTGCAAAAGGTTTTTTACATCCTGTCGTCAGGCATGGGAACCCCGCTGCTCGGCGTCGGTATCGGCTCGCCCGGCCTGGTCAATGCCCGCGAGGGCGTGGCCCTGAACTACCGCTTCATCAAGGATTGGCAGGACATCCCTGTGTCGCGCATGCTGAATGGCGCAACTTCCGTGCCTGTGCACTTGGAACAGGGACTGCGTGCCATCGCGCTCGCGGAACGCTGGTACGGGCTGCAGCACCGGCTCAAGGACTACGTGATTCTCGGTGCCCGCTTTGGCTTCAATGCCGCCTTCGTTCATGGAGGCAACGTGGCCACGGGGGCACGCCATGCCGCCGGCGAACTCGGCTTTTGGCCCTGCCCGTCGCGACCCGGTCTCGAACTCGGCGACCTCATCTCGGCGCCGGCGAGTTACCGGCGGCTGGCCGGGCTGACCGAGGGTGCGCCAGTGCCCGTGAACCTGCTCGACGCCTTTGCTGAACTGCGCGGTCGCTCTCCCGAGCGCATGGAGGAAGTGGCGGCGGACTTCGCCCGCGTCATCGGCTGCCTGCAACTCCTGCTCGATCCCGAGGTCTTTGTCCTGCACGGACCGATCTGCCAGTTGGGCGATGACTTTGGGCAGGAGATTCTCCGCCAAGTCGACCGCCAGGTGCCGGCTTTGCAGGGCATGCCGCCGCGGGTGGAGCTCACCATGCTCGGCGAGGAGGCTGGCGCGCTCGGCGCGGCCTGTCTTGCGGTTGAAAATTGGCAGCCTCAATAATCCCGCGCCAGCAGGTGGTCGGCCAATTCGCGCAGTCGTGTGCCGCGTGCGCCGAACACGGCCAGCGCGTCATGCGCCGATTGCGTGAGGCGTTGGGCTTCGGCACGCGAGGCCTCCAGGCCGATGAGGGCGGGATAGGTGGATTTCTCCGATGCCAGATCCTTGCCGGCGCTCTTGCCGAGCTTCTCGCTGGTCTGGGTGACGTCGAGAATGTCGTCGAGGATCTGAAAGGCGAGTCCCGTGGCCATGCCGAACACGCGCAGCGCCTGCAGTTCTTCCGACTGGGCGTCGGCACTCATGCCGCCGAGCACCAGACTGGTCGTCAGTAGGGCGGCGGTCTTGTTTTCGTGGATGAAGCGCAGCGCTTCCAGCGGCAGCTTCTGGCCCTCGCCCTCGAGGTCGGCGACCTGGCCACCCACGAGGTGCAGGCTGCCGGCGCTGCGTGCCAGTTCGGCGACGAGTTCGCCGGCACCGTAGCGCACGGTCACCGGCGTCTTTACCAGCAGTTCGAAGGCCAGGGCCTGCAGGGCGTCGCCGGCGAGGATCGCAACACCTTCGCCATAGACCTTGTGGCAGGTCGGCACCCCGCGGCGGAAATCGTCGTTGTCCATGCTCGGCAGGTCGTCGTGGATCAGCGAGTAGGTGTGCAGGCACTCGACCGCGCAGGCGGCAAAGGCGGCGGCCTCGCGACTGCCCCCGCAGGCCTCCGCGGCGGCCAGGCAGAGGATCGGGCGCAGGCGCTTGCCGCCGGCGAAAAGGCTGTGACGCATGGCCCGGTGAATCGTCGCGGGCGGGGTGTCGGCGGCTGGAATCAGGCGGTCGAGGGCGGCGTCGACAAAGGCGGCGCGGTCGGCGAGGTAGGTTTTCAGGTCGGACATGCGGGAGTGTTCAGGAAAGCGAGGAGAGGTCTTCGGACAAGTGCTCGAAATCGCCGGCTTCGCACCATTTCACAAAGCGTTCGGTGTGGCTTTTCAGTTCGTCCCATTCGCGTCGGATCGCCTTCGCCTCGGTCTCGCTGATGCGGTTGTCGGCCGCCGCCTGACTGATCGCGGCGAGCAGGTCGGCGAATTTCTGCACAATCTCCTGGGTGGCCGGCATGACCTCGCGGCCGGGCCTGCGGCCGGTGGGCGGGTTTTTCACGAAGACACCTTCGGCCTTGTGGCACAGCCATTGCACCAGCGCCTCATGGCCGGTGCTCTCATAGAGCTGCCGCGCGCGCTCCAGCGGGTTGGAGGTGGCGCCGCCCTCGCGCGGATCCAGGCCGCACCACTTGTAGACCAGCGACAGCGACACGCCGAGCTGGTTGGCCACCTCCTTGGCCGAGGTGCGTTCCAGCGCCTCGCGAATGACTTCATGCGACTCCATGCCCTGTTCTTTCATGTGGCCGCCCGCTTGGCAAGCCGGATTCGGCACTGGCAGCGACGGAGCGGGCAGCAGGAGTTGGGTATCTTACCCATCCATCCCGTCCTTTTATAAAGTGTCTGTCCCTTTATTGAGATAAGAGTTGACGTGGCGGCTTGCTGGGGTTGGTTTCCGGCATGCGACAGCGGCGGCTCAAGGCTCCGGAGGGGGCGTTCTCGGACACGGCTTAT
>CAZSBO010000007.1:0-22914 GCA_964605265.1 uncultured Prosthecobacter sp.
AGTAGTCATCGTGCGTGGTCCACAGACCGCTGCTGACGACGCTGCGCAGGTTCAGGACAAAGAGTGGTACGGCCGGCTCGCCGCCGTGAAGGGTCAGCGTGGCGCTGCGTGCGTCGGTGGTGGGTGTCGGCGCCAAAAAGGTCACCGCCAAAGGGCGCTCGGCACCCGGCGCGAGATCGGTGTTTGCTAGGCTGCCCAGCCGGAAGTGCGCGGCGTCCGGACCCGACAGGCTGGCGCTGAGGCCGCTGAGCGTGGTGGCGCTGCCGTTTGTCACCGTCAGCGTCTTGGTCAGATCCGCCTTGCTCTTCAGCGCGCTTTTGCTGGGGAAGGCCAAACTGCCGCCATCGGGATGTTCCACGCGGCGTTGACCGGTCTCCGAGCCCGGATCGGGAACCAGATGCGACACCCTCAACACTGCGGATCCGGTGGCGGGCATCGATTCCGCTTCTGAAGGGGCCGCGGTTTCGGGGGGGGCAATGGCCGTGGGCTCGAGGGGATCGGTGTGGTAGGCAAGCAATTCCTCGCTGTCGGTCAGGCCATCGCCGTCCGTGTCGACACTGAGCGGATCCGTGCCGGCATAGACTTCCTCGCCATCACTGAGGCCGTCGCCATCGCTGTCCGCCTCGGCGGGATTCGTGCCCAGCGTCCACTCCTCGGTGTCGGTGAGGCCGTCGTTGTCATGATCCGCCGGCGCGGCGTCCAAGGCATCCGGAATGCCGTCACGGTCCGTGTCCGGCGGTGCTTCCTCATCGTCATTGCGACCATTGCCGTTGTGGTCGTTCCACAAGCCGGGGTCTGCGGGATGCGAATCGCGGTCATCCCCGTAACCGTCACCATCCTGGTCCTGCATGACACTGTCAGCGGGCTCCTCGCCTGACGACTCCTCCGCACTGCCAGTGATGACATGGCCCGCCGCGATAGCGGCTTCGGCATCATCGTTGACCCCGTTGCCATTCCAATCGCACCACAGGCTGTTGGAGTTGGGATGCGAGTCCTGGAGGTTGCTCACCCCGTCGCCATCCCCATCCTCGTGTTCATCATCGACGCCGTTGTCATTCCAGTCGTTGTCCAGATGCGGATCCGCGGGATGGGAATCGGTCGCGTCCGAAACCCCGTCGCCATCCAAATCAGCACCTTCAACCTCGGCATCGTCATTGACGCCGTTGCCATTGCTGTCGCACCAAAGCGTCGGGTCGAGCGGGTGCGAGTCCTCGGGGTCCGGCACATGGTCACCATCGGCGTCACCGATGTTTTGCGCCGAGTATGGATCCGGGTCCACCGGGTCATGCAGGCCGTCGCCATCCCAGTCGTAGGCGGTCGCACCCTCGCCGGCCCAGAGGGTGTCCACAGTGGCGTTGCCGTAAAACGCATTGTAATCGGAAATGCCGTCACCATCGCTGTCGGCCAACAACGGACTCGTGCCACTCAGGCGCACCTCGTCCGCATCTGTCAGGCCGTCGTAATCGCTGTCCGGGTTGTGGGGATCGCTACCCAACTCGGCCTCCTCGGCATCGCTCAAGCCATCGCCATCGCCATCGGTCGGCAGCTCAGGCGCCGCCTCGTCGGCCTGAGGCACGCCGTCGTCATAACCGAAGTCAACCAAGCCGTCGCCATCGGTGTCGACCTCCACCCAGACGGCGTGCGAGATCGGGCAGGGCTGGAGGATCAGATGCGCGATGAGCACGGCATGCAGCCCCCAGGCGCGGCGGCAGAAGGCGCGAAAGCCTGCGAGACAGGAGGCGGAGGGAGAGGCAGGCGGGCACATGGACCGCCAGAGTTACCCGAGAAACCCCTAGGAGAACAAGTCGGTAAAACTACCGATATTTTTGCAGGTTGACAAAGCCGCCCAATGTTCGTGCTGCCGGCCCCGCGGCAGCAAAAGCAGCGGTGCCACCAGCAGCTTCGCCGCGCAGAGGCCGCACGCGGAAACACCTCCCCTTGAGGCTGGGGATGGTCACTCTCCAAGGGCGGCTCCACTCTGCAAACCACGAATGCCATGCATGAACCGGATTCGACTGGCGGCATGGACCTGGAGCATTTCCATGCTTGCCTGGGGCGTTGCCAGCTTCATTTTCCGGGATGACCCGATCCGAATCGATCCAGCACATCCGTGAGGCCTGCAAGACGGTGGCCCTGCAGTTCATGAAGATCCATCCGGCACTGCCCGGGTTGCAGGATGCCGAGACCCAGGCGGACTGCCTGAAGGCCCTGCACGAGATGACCGTGCACCTGGAGACGATCAAAAAGAAGATCGGTCGACTGGAGAAGCGCGACGACAGCAGCCTGCTCTAACCGCCTGCCTCAGCGCTGCCAGACCGTGCGGCCGCCGACGACGGTGCGCAGGGCGCGGATGTCGCGGATCTCCGCCTCGGGACAGGCGAGGTAGTCGCGGTCGATGACCACAAAGTCGGCGAGCTTGCCGGCTTCGAGGCTGCCGAGGCGGTCCTCGTCAAAGCTCAGCCAGGCCGCCCAGGTGGTCAGCGTGCGCAGGGCATCCAGCCGGCCGAGTTTCTGATGGGCGCCATGCACCCGGCCCAGGTCGTCCTGGCGCGCCACGGCCAGCCAGAGCATGAGGAAGGGGTTGAAGGAGTTCATCGCGTGATCGGGATCGAAGCCGATCATGTGGTCGCTGTTGAGCCCGACCGGCACGCCGCCGCGGACCCAGTCGCCCAGGCCGATGAAGCGTTCCGCCCAGGCGGGTCCGTAAATCTTGGCGATGAAATCGGCGTCGCGGTAGTAGAGGTAACCCTGGGTGTCGACACCGGCGTTGACCTGCTTCGCCAGCGCCACCATGGCGGCATCGGGGAAGTAGCAGTGGATGAGGTTGAAGCGGCGGTCGCGCATCGACGGCTGCTCGCCGGCAACGGCCGCCACCGCGCGCAGCACGGCCATGGCGCCGCCATCGCCGGTGACGTGGGCGCTGATCGGCCAGCCGAGGCGGTTGGCGGCGCCGAAGATCTCGCGCATCTGCGCCTCGCTGTAGGACTGGGTGCCGGTGTAGGCGGGATCGGTGTTGCGATAAAAGGCGGTGCGCGTGTCGCCATGCGGCTCGCTCAGCCAGGTGGTGCCCCAGTGAATGCCGCCATCAACGGTGATCTTCAGGCAGGTGGCGCGCACCCAGTCATCGCCCTCGCCGGGCTTGAGGCCGAGCGACAGCACATATTTCTCCACCCCGGCCGCGTCCTTGGCTGAAAAGCGGAAGGTGCCGCGCACGCGCGTGGTGAGTTCGCCCTGGGCGGCGAGGTCGCGAAAGAGATCGAAGCCCGCGCGGTCGGTGGCACGCTCAAAGAGGCTGGTGAGACCGACCGAGTTGTACACGCCGTGCAGTTCGCGCAGCTTGGCACGCAGAACCGCGGGCGAGGGCGCCGGCGGCTGCGGCATGAGGGTGCGCAGGGCGGCCTGTCCGCCGCGCATGAGCACGGGTCGACCGTTTTCAAAAACGACCTCGCCGCCGCTGACGGTGTCGCCCTCGCGCGCGACGCCGAGCGCGCGCCAGCCGGCGCTGTTGAGCACCGACTTGGTGACCGAGACGAACAGCACCGGGTGGCGCGTCGTGGCGGCGTCGAGTTCCTCGGGCGTCGGGAAGCGGCGCTCGCGCAGGCGGGTGATCTCGTTGCGCGGCACCTCGATCCAGTTGCCCTCCGGCCGTTCGGCCGCGCGCTTGCGTACCCAGTCCTGAATCTCGGCGATGCTGTGCAATTCCTGGTAGTCGGCCGCCAGGGCCGCGCGCGAGGCGCCGATGCTGTGGCAGTGCGTCTCGATCAGGCCGGGCAGGACCATGCGGCCCTTGAGATCGACGACCTCGGTCTGCGGGCCGGCGAGTTTTTCGATCTCGGCATCGCCGCCGACCGCGAGCAGGCGACCCTCGTGCACGGCGAGCGCCTCGACCACGCGTTCGCCGGCGTCGAGGGTGAGCACGCGGCCATGCAGGAAAACTGCGTCGGGAGATTGGGCGGCGAGGCTGCCGGCGACGAGCAGGGGGAGAAGGCGGAGCATGGAAGGCAAACGCGCCGAGTGGCCGGATTTCCACAGGGGTCGGTGGAGAAATCCGCGCGCGCCGATTTCACTGGCCAAGCCCGGCGACGCCGTGGATAGCTGCCTGTCTCCCGCCGATGGTTGCCCCCACCGATGTTCCGGATCCCGTTCCGCCCGCCGCCGCAGGCGCGTCGCCTTGGCTGACGCCCGAGGCCCTGACCGCGCTGCTGCCGCAGTACGAGGTCGAGCGCGTCATCGGTGTCGGCGGCATGGGCGCGGTGTACCTGGCGCGCCAGCGCTCGCTCGACCGCTGGGTGGCGCTCAAGCTGCTGCCGGCACAAAACGACGCCGAGGCGGCCGGGCATTTCATCCGCGAGGCGCGCGCGATGGCGCGGCTGGTGCACCCGCACATCGTCGCCGTGTACGACTTCGGCCAGACCGCTGGCGGGCATTTTTTCCTAGCCATGGAGTATGTCGACGGCGGCGACCTGCACCGCCGCACACTCGCCGGAGAAATGACGCCCGAACGCGCGCGCAAAGTGATTGCCCTGGTCTGCGAGGCGCTGCAGTTCGCGCACGGTCACGGCGTCATCCATCGCGACATCAAGCCCGCGAACATCCTGATCACCTCCAACTGGCAGGTCAAAGTGGCCGACTTCGGTCTGGCCCGCGACCTGCAGGCCGTCAGCGCGCCAGACGAGGCCGAGTATGGCACCCCAGACTACGTCGCTCCGGAGCGCTGCATCGCAGGTGCCGCCGTCGATCACCGGGCCGACCTCTATTCGCTCGGCGTGGTGATTCATGAACTGCTGACGGGCAAGACGCCGGCGGCAGCGGGCAGTCGCGCCGGCCTGGGGCTGCCGCCCGGCTTTGCCGGTGTGCTGTCAAAGTGCCTGATGCACGATCCGGCACGTCGCTACGGCTCAGCCGCCGAGGTGCGCCGCGCGCTGCTCGAAGCCGCCAGCGCCGCGCCGCAAACAAACGCCGCCCCGCCCGCATCTCTGGCACCGCGGGCACCCGTCGCACGGCCGCCGCAGGCACCGGGTACCGCCGCACGCGCGCTGCACCGCCGCGAATGGATCGAGCAGTTGTGCTGGGCCGTGATCAGCCTGCTCGTGCTTGCCGCCCTGGGCTGGCTCGTCTGGAACGATCATTTCAAGTCCCCCGCCGCCCCGTCCTCCGTCGATTCCCCGTCCTGAAACCGCGGCTCTGTGCGTGCCGCAGCGGGTAACCGCCACAGGCGTGGTGCACCGCTTGCCGCTGTCGCGGCTGTCGGCCCAAACCGGGCGCGGGCCGCCGCCGCCCGCTGTGCTGCGAAGGGTTGCGGTGGATGCCTGCTGGGGTAAGCTGCCCCCTGTGACGCCGCCCCCCCAGGTTCCGCGCCGCCGCCTCCGCCGCGGCTGTCTCGGCCTGCTGGCGGTCCTTGGCGTACTGGGTCTGCTGCTGGTCCTGCTGCACCAGCCGCTGCTGCGCTTTGCCCTGCAGCGTGTCGGCCCGCCCCTGGCGACGAGGGCGGGCCTCGAGCTCGACTGGCAGATCCACGGCAACCTGTGGCGCGACCTGAGCCTGCGTGAGCTGAGCGTCCGCGGCAAGCCCTGGCTCACGCAGGCCGAGGGTGCCGAAATCCACGCCGAGTACGACTGGCGCGCGCTCTGGCGCGGTGATTTCTCCGCCCTGCTCCACAAGCTGCGCGTCCGCGGCCTGCGGGTCGTGGCCGACTTGCGCCAGTTGCCACCGGCTCCGGCGAAAAAGCCCAAGACCAGCCACCCGCCGCCTCCCCTGTGGCCGCGCGAACTTGACCTTGAGGATCTGGATCTCGACCTGACCCTGGCCGATGGCTCACGCCTGCTCGTGCGCGGCCTGAGCCTGCGCGCCGGCGCCGGCAAGCCGGGCAGCTTCAGCTGTCGCCTGCTGCAGCGCGAACCCGGCAGCCTGAAACTCGAAAACCTGCAGGCCGTGCTGCGCTGGGAACCGCTGCAGGTGGCCTTCGAACAACTCGCCCTGCCCGGCGGCTGGGTCGTCGAAGCACTGTCGGTCGATGCCAGCCGCCTCTGGCAGCCGGAGGCCGAGCTGCGCGTGCAGGCGCGCGGGGCCCGCGGCGCAGCAGAGATTCATCTGGAAGCGGCGCTGCGCGGACTGTTCGCCCCGCAGCGGCAATTGCAGGCCGAGCTGCGCGTACGCGGACTCGATGCCGCCGCGCTGGCCGGCCTCGGCCTGCCCGAGGCGGTGCAGTTCCGCGACGCCGAAGCCGAGGTGCAGGTCAGCGGCGATCCCACCGCGCCGCGGCAACTCGCGGCAACAGCGCGACTGAGCGCGAACGAACTGCAGGCCGCCGGCCTGCGGGCCGACCGTTTGGTGAGCAAGCTCGCGGTCGCCGGCGGCCGTGCGCGCCTCACCGAAGGTGTCATCAGCCGCGGCACCAACCACGTTCGCCTTGAGGGCGGGGCCGAACTGCCCGCGCAACTGTCGGACGCGGCGCAAACGCGCTGGCAGGCCTCGCTGCGCGCCGAGCTGCCCGAGCCGGCGGCCTGGCTGGCGCAAGCGCCACCCCTGCAGGGGCGAATCGACCTGCAGGCGCGCGCCCAGGGCGTCGGTGCCGTACCGACCGAAGTCGAGGGCCAGCTGAGCGGCAGGCAGCTCGCGTTGGAGGGCCGGCGCCTGCCGGAGATCGACAGTCGCTTCCGCCTCGACGGTCGCAACGCCAGCCTGGAGATCCCGGAGCTGCGCCTGGGCGGCGCCAACCGCGTGCGCCTGGCGGCGACGCTGCAGTTGCAGGAGCGTCTGCCGGTGGAAGTGATCCTGAGCGCCGACCTGCCCGATGCCGCGGCCTGGATGGCGTCGTTCGGCCTGAACTTCCCCGTCGAACGCGCGCGGGCCGCACTGCGCGCCGAGGGCCGGGCCGCGCTGGCGCTGGCGGATGTGCAGGAAGGCACGCTCGAACGCCTGCAGGCTGATTTGAAGGTCGACGTCACCGACACTGCCTGGGATGGGGTGGCGCTGGGGCCGCTGCGGCTGCAGGTGCGGGCCAGTGACGGACAGCTGAGGTTGGCCAGCCTGCGCCTGGAGGCGGACGAGCACAACCGGCTCGATGCCAGCGCGGACGTGGCCTTGCGTGCGCCGCATGCCTTCCACGCCGAGGCGAGTGCCGACCTGGCGAAACTGCCGCTGTTCAACGCCCTGCTCCAGGGCCTGGGCGTGCCGGAGATCCTGGCCGGCCGCGCCGATGGCAGGCTGACCGCCACCGGCCAACTGCGCCCCTGGTCCGGCACGGGCAGCGCGGCCCTGCGGATCGCCGACCTGCGGTTGGCGGGTCGACCCGATCCCCTGCGATTGGAACTGCAGACCGAGTTTGCCGGGCGCCGGCTGCGCCTGCTCGGGCTGGAGGCGGGAGCCGGTCCATGGCGACTGACCGCGCGCGGGGCTTTGGACGAATGGCAGGCCGGTCTTGAGGAACTGCAGCTCTGGCAGGAACAGCGCCTGCTGCTGGCGGGGCATGCGCGCGCGCCGCTCGCCTGGGCAAGCGCGGAGGCACCACCGCTCGACGTTGACCTGCGCGGCCAGGGATTGCCCATGAACGAGGTGCTCGCCACCGCCGGGACCAGCGGCCTGCCGCGCGGCGTGTTCGATCTGGAACTGCGCCTGCAGGGCCGGCCGACCCATCCCACCGGCAGCCTGCAGGTGCGGGGCTCGAAGATCGTTCTGCCTCAGGCTCCCAAAAACTTCGCGCCTGCCAGCCTCAGCCTCGACAGCCGCTGGCAGGACGGCCGGGTGGAGAACCGCCTGGAGTTGACCCAGCCGCCGCTGCAGCCACTGACCCTGACCGCCAACCTGCCGCTGGACGTCGCCGCACTGAAGCAGCCGGCGCAAGCCTGGATGCAGTTGCCGGTCGAGGCGCAATTGCAGTTGCCGGAGTCCGACCTCGGTTTCCTGCGTGAACTGGCACCCGATCTCGTCCGCGCCCTGCCCCTGCGCGGCCGGGTCGAGGCCAGCCTCAGTGGCAGCCTGGCCGAACCAAGCCTGCAGGCCGCGGTCGACCTCGACGCCGCAGAAATCCTCTGGCAGCGACCCGACCTGCCATCGGTGCGCGATCTGCGCCTGCGCTTGCGCAGCAAGGACCGGCGACTGACACTGGAGGATGCCTCGCTGCTGCTCGCGGGTGGCCAGGTCCGCCTTACCGGCAGTCTGGACGCCGCCGACCTGCGACAGCCGCGCCTCGATCTGCGCCTGCGTGCCGACGAAGCCCTCGTGTACCGCGATGCCGGCGCCTCGCTGCGCGCCAATGCCGACCTCGTCGCCACCGGCACACCGGAGCGCGGCCGGGTGAGTGGTGAGATCGGGCTCGTGCGTGGCCGGGTGTTTCGCGAGATCGACCTGCTGCCGCTGTTGAAGCTGCCGGCCGACGTGCCGGCGGTGCCGCCGGACACCCGCCGGCGCGAGGCGAAGCTGGAATTGCCCGCGGCCCTGCATCCCTGGGAATTCGACGTGCAGGTGCGCACCCGCGATCCCGTGCTGCTCTCCGGCAACCTGGCCAACGGCGCCATCTCGGCGGATGTGCGGCTGGCCGGCACCGGCGCCAGTCCACAACTCAGCGGCGGTGCCCACATCGACCGCCTGCAGTTGCAACTGCCGTTCAGCGTCGTGCGCATGACCCACGGCGCGATCACCCTGCGACCCGAACGCCCCTTCGATCCGGATCTTGACCTGCGCGGCGAATCGCGCATCGGCAGTCACGACGTCAGCCTTTTCGTCTATGGCGCCTCGACCGCTCCGAAGACCCGCTTCACCAGCTCGCCACCGCTGAGCGAGCCGGACATCGCCACCCTGCTGGCCACCGGCACCCTGCTAGGCGGTTCCGCCACCGAGCTCGCCTCGGAAGCCGCCAGTCGCGCCGCCTTTCTCTTTGTCAGCGAACTGACCCGCAAGCTTTTCAACCGCAAGAAGGTCGTCCGCGAGGAGCCCCCGCGTTTGCAGCTCAGCTTCACGCCGTCGGGCGCGGACCGCAGCCAGGACAGCATGCAGGCCGCGTACGACCTGAGTCGCCACTGGCGCCTGACGAGCCGCTTCACCCAAAGCGGCCGCATGAAGGCCGCGCTCGGCTACCTGCTGCGCTTCGGCGAGCGCGTGCAGGCGCTCGGCGAAACGCCGTCCGAGCCCTGAGTGCCCGGTCCGCCGGCTCGCGCTTCCGTGGCGAGACGCCGCGCGAAGGCCGCCGTGCCTGGCGCCACAGACCAGGGAGGGAGATCCCCTCAGCGTCCGTCTTCCAGACCGTTCGTCACCTTGCCCTGCTTGAGCCGGTTGCGCAGTTTCGACCAGAAATCCTCGTCGTCAGCGGAGGGACCGGCCTCGGGCAGGATCTTGCCCGGCGCAGGCGGCACCCGGATGCCCGGACCGGCATCCGGTCCATCGAGCTTCTCCAAGGCACGCCCGTAGGGGGCAAACAGGCCGAGCGGGATCGGATACTTCTGAAAGCCCGCTGACAGGCTGCGGTGCTTGTTGATGAAGTCCGTCGGACTGTAGTAATTGCTGTTGTCGCGGGCGAACAACGTGCGGTTCATGCCGATACGCAGATTTTTGCGCATCTCAAAGTGCAGGTGCACATAGTACATGCCGTTGTTGCCGCCCATGGTGCCGACCTGCTGGCCCTTTTCGACCACCTGACCGACGCGTACCGCCCGCTGATGCAGGTGCGCGTAAAGGCTGTCCACCATGGCGATCTTGCCGGTCGCATCGCGGTAGGCGTGACGCACCAGCACGCAGTTGCCCCAGCCGCCGCGGACGTTTTCCGAAATGACGACCACGCCGCGTGCACAGGAATAAATCGGGTCGCCAAGGTCACTGTTGCCGCCACCGCGACCGTTCCAGTCCTCGCCAAGGTGGCCGTTCGGCCAGTAGCCGCGCGACTTGTAGTAGCCCTCGCCATTGGGTTTGCCGACCGGGAAATCAAAGCCGTCGGCAAGCTGGCAGCGGACATCGGCGGCGGGCGCCAGAGCGGCCAACCATCCACTCAGCACCAGCATTAGAACGCCTGCCCGCCGGCCGAGGCCGGAGCGAGGGGAGGCCGTGCCGCCGGTCATGGTCAGGAACGGAGGTTGAACCCGCAGCTCAGTGCCGGGCAGGATCAGGGGTTGGCTTTCGGTGCCGCTTCCTTGGCGGGGGCGGCGGGCGCCGGCGCCGGAGCGGCCGGGGCGGCGGCCTTGGGAGCTTCCGTGGCCGCCTTCGGGGCGGCGGCGGGGGCCTTGTCAGCGGGGGTCGCTTCCTTCTTGGCAGCCGGAGCTTCGTCTTTCTTGGCGGCGGGAGTCTCTTCCTTCTTGGCGGCTTCCGGGGCGGCCGGCTTCGGCGCTTCGTTGGTGGCCGGCGCGGCGGGCGGTGGCGGCGGTTCGTCGAAAACCTTGACGTCGGTCTTGGCCGTCTGCTGGCGCGCGGTCAACACCGCCAAGCTGAGCGTCAGAACAAAGAGCAGAACGGCGAGGTAAACCGTGAACTTCTGCAGGACATTGGTCGTCTGGGCACCGGCAATCTGCGACATCATGCCATCACCAAACGAAGCCCCCAGGCCCTCCTGGCGCGGGCGCTGCATGAGAACGATGAGGATGAGGAGCAGGCAGACAAGAACCTCGATGAATGTAAGGATGCCGATGAAAATAGCCATAAACGGGGGTGCACTATGCGGGAACTTCACCCTTTGGCAAGCTGGTTCTGGCAAAGCCCTCGCCGACCGGCCGCCGGAGTCGCGTTTTTTCCAGAAAAAAATGGCATTGCCGGTCAAAGTCCGTTATTTAATGAACGTTGACAATTAACGCTCGCACCCGGCATGCCTCTCTCCCGAATCCAGGCTTCGACGCGACGCGGCCCTGAGGCCGTGGAGGGCCGCAAGCGCCCGTCGACAGGACGGAGCGCCACCGCCGC
Organism: uncultured Prosthecobacter sp.; assembly: GCA_964605265.1. Taxonomy (GTDB): domain Bacteria; phylum Verrucomicrobiota; class Verrucomicrobiia; order Verrucomicrobiales; family Verrucomicrobiaceae; genus Prosthecobacter. The sequence goes on from CAZSBO010000007.1 coordinate 10,882, forward strand.
CAAATTGCCGGTCGACTCGCCGAAAATTCGCGCCATGGCCAAGCAGGAGGCAACGCGTCGCGGCTACACCTGGGCGCTGCGCCTGATCCTGCTGATCTGTTTCACCGGCCTGCTCAAGGTGACGGTGCAGGAGGCCATCCTGAAAAACCCTCAATTCGAACTGCAGCAGGTCGCCGTACAGACAAGCGGGCCGCTGAGCATCGAAAAGATCGTCCGTGCAACCCTGCTGACCCGCGGCGAGAACCTGCTCTTCATCAACATGCGCGAGGTGCGCGCCCGCCTGCACCAGTTGCCGGCCATCGCCTCCGTGACCTTGGAGCGCGATTTCGATGCCGGCATCCTGACCCTGCGCGTCAAGCAGCGCCAGCCGGTGGCCTGGCTGGACTGCCCGCGCCTGGGCCTGATCGTCGGTCGCGCCGGCGACGGCTGGCTGGTGGACGCCGAGGGTGTGCCCTTCCCCTGCGATGCGCTGACCGAGGCCTACGCGGCGCTGCCGGTGATTCAGCACGAGGCCCTGGCCCAGAACACGCCGGGCCGGCCGCTGAACGACTTCGGCCTGCAGGCAGCGCTTGATCTGGTGGCGGCGCTCGATGCCCGCTACGAGGCCGGCCAACCGCGCGCACTCGCCCTGCAGTTGCAGACGCCCTACTCGATCCTCGTCCGTTTCACCGACAAGACCCAGGTGGTCTTCGGTGTCGACGACCTCGACCCGCAACTGGCCCGGCTCGACCGCGTGCGCGATGAGGCGCGCCGGCGCGGCTGGGAAATCGACACCCTCAACCTTCTGGCCCGGCAGAATGTTCCCGTCACCTTCCGCAGTCCGCCTGATCTGGCCGGGCTGCAGGTCCCGACCGCACGGCCGGTGACGGCACCGCGCACCGCCAGCACCCAGCTTCGTTGACCCCATGGCGAAATCCACCATCTACGCAGCGCTGGAAATCGGCACGAGCAAGATCTGCGTCGTTGTCGGCGAGGCCAAGCGCGACGGTTCCATCAAGATTCTCGGCATCGGCCAGGCCGCCTCGCGCGGCGTGCGCAAGGGCGAGATCGTCGATTTTGACAAGGTGCAGACCTGTCTGAACGACGCCCTCGTGCGTGCCGAGGACCGCAGCGACGTGATGATCCGCACCGTCTTCCTCGGCGTCAGCGGCGCGCACATCGAGAGCCAGAACAACCGCGGCTGCCACCGCCTGCCCGAGGGCCAGACCGAGATCATCGAAAACGATGTCGAGGAGGCCAAGGACATCGCCCGCAACGTGCCGATCCCGGAGGACAACGTCTTCCTGCACAGTGTGCTGCGCCAGTACATCGTCGATGGCGTCGAGGCGGTGCGCCAGCCCATCGGCCGCCAGGCGCGCCAGCTGGAGGCCGACTACCACATCATCCACGGCCTGATGCCGCGCATTCAGAACTCAATCAAGTGCGTCAAGGAAATCCCGCTGGAGGTCGAGGACGTGGTCTTCAATCCGGTCGCCGCCGCGCAGGTCGTGCTCAGCCGTGAAGCCAAGCGCGAGGGCGCCCTGATGATCGACATCGGCGGCGGCACGGCCGACTTCGTGCTGTACGACGACGGCATGATCAGCGTCTCCGGCTGCGTACCGCTGGCCGGCGACCACATCAGCCAGGACATCGCCATGGCCGTGCAGATCCCGCACACCCGCGCCGACAGCCTGAAGATCCAGGCCGGCAGCTGCCTGCTCGACGACGTCGAGCCGGGCGAGATGCTGCGCATCGAGGACGACAACGGTTTCGCCATCGGCGAGGTCGAGCGCGCCTTCCTCAACGAGGTGATCCAGCTGCGCGTCCAGGAAATTCTCCACCAGGTGCGGGCGCGCTGCGAAGGCCACCTCGACCGCCTCGCCGCCGGCGTCTTCCTGACCGGCGGCAGCAGCCTCCTGAAAGGCATTGACGTCGTCGCCCGCGACGTGTTTGGAATGAAGGTCACGCGTGCGGGTTCGACGCCCTTCAGTGGCGTCACCGACATGTTCGACAAGCCCCAGTACTCGGCCCCCATCGGCCTCATCCGCTACGCCCAGATCCTCGATCAGGAAAAGCCGGCGCGGTCCTTCTTCCCGCTCTTCAAGCGCAAGGTCGCCGGTTTCCTCGCCCCGTCCTGAACCCAACCGTCCGTCCACCCTCCACCCACCAGCCCACCATGGTCGAATATGATCGCCACACCCAGCGGGATGACTCCGGCAAGCCCGCCCTCCGCACCTGCATCGTCGGCATCGGCGGCGCGGGCGTCAACGTCCTCGACCGCATCACGCTCGATCGCACGGTGGAGGCCAAGCTCGCCTGCATGCACACCGACGTGCGCGTGCTCAGCCACGCCATGGCACCGGTCAAGGTCCAGCTCGGCGCCGACCTCGTGCGCGGCGCCGGCGCCGGCGGCGACCCCGACCTCGGCCGCGAGGCGGCCATGTTCTCGCGCGAAGAAATCCGCCGCGAGGTCGAGGGGCACGACATCGTCTTCCTCTGCACCGGCCTCGGCGGTGGCACCGGCTCCGGCGCCGCGCCCGTGATCGCCGAAATCGCCAAATCCACCGGCGCCCTCGTCATCGTCGCCGCCGCCATGCCCTTCAGCTTTGAAGGCCGGCGCCGCAACGCCCAGGCAGCCGCGGCACTCGACCAACTGCAGAAGCGCGCCGACGCCCTGGTGCTGTTTGAAAACAACCGCATGGGCGAGCTCATCCTGCCCAAGGACGGCATCCAGAAGGCCTTCCTGCAGGCCGACCAGCTCATCGCCCAGAGCCTGCGCGCCATCTGCACCATCGTCACCCTGCCCGGCCTGGTGAAACTCGGCCTCGACGACCTCACCGCCGCCCTCAGCACCTCAAACGGCCGCTGCCTGTTCGGATTCGGCGAGGCACGCGGCCAGAACCGCGGTGCCGAGGCCCTCAAGCGCGCCCTCAAGAGCCCGCTCATCGACCAGGGCCGCCTGCTGCACCAGACCCGCACCCTGCTCGTCCACATCGCCGGCGGCGAATCGCTCACCCTCGTCGAGGTCGACGCGGTCATGAAGCAGCTCGGCCGCCACGTGCCCGACCAGACCCACATCCTCTTCGGTGTCGCCGTCGATGCCAAACTCGAGGACAGCCTCGCGGTCACCCTCATCAGCTCGCTCGGCCTCGAACAGCTCAACAGCGTCGCCGCCGCCGCGCCGCCCGCAGAGATGCTGCCGCAGAACGACCGACCCATGCCGCAGATGGCCGACGTTCTCGGCTCCGGCCTGACCCGCGCCATCGTCAACCCGCCAGCCCCCGCCGCGCCCAGGGCCGAACTCGCCCCGGAACCGGCCCCCGCGCCCGCCGCCGAATTCATCCCGGAACCGCAGCCGGCCCCCGCCGCCGCGGAACCCACCCCGGAACCGCCCCCTGCCGCCGAGTTCATCCCCGAACCGCCGGCTCCCGCCCCCGAGCCGGCCCCGGAACCCGCTCCGAAGCTCGAGACCGCGCCGCAGCCCGCCGCCAAAGCGATCGTGCCGCCGCTCGACCTGCTGTTTCAGGACGAAGAAATCCTGACACCCGCACCGAAGCCGGTCGCCAGCCAGGTCGCCAGCCAGGTCGCCAGCCAGGTCGCCAGCCAGGTCGCCGAACCGGCGCCGCGCTCCGCGCACGCCGTGCGCAGCGCGCCCGCAGCCGATGCCCTTGAGATGGAACTGCTCAGCGACTTCCAGCCGCCCGCGGCAGTCCGCACGCCCGCTCCGCCAGCGCCCGCACCAGCCCGTGAACCCGCGCCGCTGCCGGAACTCAAAACGATCATCGCCGGCGAACCGGCGTCCAGGCCGGCCGAGCGCAAGATCAGCATCGAGGATTTTCTGCCGGCCCGTGAAACGACGCCGCTGCCGGAATTCAAAACCCTGGTCGCCAGCGAACCCGCGCCCAAACCCGCCGAGCGCAAAATCAGCATCGACGACTACCTGCGCGACGAGGATCCCCCGGTCACGAGCCAGATCGAACCGAAGAAGATCGCGCCCCCGCTCGTCGCGGTGAAAAAACCGGCCCAACCGCAGATCGACCTCGGTCTGGGCAAGGAGGAGGAACTCGGTCGCTTCAAAGGCACCGAGCCGGCCCTCGCCGCCGGTGGTGAAAATCTGGATGTGCCGACCTGGAAGCGCCTGAAGATGAAACTCCGGCGCGCCGAATCCTGACGGCCTTCCCGCCGGCCTGATGCGCTACTTCGATCACAACGCCACGACGCCCCTGGCGCCGGCCGCGCGCGCGGCCTGGCTTGAGGCCAGCGACCGTCACTGGCACAACGCCTCCAGCCTGTATCGCGAGGCCGGCCTGACCGCCCAGGCACTCGAAGCCGCGCGCGAGGCACTGGCTGACCGTCTCGGTGCCGAGCCCGAGCGAGTGATCTTCACCGGCGGTGCCACCGAATCGAACAACACGGTCTTCGCCGGCCTCGCCCGCTGCCTGGCCCCGGATGCCGTCATCGCCCTCTCCGCGGTCGAACACCCGAGTGTGCGCGAGGCCGCCTGCGCCTGGCTTGGCCGCCACCGCGTCCACTTCCTGCCGGTCGACACCGAGGGTGTGGTCCAGCCGGAAGTGCTGCTGGCCTGCCTGCGCGAACATCGGCCCGCCCTCGTTTCAGTCATGGCCGCCAACAACGAGAGTGGTGCCCTGCAGCCCTGGCCGCAGCTGGCCGACCTCTGCCGCGCGCACGGCGTGCGCTTCCATTGCGACGCCGCCCAATGGCTCGGCAAACTGCCCGCCGCCGGTCTTGGCGCGTGCGACTATCTGACCGGCAGCGCCCACAAGTTTGGTGGCCCCAAGGGCATCGGCTTCCTGCTGGTGGCCAACGCCGCCGAACGCTTCCCCCTGCTGCACGGCGGCCCCCAGGAAGAGGGCCGGCGCGCCGGCACCGAAAATGTTCCGGCCGTCCTCGCCATGGTCGCCGCGCTGGACGAGGCCGAGACTGCCGCCGTTGAAATCGCCGCCCGCCAAAGCGCCTGGCGCGACGCCTGCGCCGCCCGCCTGCAGCAGGCCCTGCCCGGGCTGCGAACGATCTCCGCCGGCACCGCACGACTGTGGAACACCCTGCTCGTGGTGCTGCCACGACACTCCAGCCTGAAATGGCTCACCCGCCTGAGCCGGCGTGGTTTTGCCGTCTCGACCGGATCCGCCTGCAGTTCCGGCCGCGAAGGCTCCTCCGTCGTTCTCCAGGCCCTCGGTGCCGAGCCCGACGAACTGCGGCGTGTACTGCGCTTCAGTGGTGGCTGGCAGACCCCCGAAAGGGACTGGCAGGCCCTGGCGGAAGCGATCATCGCCACCGCCGAAGAACTCGATCAAGGCGCACCGCCACCCGGCACGGCCGCCTTTCCTTCATGACAAAGTGTTAGACTTTCGTTGCATTTCCGGACCTAACCTGATAAGTTGCACTTATCCCATGAGCCTTCCCACACCGGAAAACCTGAAGCGTGCCGTCGAAATCGTCGGCAAAATCGAAAGCCTGAAAGCCGAACTTACCGCCCTTCTTTATGGTGGCAAGCCGGTCAAAACTCCCGGCAAGCGCGGCCGTCCGGCAAAGGCTGACAAGCCCGCCAAAGCCCCGAAGGCTGCCAAGCCGAAGCGCCAGCTTTCCGAAGAAGCGCGCGCCCGTATCATCGCCGCCCAGAAAAAGCGCTGGGCCAAGGTGAAGAAGGCCAAGAAGGAAGCCGCCGCCGAAGGCTGAACCCTGTTTCCCGTTTCCGGCCGACCGCTCACCGCGGTCGGCCTTTTTTTTGGATTCGAGCATGACGCCGGCCGCGAAGCGATCATCTTGAACCGCCGATGACGCACGGTCGACCCCCGTGCATCGGCCGCGCAGTCATGTTCCCTCCCCCGCCACTCCTGCGCCGTCTGCTCCGCGCCCTGCTGTTCTGCCTGGCCCTGAGTGTCGCCACGGCTCACGCCCAGCGCCTCAGCGAACGCGCTCAGGGCCAGATCGCCGCCCTGCTGGCGGAAAAAGCCCGGCGTACCCCGGCCCAGGCCCGGCTCGATTCACAACTGGTCTACCTGCTCAAACGTCAGTCGGGCGCCGCCGACCTCGCCGCCCTGCCCGAACTCCAACCCGATGTGCGCACGGAGACGGACGGCCGTCTGCTCGTCGACATCCGCGGCCGCATCACGCCCGAGCTTGAACGCTTTCTCACCGCCGGCGGTGGCGAGATCCTCGCTTCGGTTCCGCGTTTCGACACGCTGCGCGCCCGCCTCGCACCAGCCCAGCTCGAAGCCCTCGCCACCCGGCCCGAAGTCCGCTTCATCGAGCCCGCCGTGCAAGCCGAGACGAATCTCGGCCCGGTGCTCTCCGGCGGCGACACCGCGCACCTGGCGGACCTCGCCCGCGCCGATTTCGGCGTCGACGGCACCGGCCTGAAAATCGGTGTGCTTTCCGATGGCGCCGACTCACTGACCGTTGCCAAGACCGCCGGCGAACTCAACGCCCGCGCGCGCTCTCTCGGTGGCCAGGCCGGCGCCGGCGACGAGGGCACGGCGATGATGGAAATCGTCCAGGACCTGCTGCCCGGTGCCGAACTCATCTTCGCCACCGCCTTCAACGGCGACGCCAGCTTCGCCAGCAACATCCTCTCCCTGCAGGCTGCCGGCTGCTCGATCATCGTCGACGACGTCACCTACTTCAATGAGTCGCCCTTCCAGGACATGGTCATCGCCCAGGCGGTCAACACCGTCTCGGATGCCGGCGTGCTGTTCTTTTCTTCCGCCGGCAACTCCGGCAACAAAAACGACGGCACCTCGGGCGTTTGGGAGGGCGACTTCACTGCAGGTGGCGCCGCCGGTGCGCCGGTGACGACGGCAGGCACCCTGCACGACTTCGGCGGCGGCTTGACTTACAACACCGTCGCCAGCGGCGGCAGCAGCCGGCGTGTCGACCTGTTCTGGGCCGATCCCAACGGCGCCTCCGCCAATGACTACGACCTCTTTGTCCTCGACAGCACCGGCACCAGCGTGCTGCGCAGCTCGACCAACCTGCAGACCGGCAGCCAGAACCCCTACGAATCGGTCGGCACCCTCAACATCGACGAACGCATCGTCGTCGTGCAGAAACCCGGCGCGACCGACCGCTACCTGCATCTCAGTACCGGCCGGGCCCGCCTCAGCCTCAGCACCGACGGCCAAACCCGCGGTCACAACGCCTCCGGCGCCGCCAACGCCTTCTGCGTTGCTGCGGTCCGCACCTCAGCGCCCGCCAGCCCTGCCGCGGCCTTCACCACCGGCAACGCGGTCGAGACCTTCAGCAGCGACGGCCCGCGCCGGATGTTTTACCAGCCCGACGGCACACCCTTCACGCCCGGCAACTTCTCCGCCAGCGGTGGCCTGCGTCTCGACAAACCCGATCTCACCGCCGCCAACGGCGTCGCCACCTCGGTGCCCGGCTTCACCACCTTCTACGGCACCTCGGCCTCCGCCCCGCACGCGGCGGCAATCGCCGGCCTGCTGCAGGCCTACAACCCAAACCTGAGCGCCGCCGAGATCCGCGCCCTGCTCAATGCCAGCGCGCTCGACATCGAGGCAGCCGGCACCGACCGCGATTCCGGCGTCGGCATTGTCATGGCCGAAGCCGCGCTCCATGCGGCGGCCGCGCCAGACGCCCTGCGCGTCACCGGCACCGGCTTGGTCGCCACCGGCCCCAAGGGCGGTCCTTTCACCCCCAGTGGCGGCAGCCACACCCTGACCAACACCGGCGCCAGCCCGCTCGACTGGACGGCGACCCCCGACGCCGACTGGTTTTCGGTGAGCCCGACCGCCGGCACCCTCGCCCCGGGTGCCTCGACCGTGATCACCGTCGCTGTGGAACCCGCCGCCGCCGACCTGCCCGGCGGGCAGCACCAGGCAACCCTCGTGTTTCGCAACACCCACAGCGATTTCGCGCGCGCCCTGTCCGTGCACCTGAACGCGGCCTTTGATCCCTTTCCCAATCCGTTCGCCGGTTCCGGCACAGGGCTGGCACCCGACGGCGTCGCCAGCACGCCCCCCGCGCCCGGCGAGGCACTGACGGTGTCGATCCCGGTCAGCGGCCTCACCGAAAACGTCAGCCGCGTCGCAGTCAGCCTGACCCTCGACCATGTTTGGTCGGGCGATCTCGAGGCCGTGCTGACCTCGCCGGGCGGCAGCCGCAGCCTGGTGCTGTTCAGCCGCATCGGTGCCACCGCGGCGGACGATTTCGGCAGCAGCTCGGACTTCAACGGCACCTACCTCTTTGCCGACAGCGCCAGCGGCAGCCACCTGTGGACCGCCGCCGCCAACGCGACCCCCGTGCCGCCGGGTTTGTACCGGACCACGGCAGCCGGTGGCGAAGGTCAGACCGATCCGGCTCCCGTCACCAGCCTTGATGCCACCTTCGGCGGCCTGACACCGGCCGAGGCCAACGGTACCTGGACCCTCAGCTTCCGCGACTACTGCGCGCCGGACCAGGGCACCGTCAGCGCGGCAGCCCTGAGCTTCAGCCCGATCGAGGGCTTGTCCGCCAACAACCGTCTGGCCGACCTCAGCACCGACGCCGGCAGCCTCGATCCGGACTTCGATCCGGAAAGGGAGATCTACGCGCTCACGGTGCCCGCCGGCACCGCCAGTCTGCGCCTGACCGCCACCGCCGAGGATGCGGGTGCGCTGATCGACCTCGGCCTGCATGGCGATGCGCTGCTGCCCGCCAGCTCCGGCCTCCCGAGCCCGGCCATCCCTCTCGCCGATGGCCTCAACCTGCTCGATCTGCAGGTCACCGCCCCCAGCGGGCTCGCGCGCACCTACCGTCTCGCGGTCACCCGCTTGGGCGAGACCGTCAACCTCACTGTGCCGACCCGCGTGGCCTGGGACCGCGGCCTGAACGTGCCCTTGCGCAGCGACGCCTGGACGATGCAGTTCATCTATGCCGAAGAACTGCTGCGCTACCTGCCGCCCGGCACGAAAATTCAGGGCCTGTCTTTCCGCCTCTGGATCGGCCAGTCCACTTGGCCGCCCAGCCCGCGCAACTGGAGCGCCTACAGTGTCGAACTCAGCGCCGCCACCCGCTCACCGGGCGAACTCAGCACGACCTTTGCCGACAACGTCGGCGCCGATGCCGTCACGGGGCGCAGCGGTGCCTTGGCGATCGCCACCGGCGCCTATCCGGGCGGCGGCAATCCCAACGCCTTCGGACCCGAGCTCAGCTTCGATACCCCCTACGTCTATCAGGGCGGCGACCTGCTCATCACCCTGCGTCACAACGGCAGCGGCGGCGGCGACTTCCCCTTCATCGAAACCCTGCCGAGCCAGGATGGCTGGTTCGAATGCCTGGCCGCCGAAGGCCAGTCCGCCACGGCGGCGGTCTACACCACCGACACGCCGGTCGTGCAACTCAGCTTCGAACTGCCCCAGCCCGAGATCGGCCTCCGCGGCAACGACGTCGACATCGTCAGCGGCGACACCACCCCCAGCAGCGGGGACCACACCGACTTCGGCTCGGTCCGCCTCGATGGCGATCCTGTCTCACGCAGCTTCACCCTGAGCAACACCGGCGCCGCCGCGCTGGAGCTGGACGAACTCGAACTCGAGGGCGCCGCCGATTTCACGCTGGTCGCCCCTCTGCCCGAATCACTCGCGCCCGGCGCCAGCACGAGCTTCAGTCTCGTCTTCACCCCTGCGGCGCTCGGCGACCGCAGCGCTGTCGTTTCGATCGCCAGCGATGATGCCGATGAAAACCCCTTCACCTTCACGATTCAGGGTCGCGGCATCGCCCCCGAGATCGGCCTCAGCGGCAACGCGGTCGCCATCGCCAGCGGCGACACCACCCCCAGCGCCGACGACCACAGCGATTTCGGCGCGGTCCGTCTCGACGGCGATCCCTTCGCGCGCAGCTTCACCCTGAGCAACACCGGCGAGGCCACCCTGCATCTCGATGGCCTGGATCTCGACGGCGCCGCCGATTTCAGCCTGCTCGCGCCCCTGCCTGCTACGCTCGCGCCCGGGGCCAGCACGAGCTTCAGTCTCGTCTTCACACCCGCGGCGCTCGGCGACCGCAGCGCCGTCGTTTCGATCGCCAGCGATGATGCCGATGAAAATCCCTTCACCTTCACGATTCAGGGTCGCGGCATCGCCCCCGAGATCGGCCTCAGCGGCAACGCGGTCGCCATCGCCAGCGGCGACACCACGCCTTCCACCGATGACCACACCGATTTCGGCTCGGTCCAGCTCGCAGGCGAAGCTGTTACGCGCAGCTTCACCTTGAGCAATGGCGGCGAGGCCACCCTGCATCTGACCGGCGCGCCCAAAATCGAAGTGACCGGCCCGCACGCCGAAGATTTCCAGGTCGTCACCGCGCCGGAGAGCCCGCTCGAACCCGGCGCCAGCACGGCATTCACGATCTCGTGTCGTCCGCGCCTGCCGGGTGAACGCCGGGCCGAACTGCGCATCACCAGCGATGATCCCACGACCCCGGAATTCCGCTTCACCGTGCGTGCCTTCGGCCTGCTGCCGCAGCCGCTCGCCCAAAGCATCACCTTCAACCCGCCCAAGCTCATTTATCTCAGCCAGAGCCCGCTGTCCCTCTCGGCGGAAGCCAGTTCGGGCCGGTCTGTCCTGCTGGAAGTCGTCGCCGGGCCCGGGGTTCTGACCGACGGCCTGCTGCAGGTTCAGGAAACCAGCGTCATCAAGCTGCGTGCCAGCCAGGCCGGTGGCGGCAATGATGCGCCCGCGGCGCCGGTGCTGAGGTCGATCACCGTCAAGCCGGATCCGACCCAGTTGACGCTGACCGATCTCGTCCAGGTGTACGACGGCACGCCGCGTGAGGTGCGCGTGCTCGGCGCCGACGGACCGGTGACGCTGACTTACAAGATCGCTGGCGTGGAAGGCAGCGATGCCCCGGTGAATGCCGGCAAGTACGCCGTCAAGGCACGTGCCGGCAGCCGCACCAAGACCGGCACGCTCACCGTCTTGAAGGCCCCACTGTGGGTGACCCCCGAGGATGCACGCCGGTTCGCCGGCGAGGCCAACCCGATCTTCAGCGTCAACTACCGCGGCTTTGTCGAGGGCGAGGACGCCACGGCGCTGCAGAGCCTGCCGACACTGACCACCAAGGCCAAGGCCTCCAGCCCGGGCGGCTTTTATGCGATCACCTCCAAGGGCGGTGCCGCCGCCAACTACAACCTGCTGCACGGCGCCGGCACCCTGGTTGTTGAAGCCTTCGGCAACAGCTGGGCCGCCCTGCTGCGCGACGCGGATCGTCCCGCCGGCCGGGTGGAAATCGTGCTCAATGCCGCCAACACCAGCTTCTCCGCCAAACTGCAGCATGCTGCCGTCGCCCTGCCTCTGGCCCTGGCCGGCCCGCTGACCCTCAATGCCGAAACCGAACAAACCTCCGGCAGCGCCCGCTTCGAGAAAAACGGCCGGGTCTGCCAGCTCGACTTCACCCTCGACCTCGACGGGCGACTGAGTGCCGAGGCCACCTGCGACGACCTGACTCTGCTGGCGAACGATGGCCGGCGCCTGCGCGCCAAGTCCGCCGGTCGCGTCGAGCATGCCGGCACACACACGGTCCTGCTGGAGCCCGCCCTGCCGGCGGCAGACGGCGTGCCGGGTGGCGCCGGATGGGCGCGCGCAACCCTTGCCGACACCGGCCTGCTCAGCCTGGTCGGCAGCCTCGGCGACGGCACCCGCTTCACGGCCAGCCTGCCCGCCGATGAGGCGAGTGACCCCGGTTACCTGCTTTTTCTGCAGCCCTACAAACCCGCCCGCGCGGGCGCCTTCCTCGCCGGCACCTTCACCCTGCTGCCGCACCCGTCGCTGGCGGGGCGCCGCCACGTGCCGGAGGCGGTGCTCGCCTGGGACAAGGCCGGCCTGGCCAAGGATGCCGCCTACCTGGAAGGATTCACCGGCCGCGACGTGGTGCTCCTGCTCGATCCCTGGCTGAAGCCGGCACGTGGTGAAAGCCTCGCCCCGCAACTCGGCCTGCCCGGCGACTCCCTTCACGTCGAGCATGCCCCCGCCGCCGCAACCGACGACCTGCCGAGCCTGCTCCAGCTCGGCAGCCGCAGCCTGATCGTGCTCGATCCCGCCG
>CAZSBO010000007.1:22924-52055 GCA_964605265.1 uncultured Prosthecobacter sp.
TCCAACCCAATGGAAGGCCTCGCTCAAAACCGACAGCGGCATGCTCAGCGGCAGTTTCGTGCGTTTCGTCGGGGGCAAAAAGCAGACCGTCAAATGGACCGGCCTGCTGCGCCAGCCATCACTGCCCGGCGATGCCCTGATCGGTGGTGGCCACCTCCTGCTGCCGAGCACTGGCGCCGGCCAAACCACTGGCGACCTCCGCTTCCTCACCCCGGAGGAGTGAGCATGAGCCAGGAGCACGGAGCCTAGAGCGCAGAGGCCATCGAGAGTACTCCGGGGCTTCAGCCCGCCGCGAGCTGGCAAGCCGTTGCCGGCTGACCCCCGGCAGTAGCCAGCCAACTCAGCTCTCCTGCCTCCAAGCTCTCTGCCCAGCGCTCTGTGCCGCGCAGCTTGGAGCACGGAGCCTAGGGCGAAGAGTGATCCGAAGGCATGGCCTCTCAGCCCGACGCTCTCTGCTCTCCGCACACTCCTCTCAAGGTTTTGGGTCCGACCGAAGTCGCCCGGCGTAACTTCGGGCATGAAACGTTTCTCCATGCTGCTCGTCGGCGTGTTCGCGATCGTCCTTGGCGTGGCCGCCTGTGCCGCAACCCGGGCCGGCTATGAAACCGCGCCCTACGAGGTTCTGCGCACCGACGGCGCCTTCGAACTGCGCGCCTACCCGGAGCTGCCCCTGGTCACCACCCGCGACGACGGCGCCAATGGCAGCTTCAGGCGCCTGTTTCGCTACATCAGCGGTGCCAATGCCGCTCAGGAGAAAATCGCCATGACGACGCCGGTGTTCATGGTCGACAACCAAATGGCCTTTGTTCTGCCTGCCGAAAAACGCGAAGCCCCCGCACCTTCCTCGAAAGACGTGCGCCTCGAAAAACGGCCCGCCGGACGCGTCGCCGCCCATCGTTTCAGCGGCCAGCGCTCAACAGCCGCTGATGCAGCAGCCCTGATCCAACTGCGCACCTGGATGGCGCAGCAGGGTTTGAAAGAAACCGGCAAGCCCTTCAGCGCTTCCTACGATCCGCCGTGGACACCCGGGCCACTCCGCCGCAACGAAGTGCTTGTCCCCGTTGCCGCCGGCTCCTGAGGCGGACGGTCCCCACCCGCCTTGGGCCTCACACCGTTTCATCCGGTTCGGCAAGGCGCAGGGGCACGTCAACCTGCAGGGCAAGCCCGTGGGGCAACACCGGTTGGATTTCCAGGGTGCCGCCGCACTGGCGGGCACGGGCGCGCATGCCGGTCAGCCCCAGCCCCGGACGGGAGGTCGAAGGATCCGCGGGCAGACCTCGACCGTCGTCCTCGATCTCTAGACGCACACGTCCCCCGCCGGCATGCAGTCGCAGACTCACGCGCGTCGCAGCAGCGTGACGGGCGACATTGGTCAGTGCCTCCTGGCCGATGCGGAACAGATGTGTTTCGAGGTCGCTGTGCAGACGCGTGTCGAGATCCGATTCATAACTCACCTGCAGGCGCGTGCGCAGGGCGAAGCCTTCGGTCAACCAGCGCAGGCCGGCATCGAGGCCGAAATCGTCGAGGATGACCGGCCGCAGCAACTGCGACAGTTCGCGCACGTTGGCGATGGCGGCATCAACCAGTTGCAGGCAGTCGGCACGCCGGTGGGCTTCGTCGGTGCAGGTGCGTGCGACCAGATTGGCGCGCACCGCGGCCAGTGACTGACCGAGCTCATCATGCAACTCATGGCTGAAGCGTCGGGCCGCCTCCTCCTGGCTTTGCAGCATGTGCCAGGAGACGCGGTTGAGTTCATCGGTCTGACCCTCAATGCGGCGGATGCTGGAGCGCACGTACGCGATGGTGCCAGCCGCACAGACGCCGGACAGGACAAGGGCGGAGCCGAGCAGCAGGGCGGATTTGCCGGCGAGGGCGCGCAGGTGGCCGGCGAGGCGAAGGTCGAGGCGCTCGAGGTGATCGGTGCTCTCCAGGATGAGGCCATGGATCAAACGCACCACCTCGTCGTGCGCGGAAAACAGCCGCTCCATGCGCTCGCGCGAGATGCCGCCCTCGGCGACGAAGGCCTGGCGGACCTGTTCGGAAAAGCCGCGGGTCGCCCCGGCCAGACGATGCCAGGGCGCCGCCTGCGCGGTCGTGCTGGCCTGATCGGCAAGCCGGGCAATGGCGCGGTCGGCCTGCTCAAGTTCGCGCAACTGTCCAGCCCGCTCCGCCGGATCCACCGAACGGGTCAGGCGGTGCAGCGTCAGCGCCAGGGCATCCTCCTCGACCTGGGCCTCGTGTAGCAGGCGGGTGACGAGCACCTGCTCGCGCATGAGTTCCTCGGCATTGAGACGGATGGAGCGACCCTCGCGCACGGCCAGCCAGCCGGCGGCGCCGAGCAGCAGCATGACCGCACCAAAGCCGGCGACCAGGCCGGTGAGCACCGTGCGCTCGTTGACACGGCGTCCGAGGATGAACCATTCGTCGGCCATGGCGCGTTCCTCAGTCGATCAGGCCGTTGCGCATGGCGAAACGCACCAGCTCGCCAATCGAGTGCAGGTTGAGTTTTTCCATGATGCGCGAGCGGTGCGCCTCGACGGTGTACACGCTCAGGTGCAGGGCGCTGGCGATCTCCTTGTTGGTCTTGCTTTCGGCGATGAGCTGGAGGACCTCGCGTTCGCGCGTGGAAAGCAGGTCGACCGGATTGGTCACGTGCTTGCGGTAGTCCTCGAGCACGGCATCGGAAACTTCGGGGCTGAGCCAGCCCTTGCCGACGGCAACCGCGCGCACCGCGGAAAGGAAGTCGCTTTGGCTGGAGTCCTTGAGCAGGTAGCCATGGGCACCCGCGCGCAGGATCTCGCGGACGTAAACCGCGTCCTTGTGCATCGACAGGGCCAGGATGCGGGTGCGCGGGCAGGCCTTGGCGATGCGGCGCGAGGCCTCGATGCCGTTCAACTCGGGCATGGTCACATCCATGACCACGACATCGGGCTTGAGCTGTTCCGCCATGTCGACCGCCTCGCGGCCGTTGGAGGCTTCGCCGACCACCTCCATGTCCCATTCCGCGGCCAGGATGTGGCGAAAGCCGTTGCGCACGACGGCATGATCATCGGCCAGCAGGATGGACAGGGGCTTGGAAGGCACGGGTCAAGGTAACGATGCCGGCGGTCGCTTCCAGCCCTGTTTTTCTGGCGAGCCCACGCAGTTCCATCCCGGCCTTCTTCTTTCCACGCGCTCGGCAACCGCCACTGCTGCGCCAAGCGAGTGGCCTTCGGCACACTCGCGCTCCATCACGCAGGTGCAACCCCTCAGGCCAGCAGATCGTTCAGGACATGCCCGTGCACATCGGTGAGGCGGCGGTCAATGCTGTTGTGGCGCACGGTCAGGCGCTCATGATCGATGCCGAGCAGGTGCAGCACCGTGGCATGGATGTCGTAGACGCTGGTGGCGCGGGCGGGCTCGGCGGGACGGAAGCCCCAGACATCGCTTTCGCCGTAGGTGCCGCCCTTGACGCCGCCACCGCACAACCAGTTGGTGAAGACGAAGGGATTGTGATCGCGTCCCCGGCTGCCCTGCGAACAGGGCATGCGACCGAACTCGGTGGTCCAGAGAATGACCGTGTCCTCCAGCATGCCGCGCTGCTTGAGGTCCTGGATCAGGGCGGCGGTGCCGCGCGCCATGCCCAGTGCGAGCGGCTCGTGATCGCGGCGGACGTCCTCATGGCTGTCCCAGTTGCGACGCGGGAAACCGTTGTCATTGCCGCTCCAGATCTGCACGAAACGGACGCCGCGTTCGAGCAGACGACGGGCGACCAAGCATTTGCGACCAAAGAACTCGGTCTCGGCCTTGATGTTGATCGTCGTGTCGTCGACCCCGGGCCCCTCGGGGGCAAGACCGTAGAGCTCGCGGATGTGACGCGGCTCGCGCGAGACGTCGAGCGCGTCGGTGGCGCTGAGCTGCATGGCGGCGGCGAGTTCGTAACTGCGCACACGCGCAAGCAGACGGTCGTCACCGGCACGCTCCAGGGCATGGGCCGTGTTGAGTCGGGCCAGCACGTCAAGACCTGCACGATCGGCCGCCGCCGTCACCGAGGCCGGCGGCTGCAGGTCGGCAATGGGCTGCGCACTGCCGGGGCGAATGACCGTGCCCTGATGCTGGGCCGGCAGGAAGGCGCTGGCCCAGTTCTTGGCGCCGTTGGAGGCAAGACCGCGGTGGTCGGGCAGAACGACGAACGAGGGCAGGTTGTCGCTCTCGCTGCCGAGCGCATGACTGACCCAGGAACCCGCGCTGGGAAAGCCGGGCAGTTGAAAGCCGGTCGTCTGCAGCAGGGTGCCCTGGCTGTGCACGCCGGTCTTGCCGACGACATTGTGAACGAAGGCCAGGTCATCGACCACCGCCCCGAGCGGGGCAACGATGTCGCTCAGGGCCTTGCCCGACTCGCCGTAGGGTCGAAAGGCCCAGGGACTGGCGAAGCAGGCACCGGGCGTGCTTTGGAACAGCTCGACCTGCTCGCCCGGATCCCAGGGCTGGCCATCCTTTTGGTTGAGCAGCGGCTTGTGATCCCAGAGATCGACATGGCTGGCCGCGCCAGCCATGAAGAGTTGAATGACGCGCTTGGCGCGCGGCGGATGATGCAGACCGGAGCCCAGCACCCCGGGAGCGGCGAGGGCGCCATCGCGGCGCAGCAGATCGGCGAGCGCGAGCCCGGCGAAGGAGGCAAGGAAGTCGCGGCGGTGCATGGCGTCAGTCGAGGTAAACGAAGGCGTTGAGGTTGAAGACCACGCGGGCAAGCGCGGCGGGGCCATGGGCTTGAAGATGCCCGGCGAGAACGCGGCGCTCGTCCGCAGTCGGCGACCGGCCGAGGGCGGTTTGGCACGCGAAGGCGACCGCATCCGGGGCGCGCGCCAGGCGTTCACCGAACTGCACCGACATGGCCTCGACGAGGCGATTGTTCCACTGGGCGAGCGCCTGCAGGGCGGTGGTGGATTCATCGCGCCGCGGCACGCTCTGCGAGGGGTCGGCGCAGTCGAGGCTGGTGAGGAAGGGCTGCGGCTGGCTGCGCACGATGAAACGGTAGACGCTGCGGCGATGACCGGCGGCATCGTTGGGATCGTGCAGATGGTACTGGTAGTGCGGCGAATGCTGCGGCTTCTCGATGACGAAGTCCTGGAAGCTTGGGCCGCCGCGCGGTTCCAGGCGCAAGACGCCGGCAGTGCTCAGCAGGCTGTCGCGAAATTCCTCGGCGCTGAGGCGGCGGCGGTTGGCGCGCCAGAGCCGCTCGTTGTTGGCATCGAGACGGGCGTTGATCGCGTCGTGAACGGAGGCCCGGCGGTAGGCGCGACTGGTGACCAGCAGCCGCACCAGGCTCTTCAGCGAGTGGCGCGGATCGTCGCGCAGGCGGGCGGCCAGGAAGTCAAGCAGTTCCGGATGCGTGGGCGGCTGGCCCATGCGGCCGAAGTCGTTCGGCGTGCCGACCAGGGGTTGACCGAAGGTCCACAGCCAGACCCGGTTGACCATGCTGCGCCAGAACAGCGGGTTATCGCGCGAAGCGATGGCCTGCGCCAGCGCCGCACGCGCGGCGGACTCGGCAGCGCCAGGCGGCAGGTCGATCTGCTCCGGCGCGCCCGGCCACAGCGGTGGCAGACCGGGCCGCATGCATTCGCCGGGCGACCCGATGTCGCCGCGCTGCAGCAGGCGGATTTCGCGCGGCTTGCCGCCGGTGGCCAGGAAGCGGCCCTGCACGGTAAAATCCGTGGCGGCGGCATAAACGAGTTCGCCCTTGGGAAAGGCGGCGAATTCGGGATTCAACGCGGCCAGGTCCTTGGCAAGGGCGGCCAGCCGCGCATCGCGGGCCGGGTCGGCCAACTCACGCTCGATGGCGGATTTCTGCGCCTCCAGATCGCGCAGTTCAGCCAGGGCGACGGGATCGCCGACCTCGCGATGCCAGATGCCATCGGTCAGGTTGGCGCGCCCCCAGCGCGGCGCCGCCTCAATGCTGTCGAGGGCGCTGACCGCGGCCCCCTGGGCAAGATTGTCGTGGTTTTCACCGCCGATCGCCTGCAGTTCACCAAGGGCAAAGATGAAGTCATCCTTGCGCGGTGCCAATCGGGTGGCCGTGACGCGCAGGTAGCGCAGCGGCTCGCCGCCGACATCGAGCACGATCTCGCTGTGGCGCGGATTGGGCGGATCGGCCGCGGTGGCGTCGTGGATCAGGCGCACGCCCTGCTTAAACTCCGCGTCGTTGCAAGCCTCGACCTTGTAGCGGACCGGAAAACCGAAACCGGCACCGATGTCATTGTAAGTGTCGTAGGCTGGAATGAGGCGCACCTGTTCCACCCCCTGCACCTTGCCGAGATCGACCTGCACCCATTTCACCGTGTCCGGCGTTTTCACGATCTGGCTGTGCCAGCCATACTGAGGTCTCAGCGGCGAACCATGTTTCGCCTTCAGCTCGTTGAGTCGGCGTTCGATGCCGGAGGTGCGCGCACCGAGTTCGCGCTTGGCCTCGCCGGTCAGTTTCGCCTGTTCGGCCTTGAGCGCGTTGATCCGCGCCAGCAGGCTGTTGCGGCGCTGTTCCTGCTCCAGCGGCAGGCCGCTGTACACGCGGTCGGCGCGATCCACCGCAGCGAAGACGGCATGCAGGCGGTAGTAGTCCGGCATCGTCACCGGATCGAACTTGTGATGATGGCACTGGGCGCACTGCACCGTCGTGCTGGTGAAGACATTGAAGACCGCGGAGATCATTTCGTCGCGATCCAGATGCTTGGCGATGCGGCCGTCGACCTTGCCCTCGCCGACCTCGGTGTGGCCGATGAAATCCCAGGGGCCGGCGGCGAGAAAACCGAGGCCGAGCACACCGTCGGCATCCCCGGGGAACAAGGCGTCGCCGGCGATCTGTTCCAGGACAAATCGATCGTAGGGCTTGTCGGAGTTGAGGCTGCGAATGATGTAGTCGCGATAGGGCCAGGCATTCAGCCTGGGCTTGTCCTTGTCGTAGCCGTGGGTCTCGGCGTAGCGGACCAGATCGAGCCAGTGCTGACCCCACTTTTCGCCAAAGGCCGGGCTGGCCAGCAGGCGGTCGACGCGCTCCGCCCAGGCCGTATCGGTCAACTGGGTTGCGGGGTCCGGCAGATCCGCCGGATCCGGCGGCAGGCCGGTGAGATCGTAACTGAGGCGGCGCACGAGGGTTGCGGCATCGGCCGCGGGCACCGGCTTCAAGCCCGACTCGGCCAGTTTCGCATCGAGGAAGGCATCGACGGGATGTTCTTTTGGATCCGCCGGTTTCGGCTTGGCAATCGCCCGCAGGCTCCACCAATCCAGGTCGCGCGCCGGCTTGTCGGCCAGCACCCGTGCCTCCGGCCAGGGCGCACCGGCCTGCACCCAGGCGCGCAGGGTGTCGACCTGCGCGGCAGTGAGAGGCTTTTCCTTGCTCGGCATGGCCGGCTTGGCCCCGCTGACCTGCTCGATGAGCCCACTGGCCTCGGGCCGGCCCGGCA
The DNA here is from genome assembly GCA_964605265.1 of uncultured Prosthecobacter sp. Classification (GTDB taxonomy): domain Bacteria; phylum Verrucomicrobiota; class Verrucomicrobiia; order Verrucomicrobiales; family Verrucomicrobiaceae; genus Prosthecobacter. The sequence continues at coordinate 30,361 of CAZSBO010000007.1, forward strand.
CCAGGTGTTCCAAAACCGCCGCGCGAGTGTCGAGGCGGACCTCGCCCTCGGCATGGGCCGCATCGTGGCAGGCGAGGCAGCGCGACTCCAAAATCGGTGCCACCTCGCGCTCAAAATCGGGTGCAGCGACCGCGACAGTGGCGGTCAGCAGCAGGAAACCGGTGCGAAACATCATGCGCTTGAATACGGCGGAGAACGGCGTTTTTCCTGCCACGGCATCACGTCACAGCAGGCCGTCCTTGAGCGCCCTCGCCACCGCCCCCTGCAGGGTGTTGACATGCAACTTGCGATAAATGCGGCGCAGGTAGTTGTCGACGGTGTGCACGCTCAACTCGAGCCGGGCGGCGATCTCCTTTTTCGTCAAGCCCTCGGCCGTCGCCTGCAGCACCTCGCGCTCTCGTTCGGACAGCACGGATTCCGGCACCTGCCGCCGGCCGCTGAGGCGGTCGAGCACTTTGCGCGCCACCTGCGGGTGCATGGGTGAACCACCCTCGTGCACCTCCTCAACCGCACGTACCACGGCCTCGACCGGCTCCGACTTGAGCAGGTACCCTGAGGCGCCGGCGCAGACCGCGGCAAATATCTTGTCGGCATCGTCAAAGACCGTGAAAATCACGATCTCGGCGCCGGGCAGGGCCGCCTTCAGCAGCGGCAGCGCCTCCAGCCCCCCGAGACCGGGCAGACCCAGATCGAGCAAGAGGACGTCGGCCACCGCGCCGCCGGCTGCGGCTGCCAGAGCGTCCTCGGCGCGAGCGAAGGCCTGCAACGCCCAGGCCGGCCTTGCCTGGCGCAGGGCGAGCACCAGTGATTCGCGCAGGGCGCGATGGTCTTCAATGAGCCAGAGGTCCATGAGGCGGTGGGCAGATCAGTTCCAGGCGTGTACCGCCCCCGGGGCGGGCGGTGATGACGATGCGCCCCTGCAAAACGCCGGCCCGGTGGCGGAGATTGCCGAGACCGGAACCTGCGGCAAAGTCAGCGGCCTGTTCGTCGAAGCCAACGCCATCGTCTTGCAGCGTCCATACGAAGGCATCCGGCCGCCATTCCTGCCGCACCGACACGTGTTGCGCCCGGCTGTGACGGGCAGCATTGGTCAGGGCTTCGCGAACAAACAGCAGCACCTCACGCGCCCAGTCGAGCGGCAGTTGCCCCTCGGGCGGCACTCCCACCGTCTCCACCGCCACCTCGGTTACGGCCGGCTCCAGCCACTGACGCGCCGTCGCGCGCAGTCGCGCGGTGAAATCGCGGGCATCGCCACCGCCGGGTGCAATTAACCAGACCAGGTCGCGCATGACCAGCTGCAACTCGCGGGTGCCGGCGGCAATCTTCGGCAGGGCGGCGGCATCGCCCTGGCCGGCAAGCAAAGATAGATGACTGAGCTGGGATCCCACCTCGTCGTGCAGGTCTCGAGCCAGGCGCTCGCGCAGCCTTTGCCGAACCCGCTTCTGACGCTGGTGCATCCAACCGAGCAGGGCCGCCGTGAAAACCAGCATCAATCCGGCACCGCCCCCAAGGCTGCGCAACACGGCGCGCTGGTGCTCGCGATCCAGCAGGGCGAGACGCTGGCGGGCCACCTGCAGCGAGTGAACCACCTGCAAACGCTGGCTGGCTTGCTCGAGCCATTGGGGCCAGGACAGCAGCTCGCGCCGGCTGTCATGGCCGTCCACCAAGGCCTGCGACGACCAGGAACTGGCGGACACCTGATCCGAACAGGCGACCTCACGACCCAGCGCGAGATTGCGGCCGCCCGCCCACACCTGCAGTTCAGCGAGGGCAAAAATGTAATCCTCACTGCGCTGCCAAAGTTGCTCGGCGGTGACCCGCACCCGCCGGGCCGGGCGACCGCCTGCCGGCAGGCAGACAGCGGCATCGCCGGGATTGGGCGAATCATCCAGGGCCGCCTGCAGGGTGAGGGCTGGCCCGGATTCCGGCACCAACTCGACCCGGTAACGCGGTGGGAAGCCGAAACCAGCGACATCGGCGAAATCGACCGGCCGGGCCGGCACCAGGCGCACCTCGTCGATCGCGGCTTCAGCCCCAAGATCCACCTCAACCCATTTCGGCACGGCCTCCGGCGATGATTCAATCCGACTGTGAAAACCGTTCGCTGAGGCGGCCCGCCAGCCCTGGAGATTGCCGAACCAGAGAAAGCCATCGGTGAGGTTCTCCGGCTGCCAGCGCGGCGGATTGAGAATGCCCTCGCTGGCGCGCACCGGCACCCCAAGCGCATGATTGGCGCCGCCGGCAAGCAGGACGACCTCACCCAGGGCAAAAAACCGGCCTCGGCCGCGCGACTGCCCCCCACGAATCTCCAGGCGCAGCCGGCGGATCAGCGCACCCGCCAGTGGCAGGCGCAAAAAGGGCGGATCGTACCCCGCGTCGCCCTCCGGCTGCCGCCATTCAGCCAGCGGCTGGAAGACCTGATCCTCGCCGGCACCAAGCACGCGCAGTTCCGGGGGGAAGCCGCTGGCGGCATCGCCAGGGTCAGCGGTGCGAGCAGGAAACAATACAACCTCATCGAGGGCCACCTCACGCCGGAGGTCCAGTTCGATCCAGGCGGGGTCACCACTGCGCCCATGGAAACCGAGCCGCTGGTGCGGCTGCGCCGCGACCCTCGGCTCTGGCAACCGGGTGAGCCGGGCTTCCATGGCAGCCACCTCCTCCGCCAGCCGTTGCCGCTCACCGTCCTCCAACAGCCGTTCGAGCCCACCGCAGCCCGCCGACAGCAGCGGCAGACCGGCGAGCAGCAGGCGGAAAACGCGATGGACCGGCATCCCGTCACTGTGGCAGGTTCCATGACCGGTCGCCAGCACGGAAGGGTGGCGCAATGGCGTCACAACGCCTTGGCGGGTTGGGAAAAATTCGTTGACGACCCGCACTCCTGTGTCAGACTCCGCCTCCCACGCCCCGGTGAAAGCGGCACCCGCCCCTCGCCGGCAACCCGTGACTTCCAAGCCCATGAAAGAACAAGGACATCCCACGGTTTACGAAACCACGATCACCTGCACCTGCGGCGCGGTGTTCCAGACCATCTCGACGGTGCAGAACCTGCGCATCGGCATCTGTGCCGCCTGCCACCCCTTCTTCACCGGTGAACAGCGCTTCATCGACACCGCCGGCCGCGTCGACAAGTTCGCCCAGCGCTACGGCAGCACCCGTGCGCGCCGCTCGTCGCCCAAGCTCAGCGAAGCCAGCGCGTCCTAGTCGCCCCTACCCTGCTTCAAGACGGTGTCCGCGCCCCGCGCCGGACACCGTTTTTCTTTGCCTGAGACCCCATGGACTACCGCGCCATCCTCGAAACCAAGCGTGCCCGCTTCCGCCTGCTTGAGGAGCTGATGGGGCAGCCCGGCTTTTTCGATGATCCGAAAAAGGCCGGCGACCTCACCCGCGAGCACCGCCAGCTCGACAGCCTGCTGCAGAATTGGGACGCCTACCAGCGCCAGCTCACCGAACTGGCGGCCAGTCGCGACCTGGCGCACGGCGAGGACGCCGAAATGGCCGAACTGGCGCGCGCGGAACTGCCTGCCCTGGAGGCAGGGGTCGCCGAACTCGAAAAGGCGGTGCAATTCGCCATCCTGCCCCCAGACCCGCTCGAGGGCCGCGACGCCCTGGTGGAAATCCGTGCCGGCACCGGCGGCGATGAGGCCTCGCTGTTCGCCGCCGACCTGGCGCGGTTGTACACCCGCTTCGCCGAAGCGCGCGGCTGGCGGGTCGAAACGCTGGAGGCAAGCCCGTCCGATGTCGGCGGCTACAAGGAAATCGTGCTCAAGATCAGCGGTGAGGACGTCTTCCGCGTGCTCAAGTACGAGAGCGGTGTGCACCGCGTGCAGCGTGTGCCGGCCACCGAGGCTCAGGGACGCATCCACACCTCGGCCGCCACCGTCGCCGTGCTGCCCGAGGCTGATGAAGTGGATTTGGAACTGCGCCCCGAGGACGTGCGCATCGAGGTCAGCCGTTCCTCCGGCGCCGGCGGTCAGGGAGTCAACACAACCGACTCCGCCGTGCAGGTCATGCACCTGCCGACCGGCCTGATCGTGCGCTGCCAGGACGGCCGCAGCCAGATCAAGAACAAGGAGAAGGCCCTCACCATCCTGCGCTCGCGCCTGCTGGAGCGGCGCCAACAGGAGGAGGCGGAAAAGTACTCCGCGCACCGCCGCAGCCTGATTGGCTCGGGCGGCCGCGAGGAGAAGATCCGCACCTACAACTATCCGCAGAACCGCGTCACCGACCACCGCATCGACCTGACCCTGTACGACCTCGACCGGGTCATGGAGGGCCGGATCGAAACGATGACCCAGGCCCTGCTCGCCAGCGACCTGGAGGAGCGCCTGGCCGAAGCAGGCTTGAAGTAACGACGGTCCAAGTGAGACCTCTCGGTCTCGTGGGGGTTGCGGAGAAGCCTGGGCTGCGAGGCCGGGGAGAACTCACTCCTCATCGAGCCCGACCTCGTGACAGGCGAGGATGAACTCGGCAGCCGACCAGGCCTGGTAGGCCTTGCCCATCGGGTTGCCGGTGCGGGCGTGCGCCCACTCGTTGAACTCCCACTCGTGCTGGACGCCGCGCTGGTTGAGGCGGGCGAGCTTGAGCAGTTCCTGCAGGGCAAGCTGGCGCAGGCCGAGGCGGCTGATGAATTGCACCCACTTGCCGCCGATGAAGGGCCAGAGGCCGCCGTTGTGGTAGTGCTGCGGCAGGTTGAGCAGATTGACGGCGTAGTAGGGTTTCCAGTCGGGATCGCCGGGCATGACCACCGGGTACAGATTGGCGACCGGGAAGGGCTCATTGACACCGACGCCCCACATGAAGCGGAAGGCCGTGCGGGCACGGTGCATGTCGAGCACGTTGAACAGGAAGGCCAGCAGGTTGCCATAGACGTCGCAGCGCCAGTTGAAGTCGAAGGGCGTGACCTGGGCGAGCAGGTAGGAGGTGTCGCCAAGGCTGAACTGCATGTCGGCAAAGCTGCGGCTGGAGCCTGAGGTGGTCGGCCAGAAGCGCTGCAGGATGGCCAGCTTGATCGTCTGCGACCAGCGCAGGTACTCGCCGGCGCGCTCGCGCTGGCCGAGCGTTTCCAGCAGGCGCCCGAAGGCGATGTTGGCACGGTACCAGATGACCTGGTCGACCAGCACGTTGTAGGAGCGGCCGAAGAGGTCGGTCCAGTCGCCGGCCTCGGGAATCTCCAACAGCGCGTCGTAATTCGAGTCGTGGGCGGTAAGCCAGTCCATTGCCTTCTGCAGGACCGGCAGCCGTTCGCGCACGAAGGCCGTGTCGCGGGTGGCGCGCTGGTATTCGTAAGCGGCGATGATGACCCAGAGGCCGCCGTCGATCGAGCTGATGCCGCCGACGCCGGAGTAATCGGGCTGCCCATCATCGAGACGGACGTTGGCGGGAATTTGACCATGGGGCGAGGCATGATCGAGCAGGGTCTGCAGGGTCGCACGCTGGCAGGCGCGGATGTCCTCGTCTTGGAGCGAGAGCGAGGCGATGAGGGTGATGGCACCGTCGCGCGCCCAGACGCTGCGGTAGTTGGCGTCCGTGCCCTTGGTCTCGTTGTCGACCAGCGAACAGGCGGAAAAGCCGAGCGGGGTGAGATTCTTGCGCAGGGCTTCGACCGCCTTGGCACGGGCCATCAGCAGGTAGTCGCGCTCCTCCGCAGTGAGCTCCGTCGGTGCGGCCTCATGCAGGATGCGGCGGATCTCCGGCTCGAAATGCTTCTGTCGTGGCAGGGCACAACTGCCGGCCAGCGGCGGCGAAGGCAGTACGCCGAAGCGCACCAGCCCTTCGATGACGCCGTCCGCGCAGATGCTCTGGGCACGGTGACAGGGCAGGCCGAGGGTGGCTTCCACCAGCTCGGGCTGGGCGTTTTCCACCACGATGCCGCGCACGCCGGGGATGAGAAACATGGCGGAGTCGTTGCCGGAATCACCGGCGACAACGACCTGCTCGGGACGCAGGTCGAGGTGGCCGATCAGCCATTCCAAGGCGTTGCCCTTGTTGGCGTACTTCGGCAGGATGTCGAGGTCGCGGTGACTGGAATAGACCACGACGGCCTCGATGCCCGCCTCGCGCAACCCTTGGCGCAGGGCGGCGATGAGTTCATCAGGCGCCTGATGCAGGTACCAGCTCGACTTGAAGGCATTCTGGAAGCGCGCCGGCTGCTTCACCGCCTGGGTGAGCGAGCGCACCACCTCCTCGGCGCGCTCGCGGTCCCAGCTCTCGCTCATGATGTCGGAAAACTCGCGCATGGTCGCCTGCGCGCCTTCATCGTGGATCAGCGTGCCGACGCCGCAGATGAGATAATCGGCCGGCGGCAGGTCGGAACGCTGCACGGTGCGGCGGGCGTCCTGCAGCAGCCGGCCGGTGTTGTACACCAGCCGGGGCCGGCGCCCGGGGTCAAGCTGCAGCCAGGCTTCCTTGAACAGCAGCGTCGCGTCCGGCTTGCCCAGCAGGGTGCCGTCGAGGTCACAGCAGAGGAGTTGACAGTCGGCGATCGGACCGGGGCTCATGCGGGACAGCGGGGGTTAAATCTCAACGTACTGGCGCCAGGCGTCACGATCCGCGACAGCTTCGGCATCGCTGATTTCGATCTGCCCAAGGCGATCCTCCACGGCGCGCAGCAGTTGCTGGGCGATGCCACTCCAGGCAAACAACGCGCGCACACGCAGGCTGCCCTGCTGGCTGAGCCGGGCGCGCAGGCGCGAATACTTGAGCGCCTGGAGCAGGCTCATGGCGAATTCCTCGACATCCTCGGTGTCGGCATACAGGGCGTGCACGCCAAAGTCGAGCGCGCGGTACAGGCCACCGCGGGTGGTGACGACGGTGGGTGTGCCGCAGGCCATCGCCTCAACAGCCGTCATGCCAAACGGCTCATAGCGGCTGGACAGGGCGAACACGTCCGCCGCCCGGTAATAATCCGCCATCTGTTCATCGGCGAGCGAGCCGGTGATGCGGACGCGCTCCGCAATGCCCAACTCCGCGGCCAACTCGTGCAGTTCCTCCAGCAGGCGGGTGTCGCCGGGATCGGAGGACTGCATGCCGACCGCCAGGCGCAGGCTGGCCTCCGGCAGGCGCTGCGCCACCAGGGCAAAGGCGCGCACCAGCAGGTCAAAGCCCTTGTTGCGCGCCAGCCGGCCGATGGAGGCGACCACCGGCCCGGTGCAGCCCTGTTCCTCGCGCAGGGTCTGGCGGGTCGACTCGCTCACCGGGTAAAAGCGGTTGTCATCATAGCCCGGCGGAATCATGCGCACCTTCGCGCGCGGCAGGCCATAGTCGTCGACGATCAAATCCGCCTGCAGGGGCGAGGTGGCGATCACCAGGTCGCACTCACGAAACAGCCGCTGCTCCTGGCGCACGCGCTCGCTGAAGTTGAACTGGTGCTCGAGCTGTTGCTTCTCGTCCGGTGCGGCATCCTCCATCTGGCGCTTCTTCCAGGAACCGAGCGAATGCGGCGTGTGCAAATGCGGCACGTTGAGCGCCTGTGCCAGCGCCTGGCCGGCAAGGCCGGCATCCCAGTAATGGCTGTTGATGAAGTGGTAGGCGTGGCCCGCGCGGCGGATCATGCGGTGGGCATTCTCCACCCACTCGGGGATCGACTCATGGAGATGCTCCTTCGGGATGAAGTCCGGGCCACCACAGGGCGCGCGCAGGATGGTGACCTGATCGTCGACCACCTCGCTCTCCGGCTGGCCGGCAAAACGGCGTGTCCAGATGTCGACCTTGTAACCCAGCCGCGCGAGTTTCTTCGACAGTTCAAGCACGAACACCACCTGCCCACCAGTGTCCGGGGCGCCGAGGGGCGGCGCGGCGGCGACGTAACCGTGGGTCGAAATCATGGCGATGCGCCGCCGGGGACGACGGCGCGGACTGGCGGAGGAACGCGGAGGAACAGTGGGCATGATGCGGGGCATGGGCGAGGCCAGACGGAGGCGACGCACCATCCACCATTACGAGCCCCACTCGCCGACCCCCAAGGGAAAAGCCCCGCAGCAGGGCACGCCAAGGCAAAGCCTTATTTGCAACCTAACCAAACCTTTATCGAAAGATCAGCCATGGCTTCATGCGCCCGCACCAATCGTGATGCGGCGCTCGGGCACGGGCGATTCGATGATGCCCTCGGCGGTCTCCTGCTTGAGGCGCAGCTGGCCGCAGGCGGCGGCGATGTCGTGGCCTTTTTCCAGGCGCAGCGTGGCCTTGACGCCGGCGCGCAGGAGGATGTCGCGGAAGGCCTCCTGACGCTCGACTGCGGGGCGCCGCCAGGGCAGTCCCTCGACCGTGTTGTAGGGGATGAGATTGACCTTGGCTTCGAGCGCACGCGCCCTGCCGGCGAGCACGCGCGCCTGCTCGAGGTCGTCATTGACGTCCTCGATGAGGATGTATTCGAAGGTGAGATGCTGCTTGCGCTTCTGATGCCAGAGTTCGAGCGCGGCGAAGAGTTCGGCCAGGGGATACTTGCGGTTGACCGGCATGATGCGGTCGCGCACCGGGTCGGTGGCACCGTGCAGGGAGATGGCCAGGCGGATCTGCAGGGGGAAATCGGCCAGCTTGCGGATCTGCGGCGCCAGCCCGCTGGTGCTGACCGTCATGTGGCGCGCACCGATGCCCAGGCCCCAGGGCGCGTTGAGGATCTCGATGGCGCGGGTGACGTTGCTGAAGTTCGCCAGCGGCTCGCCCATGCCCATGAAGACCAGGTTGTCGACCCGCTCGCCGCTGTGCTGCTCGACCTGCACGACCTGTTCGACGATCTCGGCGGCGCTGAGGTTGCGGGTGAAGCCGGCCAGGCCACTCGCGCAGAACTTGCAGTCGTAGGCGCAGCCAACCTGGCTGGAAACGCAGAGGGTGCGGCGGTCGGCACGGCCGCCGGTGAGGCCTGGATTGGCCGGGATCAGCACGGTCTCGACGTAGCGGCCGTCATGCAGGCGCAGCAGATACTTGCGGGTCGTGTCGCGCGAGCCGGTCACTCCGGCAATGCTCATCGTGCGGGTGACATGGTGTTCCGCCAGCGCCGTGCGCAGGGCGGCCGGCAGGTTCGACATCGAGGCGAAGTCGGGTGCCCGGCGCTGAAACACCCACTCGGCGAGCTGGCCGGCGCGGAAGGTCGGCTGGCCCGCCTGCGCGACAAGCTCCGCCAACCCCTCCCGGGTCAGGCCCAGGAGCGAGATGGGGGCAGTGCGTTCAAGCGTTGTGCTCACCCCTCTGCTGTAGACGGAAAACCCTCGGGAAGCAAATCCCGTGCAGCCGCCGCGCGGGACCGGCTGGCAAAAAAAGCGGCCGGGTCACAGGACCCGGCCGCCGGAAGAGGTCAGACTCAGTCCACAACCGGCTCAAAGAGCAGGTTGCCGGAGAGCTCAGGCGAAGTCGATGTCGTGGTGAGCGGGTCCAGCGTGGGAATCTGTGGCATGATGAAGAAGCCAACACCCACCCATTGCCCTTCCATCGGCACCACCAAGCCTTTGAAGTTCACCGTGCGCTTGTACTCCACCGGATTCACGGTCGCGGTCGTCGGATTGTCGTCCGCGAGGGAGAAGCTGCCGGAGAAGCTGCCGGCGGCGAGCTTGACGTTTTTGATGACGGTCAGGGCATCGTTGGCTGCGGTCCGAACGGGAAGGACGTCGCCCAAGCTGATGTCGAAGGTGGCGTCCGGATTGCGTGAGGCAAGGTCAAGACCACCGGCCTCGAAGGTCAGTGTTCCCTGGTTGGCGGACAGCAGCCGGTCGGTGGGCGCATAGAGTCCGCCGGCAGCCGTCAGCGGGGCCGGTCCAAAACCCTCCTTGTAGCGACGCGTCGTCGTGGCCGGGCGCGTCCAGCTGAGATCACCGGTCACCGGCTTGCCGGGCGCATCGGCGTCGATACCGAGGCTCAAGCCGGTGCTGACGACGGAACCGCCGCCGCTTGTGCCGTAGAGATAACGGTAGACGAGCAGCTCGCCATCCGGACCGGCAAAACCGGCGCAGGTGAAGCCCATGTCGTCGGCGAGTCGCACCACCATGTTGTAAGCTCCTGCGGCGATGTCGGATCCCGGGCTGTCGCTGAGATTGAGCGTGGCATAACCGAATCCCTGAGGAGCGGCAAGCGGAGGCACGTCCGGCGGCGGCGGTGCCGGCGGCAGCAGGCCAAAGTTGTAAATGCCGGCAAGCTCGGTGGGGGGTTCCGTCATGCTGTAGGTGGCGCGCCAGCCGGCGAAGTTCACCGTGTTGCCGGCACCGGTGATCTGCCCGTTGTGGAGGTAGTTGTCCGTCAGCAGGCTGAAGGTCAGCGTCAGATTGCCCTCTGTGCGCGACACAAGAACCTCGGCGGTGGCGGTGGCGGTCATGGGATCGGTGCCGGAGACGGAGAGCACGCCCTTGAAGGAGTGGCTTGTTGCGCCCACCAGGATTTTACCGCTGAGGGTTGCCGCCGAGGTGACCGCCATGTCGAGGCGACCGCCAAATTCACCAAATTCACCCGCCGGCATGCGCGGCAACGGTGCGATGAAGCGTCCGCCGAAGCGCTCGGGCAGGGCGCTGACGTTGAGCGGCACCACCTGCGTCGTGGTGCCGACGGCGTTCTTGACGCTGACCAGGACATCGAACTCGCCGGCAACGGTTGGCACACCGCTGATTTGACCGGTGAGCTTGTTGATGACCAGCCCCTTGGGCAGCGGTCTGGCATCGTAGCTCTGGGCTACGTACAAAGGATCATCGCTGACTTCGATCTGAAAATCGAAGTCCCCACCGACAATGGCAGGCGGAAACTCCAGATCGAGGATTTCCGGCGCCGAGAAGACCACCACTTCCACCGGGGCGATGACACTCGAACCCCCTGGATAGCTGATCTGGCATTGATAATCCCCCGCGTCGCTCACAGAGGCCGCAAGCACGGTGAGGCGGTTCGTGGTGGCCCCGGTGTAGTCCGTGCCATTCTCGAGCGGGCTGCCCTCGAAGCTCCACTGGAAGCCGGCGCCGCGCGGGGCGTAAACCACCGGGGTGAGGCGGACGTTTTTGCCGGCATTGACGTTGAAGGTGAGCGGGGTGGTGTCGACCACGGCGACGCTGGCGAGCGGGCTGGCGAGCGGTGTGCTGCCGTTGTAGCCGATCTGGCAGCTGTACTGGCCGAAGTCTTCCGGCGCGGCATTGGCGATGTTGAGTGACTGACCGGTCTCCTCGGTCAGCACCACGGCACTGGTCCCCTTGCCCTTCACCCACTGGTAGCTGAACAACGCGGGATTGACATCGTCCGAGCCGCCATAGGCGGGCTGGGCCTGCAGTTCCAGAGGGGAGCCCACGGCCACGACCTTGGACAGCGGGGCGGGAATGACGATCAGCACCGGTCGGGCAATCACCACGGTGTCGCCATAGAGCGTGCCACGGCATTCATATTCGCCAGCGTCGGCAACCTGAACGGTCTTGATGCTGAGCTTGACCTTGGTTGCACCACTGATGCGGCCGCCATCCGACAAGGGATTGCCGTTGCGGAACCATTGGAAGGTTTGGGCGGTGCTGAGCGCCGGCGGCGCAGACAGGGCGGCGGTCTTGCCGGTCACCGCCACGGCATGGCTCACTGGGGGATCGATCACCACGCCGGCAACCTGCGGGGTGGTCACGGTGCCGAGCGTGGGATGGGTGACTGCGACGGAATACTGCCCCGCATCGCCGGCGCCGGCGTTGGCGACGACATAGGTGTCCGCCTCCTCATCCGGGATTTCAGCACCGTCCTTGAGCCACTGGTAGGTCAGGCCGCTGAGCAGGTGCGAGGGACCCACGGGAGAGACTGAGAATTCCATGGGCGCGTCAAGCTGTACCATGGTCGGATTCGGTGCCGGCACCACGGCGAGGTTGCGCAGGCCGGTCAGCATGTACGTGTTGTAGGCCGTGATCATGCAGTAGTAGCGACCGGCCGGCGTGGTGTCGGTCACCTTGATCCTGAGCAGCGACTTGGCCGTGCCGGTGTAGCCGCCGCCGTCGGTGAGCATCACATCGTCGACCAAGGGACTGGGCGTTGAACCCACCATGCGGTACCAGCGGAACTTGAAGCCACCCGAGGTGGTTGGAAACTTTTGACTCGTCGAAAAGCTGACGCTGGCTGTCGGCGCGGCGGCGACGAAATGGTCACTGGCCTCGATGTTGACGACCCCCATGCGCACTTGCCTGCTGAGAACGCTGCCATACGGATTGGTCACCTCGCAGCGATACAAGCCGGCATCGGTCAAGGCCGTGACGGGGATGTACAGCTGGGAACTGTTGGCACCGGGAATGTTCGCGGTGCCCTTTTTCCACTGATAGCTGAGCTCGGTGCCGCTGGCGTCGATGCGCAAGTCGATGGCACAACCGATGTTGACCAGCGAGCTGGCGTCGATGCGCGAGTGGGGATGATCCAAGGGAGGCCACTCACCGACCGGGTCATGGCTGGCGTTGTAAAGGATGCGGTAGGGCTCACGAACAATCACGGGCGGGCTTGACTGTGCCGTCGCGACCTGGGCGAAACTGAAGAGCAGCAGGGCCGCTTGCAGGAGGTTGGAAATGATGGATTTCACGAGAAAAAAAGGTTGGATCTTCGGCGAAAAACGCACGGCCAGGAACTCAGGAAGCACTCGGGGCGAAGCACCACTCGATGCCGAAAGCCGGCCCCTCGAACTCGGGTATTTCCTCCTCCGGCGGCGGTTCCTCCTCGGCCTTGCTGGCCCGGCGGGCGCCATTGCTGGCCTTGCCCGGCTGACCCCCGCCCAGTCCACCGGCCACGCCGGCCGCGTAGCTGGAACTGCCGGCAAACGCGCCCGGGGCAACAGGCGGCTGATAGAGCGCCTGGGTGAGCATTGGCGCAGCCTCGCTGGCCCGAGTCTCCGGCGCCGCCCGCTTCACGCCGGCCGAGGAAGCCGCCAACGCGGCGGCTGGACGCGGGGAGTGCCGGACAAAACCCGGGCCACTCGCGGCAATTTCAAAGGCCTTGAAGTCCGCCAAGCCGGCAGGGCTCTGCCAGGCCATCGCCAGATACCGGGTCGTCACCGGTTGCTCCAGACGAATGCGGACATGGCCGCTGCCAAAGGCATCCGTGGCTTCCGCCACCAACTGGCCCGGCTGGCCCACCCGGGAAGGGTCCGCCTGTAGGCGACCACGCCAATCCTCCTTCTCGGGCAGGGCCGACAGGGCATAGACTTTCAACCCCACCGGCTGGCGGCTGTGCACCGAGGCAAATTCGGTGAGCTGGCGTGGCTGGCCAAGGTCGTACACAAGCATGCGTTCGCTGCCACTGCCGGCCGGGCTCGCGTAAACCAGGCGACCGCCTCCCAGGCCCGAGGCAAAATTGACCGGTTCGCCGGCGGCATCCTGCACGACCTGATAATCCAGATCCGTGTCGCCACCCTGGATGCGCAGGCAGCGGAGAGTGCCGCCCTGGCGCGAATCAAATTCCAGCTTCAAATACCGCCCCTGAGCGCAGCCCGGACTGACGGAAACCTGACGATCCGCAGCCGTAAAGCGCTCACTGCTCAGCGGCGTCCAATGCTTGCCGTCATGACTGGCCAGCAGACGGACCTCCCCCTGCATGCCATCGTTGATGAAGGACAGGTTGCTCAAAACTGCCTGCCGCGAAAATTTGAAAATCCATTGGCTGGCACCGGCAGCAAGATGGGCTTCACCCGCATGGTCGCGGGTCAGAGCCTCAACATTGAGCACACCCTGCACTCCCTCAAGGGTGGTGCCGGCGAAGTGCATCTCCATGCCAACGGGTACGGATTCACGCGGCGTCAACTTGTGCAGGACCGCCGCCGAGAGTGAGGCGGGGAGCAGGCATGCCAACAAGGCAGAGCAGCGGGCGAAGGAAAATCGGTTCTGCATGTTTTGTGAATTTAGCTTTAGTTGGTTAGGAGATGACAGTGAGGGTTTGTATGGCAAGAAAAAAAGTCGGGCTAGCGCAAACTCTTCCAGGGCTTCCATATTCACCATACTTTCAATAGATTAACCCCCTCCTCAGCCGTCCCCGCGAGGTGTCGCTCAGCTGATTTTTTCTGCTTTCGCAGGAAGGCAAGCCTGCGCCGCTCGCGGGGGCTGGGCGCCCCCCTTGGCTTGCCGACGCAGCCCTTGAGCTGCTTGCTCTGCAACAAGTCCTCCGGCGACTCCGTCTTTTGACCATGATCCGCCTCCTGCTTCTCGCCGTCGCCCTCCTCGGACTGACTCTTCCGCTCGCCGCCACTGACCGCGTCTACGAACTGCGTACCTACGTGACGAATCCCGGCAAGCTGGACGCCCTGCTGGCGCGCTTTCGGGACCACACCTGTCGGCTGTTCGAAAAACATGGCATCGAAAACATCGGCTACTGGGTGCCCCTGGCCAAGGAGGATGGGGCTGACACCACCCTGATCTACCTGCTGGCGCACAAGAGCCGGGAGGCAGCGAAGGCGTCGTTTGCCGCCTTCGGCAAGGATCCGGACTGGCAGGCGGCACGCCAGGCCAGCGAGGCCAATGGCAAGATTCTCGCCCGGCCTCCGGAATCCGTTTTCCTGGAGACCACCGACTACTCGCCGCCCGTCAAGACCGGCACCACGAACGGCGTCTTCGAGCTGCGCACCTACACCACGGTACCCGGCAAGCTCGACGCGCTGCACGCGCGCTTTCGCGACCATACCATGGGACTGTTCAGCAAGCACGGCATGCGCCATGTCGGTTACTGGACACCGACCGACGCCGACAAGGGTGCCAAAATCAAACTGGTCTACCTGCTCGGCCACGACAGCCAGGAAGCGGGACTCGCCGCCTTCACCGCCTTCCGTGCCGACCCGGTCTGGATCGCCGCCAAAGGCGCCTCGGAGGCGGCCAACGGCGGCTCCCTGACGGTGCCGCAGCCGGAGGGGGTGCGCAGTGTCTACCTGCGCGCCACGGACTTTTCGCCGATCCGCTGACAGCCTGCTGAAGCTTCGGCAACCGGGCCCTGCCGGCGCCGCAGGCAGAAAGGTGCCCGCTTGCGCGGGGCACCGCACTCCGCCGCGGATTTCAGTTGCCTCCCCTGTCCTTCCTCCGACTGTGCGGGCCCGCATGAAGACCACGCCCGTCACCTCCACTGACCTCCGCAGCTCCGTCATCGCTGTTCCGCCGCTCTGCCGCAGCGCCGATCTCAGTCTCAACCGCGAGGAGAACGGCAAACTGATCCGCCACCTGCATGCCGGCGGCGTTCGCACCCTGCTGTACGGCGGCAACGCCAATCTCTACCACATCGCTCCCTCCGAATACCCCGCCCTGCTGACCATGCTGCGCGAGCTGGCTCCCGAGGACCTGTGGATGGTGCCGAGCGTCGGCCCCATGTACGGCACCGCCATGGATCAGGCCGCGATGCTGCGCGACCAGGGTTTCCCGACCGCCATGCTGCTGCCGACCCTGTTCCCAGCCAAGCCGGAGGGCGTGGCCACGGCGATCCGTCACTGGGTGGAAAAATCCGGCCTGCAGGCCGTGCTCTACATCAAGGACGAAGCCTACATCACCCCGGAACTCGCCGCCGCCCTGGTCAACGACGGCCTCATTTCCTGGATCAAGTATGCCGTCGTCAAGGAGGACCCGGCCCGGGATCCCTACCTGAGCAAACTGATCACCCTGGTGAACCCCGACCTCATCGTCTCCGGCATCGGCGAACAGCCCGCCATCGTTCACCTGCGCGACTTCCATCTCGCCGGCTTCACCGCCGGCTGCGTCTGCGTGGCCCCGCAGCCGAGCACCGACCTGCTGCATGCCATCCAGGCCGGCGACTTCGCCAAGGCCGAGACCCTGCGCGAGATCTTCCGCCCGCTTGAAGACCTGCGCAACGCCCACAGCCCCATCCTCGTCCTGCACCACGCGGTCGCCCTGGCCGGCGTCGCCCAGACCGGCCCGGCGCTGCCTCTGCTCACCGAGCTGCCCGGCAGCCTGCTGCCCGCCATTGAACAGGCGGCAAAGGAACTGCTGGCCAAAAATGGCTGACCACAGGGCTTCGGCAACGCCCTCCGAAGTGAGGGCGAGTCACCCTCACTCCCTCAGCGGCCGATGCGCCAGAGGTGGCCCTCGGTACGGATCAGCAGGTCCTGATCGACGATGGCGTGCGAGGCGAGCGAGCGCTCGCCGAGGTCGTTCTTGTGCAGGATGCGGAAGGTCTTGCCTGCCTGGACCACGACACCGAGGCCCTTTTCATCCTGCAGGTACAACCGGCCGCCGGCATGCAGGATTGAGGCGCTCACCGGACCGGTGCAACGCTCCTGATAGTGCACCAGCCCGGTCCTGG
This sequence comes from uncultured Prosthecobacter sp., assembly GCA_964605265.1. Taxonomy (GTDB): domain Bacteria; phylum Verrucomicrobiota; class Verrucomicrobiia; order Verrucomicrobiales; family Verrucomicrobiaceae; genus Prosthecobacter. Next base: position 46,567 of record CAZSBO010000007.1, read on the forward strand.
CATCGGCACAGGTGAGCACACCGTTGTCTGCCGCAAAGTACAGCTCGTCGCCGACCACGATCAGGCTCGGGTTGTGCGGCACAAATTTGTCGATCTGCCACGCCACATGCGTGGCGGTGACATCGCCGGCGCCGTCGACGCGGATGGCCAAAGCGAGGGGCTTGTTGTAGCCGGTGCTGACATAGACCATGCCGTGCGCGAAGACCGGGCGTGGAACGACGGAATAGCCATCGCCATAGCGCACCTTCCAGAGTTCGCGACCGGTGGCGGGATCGAGGGCATTGACGACGCCGCTGCCGGCGGTGACGAGCTGCCGGGCTCCGTTCACCTCAATGACCAGCGGCGTGCTGAAGGAGAACTTGTTCTTGGCCTCGCTGACCCGCTCGAAGCGCCAGCGCAACTGGCCGGTGGCCTGATCCAGGGCGATGACCGCCGGCTTTTCCGCCGCATCGGCGTTGAAGATGAACAGCCCGCCCTCAAGCACCGGACTGCCGCCGTTGCCATGCACCGGCGCATAAGCGAACTCGCGCGTGCTCCAGACCACGGCCCCATCGGCCGCCTCCAGGCAGGCGCTGCCCTGATGGCCGAAGTGCACGTAGAGCCGGCCGGCCTCGAACACCGGCGTCGGACTGGCATGACTGTTTTTCTTGTGCACCGCCGGCGCATCGGGCGTCTGCACGAACACCTCGCGCTCCCAGACCAGCCGGCCGTCGGCCGCCTCCAGGCAGAGCGCACGCAGGCTGCGCGACACGCCGGGCTTGTCGACACCGCCCTCGGGCACGGCGGTGGTCAGGTAGATGCGCCCCCCGGCGACCACGGGCGAGGACCAGCCGACGCCGGCCACAGGCACCTTCCAGCGAATGCCTCGGCGCACAGCCGGACTCCATTCCACCGGCAGATCGGCCACCTCGCTGTGGCCCTGGCGACCGGGGCCGCGGAATTCAGGCCAGTCGGCGAGGGCGGGAGCGGCGACGGCGAGCAGGAGAAGGGAGGGCAGACGCATGGCGGGATGGAGATGCAGCCTTAACAAGCGGCGCGAGCGACCGCTTTCTGGCAGAGGTCGACGATTTTTCCGCTCCCGCCTGCAGCGCAGCTCGCGGTTGCGGGGCGCGCGGGACGGCGCTACATCGCCCCTGATGCCACCCGAACACGAGGCCCTGCTGATCCTGACGCGCCAGCGTTTCCCGGCGCTGCAGGACTGCGCCTGCGAGGTCGAGCCGATCCTCAAGGGCGGCTCCGACCGCCATTACTACCGCTTCCGCTGGGCCGATGCCGGGCAGCCGCCGATGATCCTCATGATCTACACCCTGGCGCGGCGCGACAATCCGAAATTCGTGCCTGCCACGCGCCGGCTCGCCGCCCTCGGCGTGCGCGTGCCAGCCATCCTCGGCGTCGACGAGCAACGGCTGTTTGTCTGGCTGGAAGACCTCGGCCAGGACGACCTGCACGCCCACCGTGACGCCCCCTGGGACGAGCGCCGGCCGCTCTACGAGGCGGCGCTGCGCGAGGCGGCGAAGATCCATGCCGTCGCTGCCGACCGCCTCGATCCGGCGGAGGTCGCCGCCATGGAGCCCGAATTCGACGAGGGCCTCTACGCGTGGGAACAAAATTACTTCCTCGAGCACTTCGTGCGCGGCCTGCTCGGACGCGAAACCGCCAGTGCCGAGCACGCGGCCGCCCATGCCGCGCTCGCCAGCCTGCGCCGCGGCCTCGCCGAACGGCCGCGCTGCCTCGTGCATCGTGATTTCCAGAGCCAGAACATCCTGCTGCGCGACGGCACCGCCTGGCTGGTCGACTACCAGGGCCTGCGCCCCGGCCTGGCCGAGTACGATCTCGCCTCCCTGCTTTTCGATCCCTACGTGACCCTCAGCCGCAGCGAGCGCGAGGATCTGCTCGCGTATTATGCGGACCTGCGCGGCCTGGCCCTGCCGGAGTTGCGTGCCGTGGTCCTGCAATGCGCCGCCCAGCGCCTCATGCAGGCCCTCGGCGCCTACGCCAACCTCAGCCGCAACCTGGGCAAGACCCACTTCGAACAGCACATCCCCGCCGGTGTGCGCAATTTGGCTGTCATCTGCGCCGAACTGCCGGAGCTGGAACCGCTGCAGCCGCTCTTCGCCTGAGGTGACGCCGCCCATTTCGTCCGCCCCCATGCACACCCTGCTGGCCGCCCCGGACCTGATCGCCCCGCTTGCCCAGGAACTCGGCGTGCCGGCCGGCACCTCCCCCTGGCTGTCCTGCGAAGCCCTGCCGGCTTTCGCCGCCTTCGCCCGCCAGACCCTGCCGAACAGCCGCCCGATCCAAGCGACCTCGGTCAACGCCTGGGCAGACGCGATCCTTGAAGCCATTCTCGGGGTGTTGCCCGACCCCCAGCCCTGGCGTCTGCACCTCTGGCCGGCCTACGGCGAGGGTCGCGCCGGCGCCAATCGCTGCTCCCTGATCCGCGCCGCCCTGACCGAGCGTTTGAAAAAACGCCGGCGGTCCCTGCTGCGCTCGCTGGAAGAGAGCACCGAACCCTTCACCCCGGCCACCTCCCTGGTGCAGGCCGTGCTCACCGCCCCCGACGCCGGCCTGCTGTCGGTCTGCGCCGCCCCCCAACCCCAGGAGCACCGTGCGCTGATCTCCGCCTACCCGGCCGGCGACATCGCCCCGGCCGTCGACAAGCAGGCCCCCAGCCGCGCCTTTGCCAAGGTCGTCGAGGCCGAACGGCGTCTCGGCGAATGCCTGCAGGCGGGCCAGACCTGCGTCGATCTCGGCGCCTCGCCCGGCAGCTGGACCTACGTCGCCCTGCAGCGCGGCGCCCGCGTCACCGCCGTCGACCGCAGCCCGCTGCGCGACGACCTCATGCGCCACCCGCGCCTGCGCTTTCATCAGGGCGACGCCTTCAAGTTCCGCCCGGAAACACCGGTCGACTGGCTGCTCTGCGACATCATTGCCGCGCCGCAGCGCAGCATCGACCTGCTGCTCGACTGGCTGGAGGCCGGCCTGATGCGGCGCTTCCTGGTCACGATCAAGTTCAAGGGCGGCGACGAGTACGGCCTGCTCGACATGCTCAAGACGCGGGCGCCGGCGCTCTGCAGCGACTTCCGCCTGACCCGCCTGTGCGCGAACAAGAACGAGGTCAGCGCCTTCGGCCATGTCGCCTGACCGCACGCAATCCGGGCAAATGTCGAACAAAGGCGGCGGCGCAGCGTCTGTTTTCCTCATCAGCCACGCCGGGTTTGGCCTTGCCTGCCCGGCGATTGCTGGTTAAGCGTGCCCCTCAGGAACATGAATCTCCGCCTCCTCCTTTCCCTCGCCGCCGTGCTCGGCCTGGCCCTCAGTGCCGACGCCCAGAGTTACAGCAACGGCATCGCGGCCGTGGTCAACGGCAATCCCATCATGAAATCGGAGGTGCGCGACGCGGTCACCGCCCAGGAACAGATCCTGCGCTTCCAGCTTCAGGACCAGCCCGACAAGCTGCAGCCGGAACTCGCCAAACTGCGCGCCAACGCCCTCGACAGCCTGGTCGACCGCGAGCTCGTGCTCGCCGAGTTCAAGCGCCTCGGCGCCAGCATCAAGGCCCAGTGGGTGGATGACGACATCAACGGCATCATCCGCGAGAGCTTCAAGGGTGACCGCGACGCCTTCATCCGCGAACTGACCGCCACCGGCATGACCCTGAAAAAGTTCCGGGAAATGCGCGAAAAGATGATGATCGTTCAGGCCATGCGCGGCAAGCAGGCCGCCGAACAGCCGCCGGCCACGCCCAAAGAGGTCGAGGAGTTTTACAAGAAGAACGTCGACAACTGGCGCAGCGGCGGCTCGGTCAAGATCCGCACCATCACCCTGCCCAAGTTCGGCGGCGAGGCCGGTGCCACCCTCGAAAGCCAGCGCAAGCTCGCCGACGAAATCCGCACCCGCCTCACTGGCGGCGCGGACTTCGCCACCATGGCCAAGACCTACTCGCAGGACAGCAAGGCCGAGGACGGTGGCGCCTGGGACTGGATGGGCCGCGACCAGCTCAAGGCCTCGATCGCCAATGTCGCCTTCGGCATGAAGGCCGGTGCCATCAGCCCAGTCATCGACGACGATGCCGCCTTCATCATCCTCGCCTGCGACGACATCCGCCCGGGCACGGCCAAACCACTCGCCGAAGTCCGCGAAGAAATCGAGCGCGCCGTCTCCTCGGAAAAGTCGAAGACCCTCATCGATCAGTGGATGGAAGGCCTGCGCAAAAAGGCGGTCATCAAGAAGTTCGGCTGGTAAACCCAGCGGGACAGGCCGGCCAACGCGCGTCCACCCGACCCCCTAACAAGGAGGGCAGGGACACGCGGCCACCGACCACGCGCCCCTGCCCCTTGGTTGCGGGGGTTGGTGCAATATCAATCCCGGCCTCGCGGGCCGTTATCTGATCTACGGCCGTCAGCCGGTGGACGGTTGCGACCTTCATCGCGGTCACCGCGGATTTCCTCAAGCTGGCGCAGCTTGTCGCGCAGCGGCTCGGGGATGCGGTCCTGCTCGGCAGGGAGATTCCAACTGCGGGCTTCACCCTCCCTCGGCTGGGCGCTGAAGGTGACGCGATCGCCTTCGCGCTTGAGGGTGTAAATGCCGCTGTCGTCGCTGCGGGTCACGGTCGACACCCCGCGGCTGTCACCGCGGCGCGGTTCCGGCGCACCCCGCTCCACGGGCGGGCCGGCGGGCGCTCGTTCCGCACCGCCGGGCACGGGTGGCGGCGGCGGCCTTTCGCCGCGCCCGGACTCGCGCCCCCAATGGCGCATCCGCTCCTGCCACTCCTGCAGGGAGCGACGATAGCGCTCCCAATGTTCGTGCATCTCACCGAAACGTGACTCCGGCAGACGCGGCAAATCCCGACCCACCGGCGGCATGAATCGCGGCCCGTGGGAATCGCGATGCACCGGCACCGAGGTCTCGCCAACCTCGACCGCGATCACGGCCTCCTTGCCCGCCGAAATGACGAGCAGGTTGACGCGATCGCCTTTGCGGCGCTCGCGCACCAGAGCCTGCAGTTGCTCCATGCTGGCCAGCCGCTGATCCTCGAAGCGGACCAGGACATCGTTCTCCTTGAGGCCGGCCGCCTGGGCCGGACTGCCGCGCTGGACTTCGGCGACCCGCAGACCAAAGCCCTCCTTCAACCCCAGATGCGCACGCGCCTCGGGGCTGACCGGTGCGGTGAGCACGCCCAGGTAACTGACCTGACGCATCTCGCCGGAGTGACCGCGCGGACGAGCCTCGCCCTCGGGTCCATGGGGACGGCGGTCGTCACGACGCTCCGCCTCGGGCGCAGGGGCGCGCTCGCGCGGCCCTGCCCGGCGCGGTTCGCGACCGGGCGGCGGCGCTTCTGGACCGCGCTCGCGGGCTTCACCACGCGACCGTTCCGGCGACGGAGCGTCACGCCGAACTTCCGGCGGGGTCGGGCGCGCGGGTGGCGACGGTGGATTCGGACGCGGCGGCTCAGTTTGGGCGACGAGCAGTGCCGGGGTGGCAAACAG
>CAZSBO010000008.1:0-2012 GCA_964605265.1 uncultured Prosthecobacter sp.
CCGGGCAGCAAGATCACCTATGCCGCCTGCCAGGAACTGGCCGACGACGCCCAGGCCCTGCATCTCTCCGGCATCCGCGCCGGCCGCGACGCGGCGGTGAAAAGTTTCCAGGTCCAGCTCGGCGCCGCCTTCAGTCGCAGCGAAAGCGTCAGCGACCTCGTCGGCGAGGGCGCGCGCAGCGACATGCTCAGCGTCTCGATGCCGGTCGGCGAGCAGGTGGTGGACCAGCGCACCCTGCAGCGCCACAAGGCCCCGCACGCGACCAGCGACTTGTTGTACAAGAATGCCCTCTACGGCCAGGCGCGCTCGGTGTTCAGCGGCCTCATCATCGTCGACGAGGGTGCCCACTACACCGACGCCTACCAGACCTGCCGCAACCTGCTCAACAGCAACGAGGCCGAGGCCAACTCACTGCCCGGCCTGGAGATCAACGCCGACCAGGTCAAGTGCAGCCACGGCAGCACCAGCGGCCCGATCGCCGACGAGGAACTGTTTTACTTGAAGGCACGCGGCATCCCCGATGGCGAGGCCCGCAAGCTGATCGTCGAGGGGTTCCTCGCCGATGTCATCGAGCGCTTCGGCAACAGCGAGGTGCTCGACACCCTGGTCGCGCGCATCGACGACAAGCTCCAGCGCGCGGTCTGAGGTGGCGGCTGGATGATGGAGGATGGTTGATCGTTGATGGAGCCTCTTTTCGATCAACAATCAACCATCCTCCATCAACCTCCCAAAGCGGCCAGCGGTGCAAAAAAAGAAGGCGGCAGAAGTCTGCCGCCTTCGAGTTGTGGGTGCCGAGCAGGGGCCGGTTCAGCCCTGGACGGCGGCGACGATCTTCTGGGCGGCGTCGGTGAGGCCATCGGCGCTGGTGATGGCCAGGCCGCTGGCGGCCAGGGTGGCCTTGCCGGCATCGACGTTGTTGCCCTCGAGACGGACGACAAGCGGGATGTTGAGCGACACCTCCTGGGCGGCGGCGATGATGCCGTGGGCGATGACGTCGCAGTCCATGATGCCGCCGAAGATGTTGACCAGGATGCCCTTCACGTTGGGATCACCGAGGATGATTTTGAAGGCCGCGGCGACCTGTTCCTTGGTTGCACCACCGCCGACGTCGAGGAAGTTGGCCGGTTCGCCGCCGTGCAGCTTGATGATGTCCATGGTGGACATGGCCAGGCCGGCGCCGTTGACGAGGCAGGCGATGTTGCCGTCGAGGCCGATGTAGTTGAGGCCGAACTCGCTGGCGGCGACCTCGCGCGGATCCTCCTCGGTCGTGTCGCGCATGGCGACGACGTCCTTCTGGCGATAGAGCGCGTTGTCGTCGAAGTTGAACTTGGCGTCGAGGGCGACCACCTGGTCATCGCTCGTGATGGCCAGCGGGTTGACTTCGACGAGCGAGCAGTCGCTCTTGAGGTAGAGGCTCCAGAGCGAGAGGAAGAGCTTGGTGGCCTGGGCGGCGAGCTTGCCGCGCAGACCGAGTTCGGCGGCGATTTTGCGGGCCTGGTAGGCCTGCAGGCCGAAGGCCGGGCTGACGAATTCCTTGATGATCTTCTCCGGGGTCTTTTCGGCGACCTCTTCAATGTTCATGCCGCCCTCGGTGCTGGCGATGAGGGCGTGGCTGCTGCTGCCGCGGTCGAACAGGATGGCGAAGTAGTACTCTTTGACGATGTCGACCGACTTGGCGATGAGCACCTTGCTGACCAGCTTGCCTTCCGGGCCGGTCTGGTGGGTGACCAGGGTCTGGCCGAGCATTTTGCCGGCGATGTCCTGCGCTTCGGTGGCGGTGTCGATGACGTGCACGCCGCCCTTGAAGCCGTTCTTGAAGGTGCCCTTGCCACGGCCGCCAGCGTGGATCTGCGCCTTTACCACCCAGTGTTCACCGCCCATCTGGCGTGCGATCTCGGCTGCTTCCTCGGCTGTGCGGGCCGGTTTGCCCGGGGGCACGGGAATACCATACTCGGCGAACAGTTCCTTGGCCTGATACTCGTGAAAATTCATGGGTCACCTGGATTCCGAAA
>CAZSBO010000008.1:2022-26022 GCA_964605265.1 uncultured Prosthecobacter sp.
ATCTTGCCGGCCTCCTCCGCGGTCGCGGCCACACGCCCGGGCGGGGTGGCGACGCCGAATTTCTGGAACAGTTCTTTGGCCTGGTATTCGTGGATGTTCATCGGGGGGATGGTGGAAGTCGAGCCGCCAGCATAGAAGGCGAGGCCCTTCGGTCAAGCTGTGGGGGCGGATTCTTTGCTCACCCGAGCACCAGCCAGAGGGCGGCGACGAAGGTGAGCAGGAAGAGGGTGCGCTCGAAGGCCTTTTGCGGGATGCGCTTGAGGATTTGCCAGCCGAGCAGGATGCCGAGCACGACGACGGGCAGCAGAACGAGGTTGGTGGCGAGCGACTGCGGGTGGATGATGCCGAGGTTGGCGGAGAAGGGGACCTTGAAGAGGTTGATGAAGAGGAAGAAGCGACTGAAGACGCCGAGGTGGTCCTTTTTTTCCAGGCGGCGCGACAGCAGGTAGACGGTCATCACCGGGCCGGCGGCGTTGGCGAGCATGGTGGTGACACCGGCGCCAAAGCCGAGGGTTTGGGCGAAGCCGCGGTGCTCGGTGAGCGCCAGCAGGTCCTGGCGGCGCCGCTCCAGCAGCAGGTGGAAGCCGAGCAGGCCGATGATCAGCCAGCCGATGACCGTGCGTGCGGCCTGGTTGTCGATGGTGTCGAGCAGCAGCCAGCCGGCGATGACCCCGGCGATGGCGGGCGGCGCCATGGGCAGGACCTGGCGCCAGCTGCCGCCGTGGCGGTTGAGGTAGTAGCCCATCAGGTCGGCGGCGATGAGCAGCGGCAGGACCAGGCCGACCGAGGCCTTGGCGCCGAAGGCCTGGGCCATGAGCACGACGTTGAGGGTGGCGGTGCCGGACAGGCCGCTCTTCGACAGGCCGATGCAGAGCGCGGCGATGGCCGCCAGCAGCAGCACGCGCGGCTCGCCGGTGAAGAGGGTGTGCTGGATCAGCCAGTCGGGCACGGATGGGGAGGGTGGTCAGGGCTGCCGGCGCTGGTTCCAGTAGATCTTGACATTTTTCGACCGGCGACCGGCGGCGACCAGGTCGGTGTCGTCATCGCCGTCGAGGTCGGCGGCCATCAGGTCCTCGCAGGCCATGCCGTTATCGTCGATGAGGTGCTGCTGCCAGCCGTTGCCGTCCTCCTTGGTGGTGTAAAACAGCTTCACGCCGACGCGCGGGCCGACCTTTTGGGCTGAGCGCCAGCCGATGGCGATCTGGCGGTTGTTGAGGCCGAGGTAGTCGTAGCAGGCGAGCGCGTGGCCGTCGACCAGGCTGTCGTCGAGCACGCGCCGTTCCCAGAGCCCGTCCTTGGGGCCGCCTGCGGGCGGGGTGTACAGGACGAGTTGGTGGCCGTGCATGGGTTCAATGGTGGCGATGTAGGGCTGGCCACCGGCAAAGGCGCCCCAACGGATCTCACCCGCACCGGCGAGGCCGGCTTCGCGGTGGTTCGACACCCACTGCGGCTTCCAACCGGCATCGCCCGGGGTGAGTCGCACAACCCCCTCTTTGCCCGCCAGCAGCAGCGTTTCCGCCTCGTGGGCGGGAGCCGGCACGACCTCGAAATTGTGGGTCATGTGCATGCCATCGTGGATCAATGTGGTGTTCCAGGGCTGGGTGACGTCCTCCGGCACGTGGTAGGCGAGCAGGCGCACGCCGGCGCCCTCGCCGTTTTTGTTGCCGCGGCCGTGCAGTGGCGCGACCACCAGATCGTAGCGGCCGGCGCGGTTGCGCACCCAGCGCATGCGGTGGGTGGTCGGTTCATGGCTGAGCTGCACCGGCGTCCAGGGCTGCAGGCGGTCGGCCGGCGGCTGCAAATAAAACACCGCGCCGCTCGTCTCGGTGTCGCCCGGATTCCACTGCGCCCCGACGGCGACCTCGGCCTTGCCGTCGCCGTCGATGTCGCGCGCGGCGATGCAGACGTGATCGCGGTCGGTCAGCTTCGGCGCCAGCACGCGTTTCTGCCAGGTCGGGTTCTGATACCAGACAAAAACATCCTTGTCGGCCAGCAGGATGTCGGTGCGACCGTCGCCATCGACATCGGCCAGGGCGAGGCCATAACCGATGCCGATGTCGGCATCGATTTCCGTCGTGCGGAAGTCGGGCGAGGTCTGGGCAAGGCCCAGGGCGGGCAGCAGGAGCAGGGCGAGGCAGCGCATGACGGCGACCATGCGCGCAGCAGGGCGGGGTTGGCCAGTGAAAAACGCCGTGCGACGGCAAAAGCCGGTTCCGGTCGGCGCCGCAGGCTCTCGCGGAAAAAGAATTGACGATGTAATGACAAAAACGGTAGGCTTATCGAACAAAACCGCCCCCGGGCGCTGTCCAACCCTTATTGAGCCGGCAGCCCCTCGCCCCCATGCTTTCCCTTTCCCCACCCTTTTTCCGTCGGCTGGCCTGTCTGATCCTGCTGCCGGCCTTGGTCGCCACGGCCCTGCCGCCAGGGGCGCCGTCCGACGTCAAAGCCCGTGTCAGTGTCGGGGTCAAAAACGGCAACACGACCCTGACAGGTGACACCTACGTGCTGACTTGGGATGACAACGCCATCGATGAGACAGGCTACCGGGTGGATTTCCGCGGCGGCAACACCGGCCCGTTTTACAACGCCGGCTATTTCGGTCCCAATCAGGAGGGCCTGTATTTGGGCGGCGGCACTTCGTCGCCCTTCAACCTGCTGCCAGGGCAGACCATCCAGTTTCAAGTCACCGCCTTCAAGTACAACGGCGCCAAGATCGAATCGCGCGCCGGGCCAATCCAGACGATCACCTACCCCAGCGCCACGGGTGCGCTCGGCACGCCGACCGGTCTGACGGCGGCAGGGCAGGGCGACGGCCGGGTGCAGCTCAACTGGGTCGACACCAGCAATGCCGAAACCTACCATCAGGTCTTTTACAAAAAGCAGGCCGACGAGACCTACACGAAGTCCTTTTATCTGGAACTGGACCGCACCGAGGTGCTGCTGCGCTCGGGTCAGTTGCCGCCGAGCAAGCTGGCGCACCTGAACAGCGGCAGCCTGGCCAACAGCCGGGTCGATTTTGTTCCCGGCACGACCTACAACTTCCGCGTGCGTTCGGTGCTGCGGCTGATTCAGGCGCAGAACAATTATCACAACGCCACGCCGGTGCGGGTGACCCCCTATGACTCGGAATTGTCCAACGAGGTTTCGGTGGCAATTCCGGCCCTGGGGGCGCCGACGAACCTGCAGGGCTCGGTGCTCGACCAGACGCGCATCCGGCTGCGCTGGACGGACAATTCCGACAACGAAGGCGGCTACCGCATTGAGTACAAGGACCTGGACGAGAGCACCTGGACGCAACTTGGCAGTGGGGCCGCCACCACGGCGGCGAACGCCACCCAGTTTGACGTCACCGTCGGTTCGGCCGTGACCCTCGACTGGCGTGTGCGGGCGGTATACCTCGATCCGGTCTCCGGCAATGAAGTCAGCCTGTCGGCGCCGAGCAATGAGATCGAGCTCGGCACAACCTTTCCGGGACCGGGCAACCTGACGGCGACCGATACCGGTTACACCGGTCAAATTCGCCTCGAGTGGCAGGATCAGTCCGAGGCGGAGACCAACTTCGAAGTCTTTGCCCGCGTCAAGGGCACCACAGAGTGGAAGTATGCCCTCACCCTGCCGGCCGACACCCGGCGGGTGAACGTCAGCCAGGCGGAATTCAGCGATGACACGCTCAGCGATTTTGAAAAGGGCACCGCCCATGAGTTTCGCGTCGAGGCCGTCATCTACACGCGCAACAGCAGTGGTGTTGTCACCGGTCGCCTCGCCGCCCAGGAGGCCGCTGAGGCGGAGGCGACCCCCAATCACGGTTTTGTCACCGTCTGGCAAAACCTCTTCGCCTCGGAGGCGGAGCGCAATGCCAGTGGGTATGCCGAGGACGATGTCATCATTCGCCCCTTTCACCCTGTGCGTCAGAGCGAGTTCTTCACCTATCAACTGGCGACCTCCAATCCAGATGCACGCACCGGCTGGAACGTCACCGGTCTGCCCGCCGGGCTGGAGTTCAATGCCACCAGCGGCGTCATCAGCGGCACGCCCTCCGTGGCCGGCTTGTTTCCCTGCACGCTGACGGCGCAGTTCAACAACGACCACACCGCCACCGCCGTGCTCAACCTGCGCGTGCTGCCGCAGGGCGTGGCGCCGGCGGTCGCCAGTCCAATCCCCAATGTCACCTACGCCCCCGGCCTGCAGCTTGTGCTGCCGCTGCAGGACAAGTTTGCCGATGCCGATTCGCAGGCCGCCGTGCGCCTGCGCACAACGCTGGGTGACCTCGACGTGCTGCTCTATCCCGAACTGACCCCGGAGTCGGTGCAAAACTTCCTGCACTACGTCAACAACGGCACCTACAACGGCGTCGCCTTCCATCGCTCGGTGCCGGGTTTCATCGTCCAGACCGGCAGCTACGTGCCGGTGCAGGCGCCGAATTACTTCGTGCTCAGCCAGCCTTCGCGCCTGTCGCCACGCAACGAGCCGGGCATCTCCAACGTGCGCGGCACCGTGGCCTGGGCCAAGCTGCCCGGCTCTCCCGACAGCGCCACGCTCGACTTCTTCGTCAACCTCGCCGACAACTCGCTCAACCTCGACAATCAGAACGAGGGTTTTGCCGCCTTCGGGCGTGTTGCCGGCAGCGGCATGAGCGTGGCCGACGCGATTGCCGCCCTGCCGATCGGGGTGTATCGCAACTTCAACAGCGGCAGTGGCACCACCGAATCGCTCGACAAGCGCGTTCAGCTCTTTGAGTTCAGCAACGGCCAGTACCAATTCCTGCGGCGCGAGGCGCTGGAGACGGTGCCGATGAACAGCGAGGGCAGTGCGCCGGTGGACATGGATGTCGAAAAGACGGTGCGCATTCAGCAGGCCACTCAGATCCCCGTCTTCCGCTACAGCGTCACCGCCAACAGCGACAGCAGTGTTGTCTCGGCGGCGATCAGCGGCACCAGCCTGGTGCTGCAGACCCTCAAGGAGGGCAGCACCCAGATCACGGTCCAGGCGGCCGACCTGGATGGCAATGTCAGCACTCAGACCTTCACCGCCACTATCGTGCGCAACTACAAGGCGCCGGTCATCACCCGCCAGCCGGTGTCTGTGACTGTCAAGGAAAGCGCAACCGCCAAGCTGGCCGTCAAGGCGAGCGGCAGCGGCACGCTGGGTTACCAGTGGCTGAAGGATGGCGAAGAACTCGATGGCGAGATCGCGCCAACGCTGGTCGTCACCGAGGTCGATGCCGACAAGACCGGCGAATACGCCGTGCGCGTTGCCGATGAGGGACTCAGCGTGCTCAGCAACATTGTCCGCATCGACCTGCGCGCGCCGCCCGTTTTCACCACCCAGCCGCAGGCCAAGGTGGTTGAGGTCGGCCAGCCGCTCGAACTTGAGGTCAACGGTACCGGCTCACCCCTGCCGGTCATCGCCTGGCTGCGCTCAGGCAAGGTGGTGCCCAAGCAGACCTCGACGAAATTGAGCCTGCCCGCCGCGAGTCTGGCCGACGGCGGTGTTTATCAGGCGCGCGCCAGCAATGTCGCGGCCAAGAACGTGCTCAGCCAGTCGGCCGAGGTGCTGGTCGTCGACAAGGCCTCGCGCCTGGCGCTGGGCCTGGCCGGCAAAAAAGTGGTGCTGACGGCGCAGGCGACTGGTGGTCCGGGCCTGCAGTACCAGTGGTACCGCAACGGCGGCCTGCTGCTCGTCGAGACGGCGGCGATCACCGGCATCACGAAGTCCCAACTCATCCTGACTGAATTGAGCGAGGCCGAGCTCGGCGATTACACCTGCCGTGTCAGCAGCCCCGCCAGCGGTCTGGAGGCCGAGACGGGCGCCTGGCGCGTCAATCTCGCCGAACGTCCGGTGCTGGCGAACTTCACACCCGCCAACGCCTACATCGGCCTCGATTACGATCACACCTTGCCGTTCGGCGGTGAGGCCAACACCTCGGTTGCCCTCTTCACCATCAAGGGTCTGCCGGCCGGACTGCGCATGGATCCCGCCACCGGCCGCATCCAGGGCCGGCCGACGAAGCCGGGCTTTTATCCGCTGACGGTCACCGGTCGCAACGCCGCCGGTGTCAGCCTGCCGGTCAACGGCACACTCATGGTGCTGCCCATGCCCGAGCCGGCGGTCGGCTCCTTCATCGGTCAAGTCGCTCCCTCCGCCGTCCTGAATGGCAGCAAGGGCGGTCGTTTCGACCTGACGGTCACCGATGGCGGTCAGGTCAGCGGCAAGCTGATCGAGGGCAAGAATCGCTACAGCTTTAAGGGCACCATGCGCCAGACGCCCGGCAGCAACTTCGCCAGCGGCCAGGCCGTCATCGTGCGCCGGGGGCAGTCGAGCCTGACCCTGCTATTCCAAACGGTCGCCCTGCAGGGGTTCACGGACAGCGGCGACATCAGCGGTCTGGTCACCGATGGTGTCAGCACCGCCGAGATTTATGGCTACCGCCGCGTTTATCACCCCTCGTGGAATCCGGTCGGCCTGCAACAGACCTTCAACATCGGTCTGCATCTGGACGAGGAGGACGTCGGCGAGGATGACATCCCGCAGGGCGACGGCTTCCTGCGCGCGGCGCTCGTCAACAGCGGGGTCGTCACCTGCGCGGGGCGCATGGGCGACGGCACCAGCTTTACCTGCAGTTCCTACCTCGGCAGCCAGTTCCAGTTCCTCGTCTATCAGTCGCTCTACAAGGGCACGGGGGCGGTGGGCGGCGTCCAGAACATCCTCGGGGTCAACCTCGCCCCGGCCGGCGTCAATGAACTCTGGCTGCGTGTTTCCGGCAGCCTCAGTTGGAGCAAGGACCCGCAGGCCTCGGCCAAGGAGCGCGCCTACCGCGACGGCTTTGGCCCGCTGACGCTGGAGACGCTCGGCATCTCCTACAACCCGCCAGGCACCGGCAAGCCCGTGCTCGGCCTGCCGCAGGGCAGCAGTGAGAACGCCAGCCTCGCCTTTGCGGAGGGCGGTCTGGAAGCGGCCCAGACGGATCCGGATGTGCCGCTGCTCACCCTCAATGGCAGCAATGTTCCAGGCATTCCCTCAGCCGGCAATCCGGGATCGGTCAACCTCGCGGTCATTCGCACCACCGGCCTGATCAGTGGCGGCTTCAGCCTTGATGACGACCCTGAGCTGAAGCCCCAGCGCAAGGCTTCCTTCTACGGCCTGGTCATTCCGCGCATCCCCGACACCCAGACCCAGCGCCGCAATGAGTTCGGCGAACTGGTCACCGTGGATGTGCCTGGCGACACCGGCAAGGGGGTCGGCAGCTTCGTGCTCGCGCAGAAGCCTTCGGAGGGGCCGCCGGCGACGACGCTGAAGACCTCGCCCATCCTGGCCGGCGGTCTGCGCCTCAGCTCCGCGCCGATTCAGATTCTCACCCAGCCGCTGGCGGCCACCGTCGATCCGGGTGACAGCCACACCTTCAGTGTCACCGCCCAGGCGCTCGGCACGCTCAGTTACCAGTGGCGCTTCAAGGGCAACAGCATCAGCGGCGCCATCGGTGCCAGCCATCAGCTCACCGCCATCAACGAGGGCAACGAGGGCGATTACGATGTCGTCATCAGCACGCCCTACGGTCGCATCGTCAGCGCCCCGGCGGCACTCACCGTCAACAATCCCGTCTCCTCGGTCATCATCAGCCGCAGCCCCGTGGATGCCCTCATCGACGAGGGCGAAAGCGTCACCTTCAGCGCCGCCGCCGTCGGCAGCGGCGAGCTGTCCTACCAGTGGCGTCGCAACGGCGAGGACATTGAGGGCGCGACTGCGAGCACCTATGTCATTGAAGAGGTCAGTTCCATCCACGCCGGCACCTACACCGTGCGGGTGACCAGCCTGCTCAGCCCCTCCGGCGTGCTCAGCAACGAGGTCAATCTCGAAGTCGCCTCGATGGTGCGCAACCCGATCGCCTCGCGTTCGCCACCTGATGAACTCGTGCCGATCGGCAGTGGAGTGACCTTCCAGGTCGCCGCCGATGGCACCGGTCCCTTCACCTACCAGTGGTTCAAGGATGGCGAGGAAATCGAAGGTGCCACCCAGGCCACCTACGAGATCGACTTCGCTTCAGCGGGCGACGAAGGCGACTACAGCGTGCGGGTCGCCAACGCCCTGACCAATCCCGGCGTGATGAGCAACGAGGTGGCTCTCGCCCTTGATGCCCGCGTCTCCAATGTCGTCGTCTCACGCACACCGCCTGCGGGCGCGGTCGCCGTCGGCCAGCGGGTCGACTTCACCGTCAGCAACGCCGGTCTCGGCCCCTTCACCTACCAGTGGTACAAAAACGACGATGCCATCGGGGGTGCCACCGGCGTGACCTTGACCCTGCTCGCGGTTGCCGAGTCCGATACCGCCAATTACACAGTGCGCGTCTTCAATGCCGAAACCCCCGCGGGTGTGCTCAGCGACCCGGTGGAACTGGTGGTCGGCCTGCCGGTGACGAATGTCGCCGCCGCCATCACGATGCCGGTCGAGCAGCCGGTGCCAGTCGGTGCGCGTGTCGAGATCACCGCCACGGCCCAGGGCACGAGCCCATTGTTCTACCAGTGGTTCAAGGACGGCGCGGAGATTGGAACCAATAGTACCAATAACAAGCTGGTGTTTGATGCGGTCTCCCTGGACGATATCGGCAGCTACACGGTGCGCGTCAGCAACGCGCTGACGCCCGATGGCGAGGTCAGCAATGCGGTCTCCCTGGAGGTTCAGGAGCCTTGACGGCCTGCGGCAGATCCGTTGGCACGGTTTGGCGGTCAGTGGCGGGCCTGTTTCAGGCCCGCCGTCATCGGGGTGGGTCGCGGCGACGCCACTCGGCCTGCCCGGCGGGTTGTGCAAAGGGCCGGCGGATCACGGCACTGCCTTCATCAGGTAGGCAAAGAAGTCGCGCAGATCGGCGTCGCTCATGCCGGCGGTCAGCCCCTCGGGCATGAGGGAAGCCGGACTGGCTTCCAGCCGGTCGATGTCGGCCTGCTTCACCGGCGTGCGGTTGCCGGCGATGTCCTTGAGCACGATGCCCGCGGCGTCCTGCGCATCCATGATGCCGGTGAGGATCTGGCCGTTCTTCATGTTGACGATGTAATTGCCGAAGCCCTCGCGGATTTCCAGGCTGGGATTGAACAGGTTGTCGAGCCAGAAGTCGGCGCTGCCGCGGTCGTAACCGGTCAGTTCCGGACCGATGGCCATGCCCTCGCCAAACAGCTTGTGACAGATCGCACAACGCGCGGCATACTGCAGTTTGCCCTTTTCCGGGTCACCCAGCCCGGCCTTGAGTACAGCTTTGATGCGCGCCATCTCCTTCTCCTTGGCCTCGCTCGGGCCGGTGACCAGCAGGCCCTTCCAGTGCGTGTCGAGGGCGCTGTCGATCGCCGGGTCCCGGTGCAGGCTGAGCTGGCGGACGACATCGACCGGCACATGCCGCGCCGGCACCTTCCACTGGTTCACAAAATGGACCAGTTCAAGGGCCCAGGCCTTGCGCCCGGCGAGCACACGCAGGGCATCCTCGCGCAGGGCCTTGTCGCCGGCGATCTGGGCTTCGTAGGAGGTGAGCAGGGCCTCGGCGATGCGGCGGTCGTCAAAGCGCGCGGCTGCCTGCAGGATGCCGCGCTTGAGCCCCGGCGGGTTGGCGCCCCTGAGAATGGCGACCATGGGGGCCACGGCCTCGGCCTTGCCGAGTTCCGCCAGTGTTTTCGCGACAGCGATGCGCGCGGCGTTCGATTCCTTGCTGCTGGCGAGCAGGGTCAGGGCCTTCTTCAGGGCGTCGGCGCTGCCGCTGCGCAGGGCGAGCGTCAGGTCGCCGCCGCTTTGCTTCGCCATGTAATCCTGGAGTGCCTTCGCCAGCGCGTCCGGCAGGGGCGGCAGTTCCGCGCCCTCAAAGGCGGTGGCGATGCCGGCGATGAACTTGCCGCGCAGGGCGGCCTCATCGCTGAGCGCGAGCAACTCGGCGCAGGCGTTGAGGTTGTCGTCGCCGCCGGCCAGGGCGTAGCGCCGGGCGAGCTTTTCGGCAAGGTGCTCGCGGAACAGGGCGGTTTTCAGGAAATCGGCATCGGCCTTCAGGAAGGAGAAGACGGCGGCACGCTCTTTCTCGGCCTTCGACTCCAGGGTCCACCAGGCGAGCAGGGGCAGGTGGCCGCTGGCGTCCTCGGCGTCGCCGGCCCAGAGCAGGGGCAGGGCATCCGCCGCCGGCAGTCGCTTGGCACTGGCGAGGATTTGCGAGCGGACTTCGGGATGCGTTTCGCTGCGCGCCAGCCTGGCCAGGCCGTCACCCTCCACCTGCCGGCGTTCGCCGTGCATCTTCACGGCCCAGCGGCGGACGTAGGGATCGCGGTGCTGCACCGGCGGCACCAGATCCGGACGCAGCGCGTCCAGCGCCCAGAGCGCCTCCAGCGCCTGCGGGCCATCGAGCAGGGCCTGCAATTTCGGGGCGAGTTCGGTCAGGCCGCGCCAGCCGATCTCCAGCACGGCCTGCTTGCGGAACCACTCGTTGGCGTGGCCCAGATATCCCAGCAGTTCCTCCCCCCCGGCCTTGCTCAGGTCGAAGGGCTTGAGTTTTGGTGCGCCGCTCGCGGGCCGGACGCGGTAGATGCGGCCGCTGGTCTTGTGCCAGTCGTCGACCGGTCGCACATGGCTGAGGCGGGTGTCGTACCAGTCGGCCATGTAGAAGCCGCCGTCGGGCCCCACCCCGGCCCAGACCGGGCGGAACCAGCGATCGGGCGAGGACAGCAGCAGGGCCTCATCCTTGGTGCGGAAGGTGGAACCGTCGGGCAGGCGCTCGCTGACATAGGCGAGGTTGGCGAGCGAGTTGGGCGCCAGGATCTTGCCCTCGTAGGCGCTGCCGAGCAGGCCCCCCTCATAGATGGCAAAGGCCTGAGGGAAGCGCTTTTCGTCGCCCTCGTGCTTCATGTGCTCGAACCAGCCAAAGGCATAGGGATTGGTCAGCGGGCCGTGCTTGCCCCAGCCCTTGATGCCGTAGCTGCCCTGCTCGTAGTGCATGCCGCGGGTCTTGCCATTGTTGGTGCCGGAGAAGACCCGGCCCTTGGCATCGATGTCGAGGCTGAAGGTGTTGCCGCCGCCCTCGGCGTAGATTTCAAAGAGTTTGCGGCGCGGGTGGTAGCGCCAGATGCACTGGCCCTCCCACTTGACGTTCTTGCTGTTGGCGCTGCTGACATTGCCGGTGGTGGTGCTGCCATTGGCGCCATACAACCAGCCGTCCATGCCCCAGGCGAGGCTGGTGGCCACACTGTGGGTGTCCTCCAAGCCGAAGCCGCTGAGTTCCACCTCGGGGTCGCCCTCGGGCAGGCCGTCGCCGTCGGCGTCAGGGTAGCTGAGCAGGTAGGGCGGATTCAGCACCCAGATGCGCCCCATGCCGGGCAGGGCGGCGCTGGCGATGTTGAGGCCGGTGAGAACGTCGGTGTGCTTGTCGAAAAAGCCGTCGCCATCGCTGTCCTCGAACACGGTGATTTTGTCGGCCCCCTTCGGGCCGCGCGGCGGCGGCGGCGGCACCTTGTCGAACTTGGCGCGCAGATGCGGGTCGTAGCTGACGATCTTCAAGCCGGCGGGGAACTGGTACTGCCGGTACAGCGTGACCCACAGGCGCCCCCGGGAGTCCCAACTGGCGTACAACGGCTGCTCGACCGCCGGCTCTGCGGCCATCAGATCAATGGCGAGGTCGGGGCGCAGCTGGAAGTGTTTGACCGCCTCCTGAGCCGGCGTCGGCGGGGTGTCGTCGGCCAGCGTGCCGCGGCCGGCGAAGGTCTCGATGATTTTCTGAACCTGCTCATTGCCGGCCACATCCTGGGCGCGGGCGGCGGCGGCGGTCAGCAGGAACAGGGCGGGCAGGAGGCGGCGGTTCATGGCAGAAGAGGAAAAACGCGTTGCTCCGGGGATTCCTGCGGGGGTTGTCACTGGCTCCGGTACTCCTGTGATACACGGCAGCGCCGGTGAATGCTGTTTTTAAATCTTGACGCGCCTCTTGATGGTCAGCATTACTGCGGCAGCCCGGTCGACTGCCCGGGTCATCGTTCTTCGTTCCCAGCTCCCTCCTCCTTATGACGTCCCTTGGAGTCCTCTCCCTCGCCCGCCGGGCCGCCGGCGCGCTGCTCTCGGCCGCGCTGCTTGTCTCAGCCCCCCTTGCGGCTCAGGTCGCGCTCGATGCGCCCGCTCCCGCCGGCCGCAAGATTGTCCGGGCCGTCGATGTCGAATTCCAGGGGGTTTCCGCCCTCGATCCTGACCGCGTGCGCGCCCAGATGTCCACCCGCGTCGGCGAACCCTACACCGACGAGGGTGTGGAGCGCGACCTGCGCAACCTCTACCAGACCGGCGCCGTTGAGAACGTCGACATCCGCGCTGTCGATGTGGCCGGTGGTGTGCGCGTCATCGTCACCATTGCCGGTCGTGGCGGCATCGGCGAAATTGCCTTCCTCGGCAACGCCGCCTTCGACAACGACAAGCTGCGCAAGGAAATTGAAGTCAAGGTGGGCGATGCGGTCGATGAAATCAAGATTTCGGCCGCCCAGCAGAAGATCCTCGAGCTCTACCAGAAGAAGGGCTTCTCCGACGCCCTCGTCACCTACGAGACCGCCCCCTCCAGCAAGCCGGGCTTCACCAGCCTGACCTTCAAGATTGAGGAAGGCGGCAAGGGCTTCATTGGCGAGATCCGCTTCGAAGGCAACACGGTCATCCCCGACAAGAAGCTGCGCGCCGAACTGACCTCCAAGGAAAAGACTTTCTGGCGCCTGTTCGGCAAGGCCGGCAAGCTCGACAACCAGGCGGTGCTTGAGGACGTGCGCAAGATCGAGAAGGCCTATCAGGACCAGGGCTACGTCTACGTCCAGGTCGGTTACCGCCGCGAAACGGTCAGCGACGACCGCGTCGCTCTCGTTTTCGAGATCACCGAGGGCGCCCAGTATGAGGTCGCCGGCCTGGAGATTGAGGGCCTGACCCTGTTCACCAAGGAGGAACTCATGCCCGCCGTGCTCACCGAACCCGGCCAGATCTACTCCGGCACCGAGGTGCGTGACGACGAGAAGATGATTCAGGACTACTACGGCTCGCGCGGTTACGCCGATGCCCGTGTCGAGACCCGCCTGTCCGATGCCGGCCCCGGCAAGCTCAACGTCACCTTCAGCGTCTACGAGGGCGGCAAGTCCTTCATTCGCAAGATCAACATCAGCGGCAACAGCAACACCGAGGACCGCGTCATCCGCCGCGAACTGCCGCTGACGCCCGGTGACGAGCTCAACACCGTCCTGCTGGAAAATTCCCAGCAGCGCCTGCAGAACCTCAACTACTTTGAAGGCCCCGGCGAGGCCAACCCGCTCACCGTCCGCCCGGTTGCCACCGAGGTGCCCGGCTTCAAGGACATTGAAGTCAACGTCACCGAGAAGCCGACCGGCACCATCAACTTCGGCGCCGGCTTCAGCTCGATCGACAGCATCGTCGGCTTCATCGACGTCACCCAGACCAACTTTGACATCAGCGACTGGAGCGACTTCCGCGGCGCCGGCCAGCGCTTCAACATGAACATCCGCTTCGGTCCGCAGCGTCAGGATTTCAACCTGTCCTTCACCGAGCCTTGGTTCATGGGCCAGAAGCTGGCGCTCACCACCGAGTTGTTCTACCGCAACATGTTCTACCTGTCGGACCGCTTCGACCAGACCAATGCCGGCACCTCCATCGGCCTGCGCAAGCCGATCGGCGACCACGCCTACATCGAGGGGCTGTACACCCTGCAGTCCATCGACATCGACGTCGATGACCGCCGCAGCACCACCGAGATCCTGCGCGAGGAGGACGGCCAGTTCATTCAGAGCAAACTCGACTTCAGCATTGTCCACGACACCCGCGACAGCGTCTTCATCACCCGCAAGGGCCACAAGCTCGAGGCCGGCATGATGGCTTCCGGCCTCGGCGGCGACGCCGAAGTCTGGGGTGCCAACTTCGGCGGCATCCAGTACTTCAGCCTGCCGGGCGACGGCATCATCAGCTTCGAGGGCATGGCCCGCTTCGTCGACGCCTGGGGCTCGGGCGAGGTGCCGATCTACGAACGGCAGTTCCTCGGCGGCGCCAACAACGTCCGTGGTTACGACTTCCGCGAGGCCGGTCCGAAGGACATCTCCGGCGAGCCCATCGGTGGCAGCTCCTCGATCTTCGCCAGTGCCGAGTACTCCTTCCCGATCATTGAGAAGGTGCGCGGCGCGTTCTTCTACGACCTCGGTTACATCAGCACCGACGTCGATGCCGCCAACGGCCGCAACGCCCGAGGCATCCGCAACGGCGGTCCGATCGTCGGCGACGGCGAGCTCTATTCCAACGCCGGCATCGGCCTGCGCATGTTCCTGCCCATCGGTCCGATCCGGCTTGACCTCGGCATTCCGGTCCACAAGGACGAGTTCACCGGCGACAGCCCTCGCTTCCAGTTCAACATGGGCTACAAATTCTGATTCCAGCTTCAAACTTCGTTCCATGATCCGCCCCCTGCTTTCCCTCCTCGTCGCCGGTGCCCTGCTGTCCGGTGCCGGTGCCGGTGCCGCCGACCTCAAATTCGGCGTCGTCGACATGTCCAAGGCCTTCTCCGAGTTCACCAAGACCAAGGACGCGGCTGACAAGTTCAAGGCCAACGTCGACAAGGCCCAGCGCGAGATGAATGAGCGCTGGTCGGGGTACAAGACCCTGATGGACGGCATGCAGAAGCTGAAGAAGGAGATCAGCGACCCGATCAGCTCGCCCGAGGTGCGCAGCAAGAAGGCCGCCGAATTTGAGGAGAAGGCCAAGCAGCTGCGCGAACTCGAGCAGGAGATCAGCGAGGCTCAGAACCGCCGTACCAACCAGCTCAAACAGGAGGACGTCGAAATCCGCCGCGGCATCTACGATGAAATCCTCACCGCCGTGCGCGAGAAGGCCAAGGCCGAGGGTTATGATTTTGTCTTCGACCGTTCGGGCATGAGCCTTTCGACCGTGCCCGTGCTGCTGTATTACAAGGACGCCACCGACCTCACGGACCTCGTCGTTGCCGAGCTCAACAAAAAGCCCGCCGAGGGCGCTGAGCCGACGAAGAAGCCCTGAGTCGCTGCGTTTCTTTCAGTTCAGGGCACGCCGGGCAATCCCGCGTGCCCCTCATCGCTTCCCGAGATGAGTGCGTTTCTTACCCTCCAGCAATTGGCCGGATTGGTCGGCGGCGAGATTCGCCGCGGTGATCCGGGCGTCAAACTCACTGGCCTCAATTCGATCGCCGAAGCGGGCCCGGGTGAGGTGACCTTTCTCGGCAACGACCGCTACGCACCGGCGCTGAAGACCACGCGCGCCGCCGCCGTGCTGGTGGCCGCGAATGTTGAGGCCGGGCCCGGTGACGGCCCCGCCCTGGTTGCCGTGGACAATCCCACGCTCGCCTTTTCCGCCGTCGTCCGCCATTTCACCCCGGCGCCGCGGCCTTTCCAGCCCGGTGTGCATGCCTCGGCCCAGGTGGACGCGGGCGTGCGCTTTGATCCCGCACGCGTCTGCATCGGCCCCTGCGCCGTGGTCGAGGCGGAGGCCGAGATCGGCGATGGCTGCGCAATCCATGCCGGTGCCTTTGTCGGCAGCGGCGCGCGTCTCGGTGCGGACTGCGTCCTGCATGCCGGCAGCACGGTGCGCGAGCGTTGTTTGCTCGGGCGGCGTGTGATCGTTCACAGTGGCACGGTCATCGGCAGCGATGGTTTCGGCTACGAGTTCATCGACGGACGTCACCTCAAGATCGAACAGGTCGGCATCGTCGAGATTGGCGATGAGGTGGAAATAGGCGCCTGCACGACCATCGACCGCGCCCGCTTCGGCCGTACGGTCATTGGCGAAGGCACGAAGATCGACAACCTCGTGCAGATCGGCCACAACGTCCGCATTGGCCGGCACTGTGTCATTGTCTCGCAGGTCGGCATCTCCGGCAGCACCCGCCTTGGCGACTACGTCACTGTCGCCGGCCAGGTCGGCATTGCCGGCCATCTGGAGATCGCTGACAAGGTGGTGCTGCTTGCCAAGGCGGGCGTCACCAAGAGCCTGACTGAATCCGGCGCCTACACGGGTTTCCCGGCCAAGCCCCTGCTTGAAGGCCGCCGACTGCTCACCCTGCCGGGCAAGATCCCCGACATCCTCGACCGCCTCAAGGTCCTTGAGAAACGCCTGGCGGCGCTCGAAGGTGCCGGCGATCCAGCCCGTTGAGCCAATGAATTCCGTGCCCGCCATCTCCGTTGTTGTGCCGCTGCACAACGAGGAGGACAACGTGGCCGAACTCCAGGACCAGGTCGCCGCCGCCCTCGCCGGCCGCGACTATGAACTCATCCTCGTCGATGACGGCAGCACCGACGCCACGGTGGCGCGCGTCCGCCGCGATGCACGCACGCGGCTCATCGAGTTCGCCGTCAATGCCGGCCAGAGCGCGGCCATGTACGCCGGACTGCAGACCGCACGCGGCGGGGTGCTGGTCACGCTCGACGGCGATCTGCAGAACGATCCCGCCGATATCCCCGCTCTGATTGCCCGGCTGGAGCAGGGCTGCGACCTGGTCTGCGGCTACCGCGCCAACCGCAAGGACACCGCCTTCAAGCGCTGGCAGAGCCGCATCGCCAATGCCGTGCGGGCGCGCTTCGTCGGCGATGGCGTCCGCGACACCGGCTGCACGCTCAAGGCCATGCGCCGTGAGTGCCGCGAGGCCCTGCTGCCCTTCAACGGCATGCACCGCTTCATTCCCGCGCTGGTCGGTGCCATGGGCTACCGCGTCGCCGAGATGCCGGTCAACCACCGGCCGCGCGTGCATGGCGTCAGCAAGTACGGTTTTGGCAACCGCGCCTGGCGCGCCACCCTCGACATGTTCGGTGTGCGCTGGCTGAATCGCCGGCGCGTGCGCATCCGCATCAAAGAATCCGCGTTTCCGTCTTGACCGGCGCCGCCTCCCACCTGCATCCTGCGCCACCCATGCACCGCCTGTCGGAATGAACCTGCGCGAACAACTGAGAGTCATCCTCCCGGACATCCTTCCCGACGACCCCGAACAGGCCATCAAGGGAACGGAACTCATCCGCATGGTGCGCCTGCGCCTTGCCGGCGATTACAGCGACGCCACCCTGCGCTACCATTTCTCCATCCTCTCCTACGACGCCACCTCGCCGATCGCCAAGGTGGACCAGGGGCAGGGGTACTACCTGCGCCAGGCACGTGTTGTCCCGGCCAGCACTTCCGGTTACCTGTTCGGCGGTGCCGAAGGCGATCAGCGAGCGGGGCGCCACCTGCGCCTGCTGGCGATCTTCGAGCGCCTCTGCCTGCTGCGCGCCCAGCATCCCTTCCTGCTCAACGGTCGTGCCGGTCAGGCCGTCGAGGTGCGCAGTCATTGGGACATCCCCGATCTCATCGTCGCCGAATGGGATCTCGAGACCGGTCCGGACGACGTCACCCGCTTCGACACCGCCATGCTCGGCCTGCGCCGTCACCTCGGCGGACCCGAAGCCATCGTCACCGGCGTGCAGTTGAAGACCGGCATCAACCACGAAAACTGCGCCGCTGAATTCTTCCAGACCCTCAGCGCAACACGGTGGACCCTGCAGAGCGAGATGGTGGTTGCCGAACCCCTCAACGACGAGGCCCTCGTCGAGGCCCTGCGCAGTCTGGGCAACCAGTTTGGTGTCGGCATCAGCAGTCTCGGCATCCACGCCGCCCAGCTCGATGACCTGCCGCCCGCGCGCGACCTGCACGCGATGGGGGTGGCGGAATTCGAAAGCGTGCTCGCCAAGCTGCGCCTGCAGCGCGTTACCGCACCGGTGCTGCGCCCGCGCATGGACTGGCCGGCCCTGTCCGCCCTCGCCAAAAAGCACGCCGTCATCGGCAGCCTCGTGCGCTGGCTGGGCGACAGCCTTTCCGCCGGCATGCCGGCGGTGCGCTGAAGCGCATGGCGTTGACTTCGCCGGCTTCCGCCGCGTAATGGAAGGGATGAAGAAAAACCGGCCGACCGGCAGCACCCCCCCGGCGCCCGCGCGCGCGGGCGGCCGCCTCGTCTGGCTCGGGGGGCTCGCCGCCCTCGGCGTCGTGGTTTACGCCCTGCTGCAGCCGGCGCCCAACCATCTCGTGGTGCCCACCGACTCCGTGCCGCCGGCGCAGATCGCGCCCTACGTGATGCCCGAGGAAAAGAACGTCTTCGCCCAATACGCCGGTGATGCTTCCTGTGCCGAATGCCACGCTGCCGAGCACGCGAAATGGAAGGGCTCGAACCACGGCCTGGCCGAGCGTCTGCCCGCTTGACCTTGCCGCCTTCGAGCCGGCGCAGCGTTTCCAGCATGGCAGCCAGACCAGCGAGGCGCGCCGCAAGGGAGAGGTCTTTGAAATCCTCTCGCCCGGCTTCGACAACCGTCCCGGCCCCTGGAAGGTCGAGCGCGTCATCGGTCACGACCCGCTGCGCCAGTTCCTCGTTGAAGGCAGCGGCGGTCGCCTGCATGCCATGGAGGCCTGTTACGATCCGCACCAGGGCGACTGGTTCAACGTTTACGGCGACGAGGATCGCAAGCCTGGAGAGTGGGGGCATTGGACCGGGCGCGGCATGGTCTGGAATCAGATGTGCGCGAGCTGCCACAACACCCGCCTGCGCAAGAATTACGAGCCGGAGACCGACAGCTACCACACGAGCATGGCGCAGCTCACCGTCAGCTGCGAGTCCTGCCACGGGCCGATGAAGGCGCATGACGACTGGCAGCGCGCCAACACCGGTGCCAAGGGCGATCCGCATCTCGTCAAGTGGACGCGCGACCAGCACATCGAGAACTGCGCCGGCTGTCATGCCCGCCGTGGCGAGATCACCGGCGACTTCGTGCCCGGTGAGTCGTTCTGGGATCACTACCTGCTCACCGTCACCGACGGCAGCGACATCTATTACCCCGACGGCCAGATCCGCGATGAGAACTACGAGTTCGCCAGCTTCCTGAGCAGCCGCATGCATCATGCCGGCGTGCGTTGCATGGACTGCCATGACATGCACAGCATGGAGACGATCCTGCCCGGCAACCAGCTCTGCATGCGCTGCCACACACCCGGCGGCTTTCCCAACGCGCCGGCCATCGTGCCCGAGGTGCACAGCTTTCATCAGCCTGCCAGCACCGGCAACCAGTGCATCAACTGCCACATGCCGCAGACCACCTACATGCAGCGCCACCCGCGCCACGACCACAGCTTCAGCATTCCCGACCCGCTGCTCACCAAGGAGCACGGCGTGCCCAACGCCTGCAACAAGTGTCACCAGGATCAGAGCGTCGACTGGGCGCTGCAGGCCGTCGAAAAATGGTATGGCCCAAAGATGGAGCGCCACACCCGCAAGCGCGCCTTTGCCATGGCCGAGGCGCGGCAGGGCCG
This sequence comes from uncultured Prosthecobacter sp., assembly GCA_964605265.1. Lineage (GTDB taxonomy): Bacteria > Verrucomicrobiota > Verrucomicrobiia > Verrucomicrobiales > Verrucomicrobiaceae > Prosthecobacter. The sequence continues at coordinate 21,349 of CAZSBO010000008.1, forward strand.
GCCCGAGGGGCGCGACGGTCTGCTGGAGTTGCTCGCGGGCGAGGAAATCCCGGCCTGGAAGGCCAGTGCCACCCTCAGTCTCGACCGCTGGATCGGTGAGCCGCGCGTCCAGGAAACCGTGGCCGCTCAGCTTGAGCATCCGCACCCGCTGGTCCGCCAGTCCGCCGCCCGCGTGCTCGAACCCGTGCTGCAGGACGGTCGAATGCGCAGTCGCGTCGAAAAGCTGCTCGAGGACAGCGCCCGCAGCGTCCGCGTGACTGCCGCCTGGGCGCTGCGCGACTCCATTGATCCGACCACCGCCGCCGGTCGCGACCTTGAGCACATGCTGCGCCTGAACTCCGACCAGCCCAGCGGCCAGATGCAGCTCGGCCAGTACCACTTCGCCCGCGGCGATCTGCCGAAGGCGATCCAGCACATGCGCACCGCGGTCGAATGGGATCCCAATTCGCCGCCCTTTCATCACGACCTCGCCATGCTGTACAACGCGGCTGGCGACACGCCGAAAACGATCGCCAAACTGCGCGACGCCATCCGCCTGGCGCCCCGTCACGCGGAATACCACTACGCCCTCGGCCTCGCCCTCAGTGAAACCGGCGACATGGACGGCACCATTGCCGCCCTGCGCGAGACCGTGAAGCTCGACCCGGGCTACGCCCGTGCCTGGTACAATCTCGGTCTGGCCCTCAACGGCCAGGGCGCCACCGAAGAGGCGTTGACGGCGCTGCGCCAGGGCGAGGCCGCCGATCCGCGCGATCCCGGCCTGCCCTACGCGCGTGCCACCATCCTCGCCCGTCTCGGTCGTCGCGACGAGGCCGTGCAGGCTGCCCGTCGGGCACTGTCGCTGCGCGGCGACTTCGCCGAAGCCGCCCAGCTTTTGATGATGCTGGAGCGGTGAGTCACCGGTGCACGGACGCGAAAATTTCGTCGGGACAACACGCTTTTTTCTCGTATCCCCGCGCCCGCTGGCTAACCTCGGCGGGCGTGAGCCTCCGCTGGATCTTCCTCGTTGCCGTTCTGTCGGCCGCCCTGACGTGCCGGGCGGGCGAGCCGGTGCGGTTGCGCTTGAGCAACGGTGCTGAGATCCGTGGCGAAATCCTGCGCGAACGCGCGGATAGCGTGCTCATCGATCTCGGCTTCAGCGTGCTCGCCGTGCCGCTCAGTGAAATCGCCGCCCGCGAGACGGTTGCTTCCGCCGCCGCCCCGGTGGCCCAGGCCCGTGCCGAGGATCTGTATTATGTCGACCCCGGCCGCGATCCGCTGCCGGTCGATCAGAACGTCGAGCGCGTCGGCGGCGCCGTGGTGCAGATCCAGACCGCGTCCGGCCTCGGCTCCGGCTTCATCATCAACAAGCTTGGCCACGTCATCACCAACCAGCATGTCATCGCCGGTGAACGCGAGATCTCCGTGCTTGTCTACCGCAAGGCCGGCAGCGGCCTGGAAAAACTCGTCTTCCCCAAGGTGAAAATCGTCGCCATGAACGGCTTTCTCGATCTTGCCGTGCTGCAGATCGACGACCCGGATGCCGCCGACCTGCCGTTCGTGCCGATCGGCGATTCCGACTCGCTCAGCCAGGGCCAGCCGGTCTTCGCCATCGGCAGTCCGCTCGGCCTCGAGCGCACGGTCTCGCAGGGCATCGTCAGCGTGCGCGCCCGCGACACCCGCGGCGCCTGGTCGATCCAGAGCACCACCCAGATCAACCCCGGCAACTCCGGTGGCCCGCTTTTCAACGCCCGCGGCGAGGTCGTCGGCGTCAACAACATGAAGCTCGCCGGCGTCGGTGTTGAGGGCCTCGGCTTCTCGATCCCGGCCAACTTGCTCAAGCTCTTCCTGAAAAACCGCGACGCCTTCGCCTTCGACCCGCGCAATCCCAACAGCGGCTTCCGCTACCTGCGGCCACCCGCGCCCGCCACCGACACCCCCAAGCCCAATCCATGAAACCGACTCCCACCCGCCTGCTCGGCCTCGCCGCGCTCAGCCTGTTGTTTGCTCCCAGCCTGCGCGCCGGCGCCCTCGAGGACTGGTACAAGCTGCTGCCGGCCAACACCCTCGGCGTCATCGCTGTCAAGAACACCCCGGAATTGGTCGACGACTGGAACGGTGGCAGCTTTGGACGCCTGCTCGAGGACGAGGAATTCAAGCGTTGGACCGCACCGATGATGAAGGACGGCGATGCGCCCTGGAATGCCTTTTTCAAGGAGACCACCGGCGAGGGCCTGGCCGACACGCTCATGCGCTACCCCGGCGCCAGCCTGGCCGTGTTCGCGGCCGACACGCCGGAGGAGGTCGCCAAGGGCCTGCCCTTCGTGGCGCTCAGCGAGGCCGGCGGCAAGCTCGACGAACTGCGCGAGATGAAGCAGCGCGAGCATGAACTGGCCATCGCCAAGGACGAGGAACTCAAGCCGCGCTCCCTGGAACTCGCCGGTGTCGAGGTGAGCGTGCTCAGCAAGTCGGAGGACGATGCAACCCTGTGGGAGTCCGGCCACGCCTTCATTGGCGAGGTCCTTGTCGAGGGCAACTCGCGCAAGCTCATGGAGCAGATGATTGCCTCGCTGAAAAGTGGTGCGGCCGAAGCCTCGCCGGTGGTGACCGGTCATCTCGCCCGCCTCGACGCCCTCGCCGGTGGCACGCCCGACCTGCGACTTTACTTCACCGGCGAGGTGCTCATGCGCTGGGCCACCGACGCCGCGCGCAAGGCCGGCGAGCAGGCGGGCCAGAACAGCCCGCTGCCGGTTTCGCCCGAGCAGGTGCTCGAGGCGCTCGGCCTCGAGCACCTGCAGGCCATCGCCTTCATGTTCGATCTCGGCGAGCAGCAGTCGCACGTCGATTTCGCCCTGCTGCACGCGGAAAAGCCTGCCGGCCTGCTCGCCCTGCTGCGCACCGACGCCACAGGGCCGGTGGAACTGCCGGGGTTTGTGCCGGCGGAGGTGATCAGCGGCAGCAGCGCCCGCTTCAGCATGGTTGAACTCTGGGACGAACTGCTCGCCCTGCTGCAGAAGTTCGGGCCGGTCTCCGCCATGGCCACGGCCCAGCTCGGCATGGTCGAGGGACAGGTTGGCATCAAGCTGCGCGACGACTTCTTCGCCAGCCTCGGCGAGGAGTATGTGGAGATCACCGATGGTGATGCCACCGCGCAAAGCCAGGTGATTGCCTTCAAGGTGCGCGATCGCAACCGCCTCGGCGGCGCCCTCGAGGGCGTGCGCCGTTTTGTCGGCGCCGGCTTCGCCGCGTTTGAGGAATCGGAATTCCTCGGCCACACGGTCTACAGCGTCAAGATGCCCGCGGCTGCCGAAGAGACTCCCGGTTTTGCCTTCTGCCTGACCGACTCCCATCTGCTGCTCAGCACCGGGCCACAGACCCTGCTTAAAACCGTGCTCACGCGCATGAAGGATCCCTCCGGCCCCAGCCTCTGGGAGGGAGAGCAAGCCCGCGAACTGCTCGCCAGCCTGCCGCCCGGACACATGGGCGTCAGTGTCACCGACAGCAGTCGCCTCATGAAGCTCATGGTCGAGGCCGCCACCCTGGCCCAGACCCAGATGGCGGGCACCCTGCAGAAGAAGGCCAAGGGCCCAAAGGCTTCGGCCTCCGGCGGGGATGGCGGCGGCTTCGTCGACATGGATGCGGCCCCCTCCGACGCGATGTGGTCGCGCTACTTCGGCCAGGGCGTCGGTGCCGCCTATCAGCCTGCCGACGCCATGCATTACCGCCTGCTCACCCGCCCGGTGCCGGCCCCCTGAAGCGCGCCACCCGTCCGCTCATGCTGCGCCACCTTCTGCTCTTTGCCGCCTGCAGCGCCGCCGCCTTCGCTGACGGCGTCTATCTGGACGGTCCCGAGGTGGTCAAGCTCGACTGGAACACCACCGGTCTGCGCTCGGCCGACTTCAATGGCGACGGCCTGGCCGATCTCGTGGTGATCAATCGCGACCGCGCCCGCATCGAATTCCTGCTCCAGCGCAAGGAGGGGCCGCGCCCCGGCGAACCGGAACGCTCGTCGCGACCGGATCGCTGGAACCCGGTGCTGGAAATTTCCCGCCTCGACAAACAGCCTCTCGTCATCGGCCGGCTCGCTCATGCACTCGCCGTCGGTGACTGGAATGGCGACGGCCGTCCCGACATCGCCTACACGACCGATGACAAGAAACTTGTGCTGCGTCGCCAGGACGCCCAGGGCGGCTGGGCCGACAAAACGGAGTTCGTGCTCGATTCGGTGTCCGAGGATCCTGAGTCCCTGCTTGCCCGCGATCTCGATGGCGATGGCCGTGTCGATCTTGCTTTGCTGACCGAGACCCGTCTGCGCGTCTGGCGTCAGCCCGCCTCGGGTGCCTGGGGTGAACCGCGGGTGTATGCGGTCGGTGAGACGGACTGCGGTGGCCTGCGCAGCGCCGACCTCGACGGCGATGGTCGCACCGATCTGTTCTGCACCGCCTCCGAGGGCGATGCCGTGCTTGTGCGCCTGCAGCAGCCGGGCGTTGCCTTCGGCGAGGAATGGCGCCTGCAGATCCCGCAAAGCCGCTGCTGGGTCCAGCCCCTGCGCCTGCGCGGCGGCGGCCACGGCCTCGCCTGGATCCGCGACGACACCGGCATGGTGGAGGTCGCCCGCCTCGCGCGCGCCGCAGTCGCCCGCGATTCCGATCGCGCCGCCAGCATCCGCCACGCCGTGCCCGCCGCCGATGCCAA
>CAZSBO010000008.1:26122-38989 GCA_964605265.1 uncultured Prosthecobacter sp.
GCGATTCCGATCGCGCCGCCAGCATCCGCCACGCCGTGCCCGCCGCCGATGCCAAAAGCGGTGCCAGCGCCTTTGGCGATCTCGATGGCGACGGTCACGCCGATGTCGTGCTCGCCGAACCGAAAAATGCGCGCCTGTGGTTCTTTGCCGGTCGCGCCGATGGCGGCTTCGCAGAAGGGCGCGAGTTTCCCGCGCTCAGCGGTGTCGAGGGTCTGGCGGTCGCGGATGTCGACGGCGATGGCAAGGCCGAACTGCTGCTGCTCAGTCCCGCGGAAAAGACCCTTGGCCTGTCGCGCTGGCGCAAGGGGCGCCTCACCTACCCGGAAAGCCTGCACCAGACCGGCGACACCCTGCTGGCCCTCACCGCCGGACCCTTTGGTGCCGCGGCTGAACCTGCCGTGCTGGTACTCACCGAGGCCAAGGGCCGGACGAGCCTGCTGACCCTGCGCTGGGAGGCGGCGAAAAAGCGGTTTGCCGCGACCCCCCTCGACCTGCCCGGCGCGCCCCTCAAGCCTTCGGCCCTGCGCCTCGTCGATGCCGACCAGGACGGTCGCAACGACCTCGCCCTGTTCTCCAGCCTCGCTCCGATGCAGATCCTGCTCGCCCGCGACGGCAGCCCTGCCTTCCGCCGCGCCGAGGGTCTGCCCGACAATCTGCTCAACAAACTTGCGCCCGCCGCCCTCACCACTGCTGACCTCGACGGCGATGGCCGCGCCGAGGTCATCGTCGCGCGCGATCAGCTTGCCCGCGCCTTCCGGGTCGGTGCCGACGGCAAGGCGGTGACGGTCGAGCAGTTCAACGCCCCCGAGGCTGGCGCGCAGATCAGCGCGGTGGTGGTGGCGACCGAGGAGGCGCGGCCGCGCGCCCTGCTCGCCGACACCACGGCGCGCAAGCTCTACGAGATGACGCCCGATGACGACGGGGTTTTTCGTGCCGCCCATGCGCACGCGCTGTCGGCTTTGACACCGGAAGAATGCCGGCTCGTGCAGCGCGGCAGCGACAGCGCCCTGCTCATGATCGGCAAGACGGTCTTCGATCTAAATCCCTTCACTGGCAGCGCGTTGACCTTGGAAACCGTGGCCAGTTTCGACACCGAACTCAAGGACACCGCTGCCACCGACCTGCTGCCCGCGCCCTTCAGCGGTGTGCCTGACAGCGACGACCTGCTCTGCATCGACAATGGCACCAGCCGCGTGCTGGAGCTCTTCTCCGCCGACAAGACACCGTCGGCGCCCTGGCAGAGCCGGTTGTTCTTCCGCGTCTTCGAGGTCGATCCACAGTATCGCGGCAAGGTCGGCCTCAGCAACGAGCCGCACGATTACCTGGCACCCGACCTCGACGGCGACGGCAAGCCCGATCTCGCCCTGCTCGTGCACGACCGCCTGCTGCTCTACCTGCGCCGCTGAGGCGCGTTCAGCGCAGGTCGGCGACGCCGTTGTCGAGTTCGAACAAGGCCTTCACCTCGGCTGGAGCGAGGGCGCGGTCGAAGACGGCGAGATCATCGATGTGACCCACGTAGGCCGCGCCCAGCACGAGCGCCACCTTTGCCGGATCCCAGCCGAGGGTGAGATCCCAGTCGCGGATCGCGCCCTGCGCCTCGCCGTCGAGATAGAGCGAGGCCGAGGGCTTGGCCGCCTTGTCATTGACTCGGTCAAGCGTGAAGGCCACATGCGTCCAGCGCTCGCGTGAAAACGGCGCCTTCGCCAATTGCACCATGGGACGTTTGGCGGCGGGAATTTGGTCCCAGGCGGCGTTGTCCGGATTCCACAGGTGCAGCAGCGGGCGCACGGCATAACGGAAGAACCGCGGTGTTTCGTCCTTCGACCATTCGAGGAAAATGAACCCCTTCTTGCCGTCGTCGCCAACGATCTGCACGGGGTCGCAGTAGCCGGGCTCGAGGTCCTCGTCCGGAGTTAGGCGCAGCCAGACCGACACCGTCGCGCTCCAGCTCCGGTCGTTGTAGCCAAGTACCCCCGGACCGGCGAACTGCGGTCGCACCGCCCCCTTCTTGGGGAAGTGCAGCGCTCCGCCAAAGCGACCGGCCTTCGGCGCCAGCCGCAACTCGGCGCTCTCAGTGGCGGGCACAAAAGCCTTGCCCTGGCGAATCAAACAGGCCTTGTCGCCGCGCGAAACATCGGCGTCGAAACCCTGATCGAAGCTGGCATGCAGGGTCAGCGTTTCGCGCAGGGTGGCGACCGGGTCGGCCGCAAGCACAGCCGGAGCAAGCAGCAGGGCAAGGCAGGGGAAAAGGCGCGTGTTCATGGCAATGGGCACCATTGAATGTCATGGCGAACTCCAGGAAAAGCCCTTTCTTTGCCGGCATGACTCCCGATGACGTCCGCAGCTTCTGCCTGTCCCTGCCGCACGCCGTGGAGGACACCCCCTTCGGCCCCGAGGCCCTGGTCTACAAGGTGGCCGGCAAAATGTTCGCCCTGCTGCTGCCCGACGACGCCCCGCCGCGGCTCAACCTCAAGTGCGAGCCGGACTACGCCCTCGAATTGCGCGACCGCCACGCCGCCATCCATCCCGGTTACCACATGAACAAACGCCACTGGAACACCCTGACGCTCGACGGCAGTCTGCCCGCCCGGCTGGTTCGCGAGCTCATCCGCCACTCGTATGATCGCGTCGTTGCCGGGCTGCCGGCGAGGCAGAGGGAAGGGATGAGGGATGAGGGATGAGGGATAAGCGCGTGCTTGCCGTCGTGTGGGGCAACCGGCTAGAATCCCGACATGCATCGCCTTGTTGCCTTCCTTTTGGTTCTTCTGGCGTCCTCGGTTGCCGGCGACGACTTGCTCGACGCCGTCGACCGTCGTCTCGCCGCCGAGGCCGACTCGCTCGATGCCCTCTATCGCCATCTGCATGCCCATCCTGAGCTGTCCTTCCATGAGGAGCAGACCAGTCGACGCATGGCCGAGGAACTGCGCGCCTGCGGCTTTGAGGTCACGGAGAAGGTCGGCGGCTGGGGCGTGGTCGGCGTGTTGCGCAATGGCCCTGGCCGCACGGTGCTGGTGCGCGCCGACATGGATGCGCTGCCGGTGCGCGAGTTGACCGGCCTGCCTTTCGCCAGTCGGGTCAGGGTCGCCGATGACTCGGGCAAGGAGGTGCCGGTCATGCACGCCTGCGGCCACGACGTCCACATGACTTGCTGGACCGCTGCGGCGCGGGTGCTGGCGGCGGAGCGCGGGCGCTGGCAGGGCACGCTGGTCTTCATTGCCCAACCGGCCGAGGAACGCGGCGGTGGCGCGCGCGCCATGCTTGCCGATGGCCTGTTTGAAAAGTTTCCCAAGCCGGATCTCAGCCTCGCCCTGCACTGCTCGGCCGACTTGCCGGCCGGTCAGGTCGGCATCACGCCCGGTGGCATGACGGCCAGTGTCGACAACCTCGACATCGTCGTGCACGGCATTGGCGGCCACGGCGCCCAGCCGCAGGCGACCAAGGATCCGGTGGTCATCGCCGCGCAGATCGTGCTCGCCCTGCAGACGATTGCCAGTCGCGAAACCCACCCGCTTGATGCGGTTGTGGTCACCGTCGGCGCCTTCCAGGCCGGCACGAAGCACAACATCATCCCCGATCAGGCGCGCCTGCAGCTCACCGTGCGCGCCACCCGCGAGGAAACACGGGTCCAGGTGCTCGAATCGATCCGTCGGATCTGCCGCGGCATCGGCCTCGCCGCCGGCCTGCCCGAGGACCTGTTGCCCGAGGTCATTGTCGGCGATGAATTCACCCCGGTGCTGCTCAACGATGAGGCCTTCACGCGCCGGCTGCGCGGGCGGTTCGAGACGGTGTTGGGCGGTGAGGCGGTGTCTGAGCGACCGCCGAGCATGGTCGGCGAGGACTTTGCCCGCTACGGCATGACCGAAGAACGCCGGCCGATCTGCATGTTCTGGCTCGGGGTCGTGCCCGAGGCGAAGTTTCGTCAGGCTCAGGCAAGCGGTGCGCCGCTGCCCAGCCTGCATAGCCCGTTCTTTTGTCCCGATGCCCCGCTCGCCGTGCGCACCGGCGCCAAAGCCCTGATCCTGGGTGTGCTGGAAGGCCTGCAGGTGACCTCCCCAGAGTGAGGGCCGCTGCCAGGTTCGTCAGACTTGTCCGACAAGTCCGACGCCAACCCGACTCGTCAGAGTCTCAAAAGGGTCTGTCCCCGGATGAGCATTTTCAACGCTTCCTTTTCCGACGCTGAGGAGCAGGGCCTGTGCGGGGGCTGTCGGTGGGGCGTGAGGGTTTTTTTGGGTCCCGGGTGGGCGCGGCGTCGCGCTCCTTGTGCGCTGGGGCGGCTGCCGGCGGAGGGGCGGTTTTGCCGGGCGGGCCTTTCTTCCGTTGGTGCGGCTGCGGCGGTCCATCCGGCTGGCGCACCCCGCGCCCGGGTTTGCCTTGGGGCGCCGGTTTCTTGCCGCGCGGCGGGCTGTGGCGCGGGTGGCGGGAGTCGCGCCCCCTGTCACCTTCGCCGCGCGCCTGCGGCGGTCGGCTGCCGCGTGGCGACTCCGCTTCGGCGGGTCGGAAATCGACGCGCTTGTTGAAGCGGTCGACCCGCAGGATCTGCACCGGCAGGGTTTCGCCCAGGCGGATGAGGCGGCGGGTGCGCCGGCCCAGCAACTGGCCGCGAGCGGGATCGAAGACGTAGAAGTCGTCGGCGAGGGCCGACAGCGGCACGAGGCCGCTCATGCCGAGTTCGGCGACATCGACAAAGAAGCCGAAGTTGCGCACATCGGTGACGAGGCCGGCATAGGTCTGCGGGCTGCCGGAGTCGATCTGGGCGTTGAGGAAGGCGTACAACTTCACCTCACGGCTGTCGCGCTCGGCGTCGGACGAATTGCGTTCGGTGGTGGAGATGTGGTCGGCGATCCGGCGCGCCTCGTCGTGCTGAAGGTGCACCCGGTCGAACAGCGCCCGATGCACGACGAGGTCGGCGTAGCGGCGGATGGGCGAGGTGAAATGGGTGTACTGTTTTTTGGCGAGCCCGTAGTGACCGAGCGCTTCGGTGGCGTAGCGGGCGCGCATGAGCGATTTCAGAAAACCGATCTTGAGGGCCTGGCCGATCGGCAGGGTGCCGAGTTTGGCGAGCAGCTTCTGCACCTCCGGCCGGTGGCTGAGATTGCCGCAGCGGACGCCGTGGCTGAGCACCTCCTCGCGGTAGTCGTTGAGGCGCTTTTCCTTGGGGGCCTCGTGGATGCGGTGCACGGCCGGGCGGTTGAGCGCCAGCAGGCGTCCGGCAACGGCCTCGTTGGCGAGCAGCATGAACTCCTCAATGAGCTGGTGCGAGGCGTCGTTCTCCATGCGCTCGATGCGCAGCACGCGACCCTGTTCATCGAGGCGGATCTTGTTCTCGGGGAAGTCGAGGTCGAGCGAGCCGTTGGCGAAGCGGCGCGCGCGCACCTTCTGGGCCAGGCCATGGGCGTCGTGCAGCATCGACTCCGTTTCGTCGCGCGGTTCGCGCTGCAGGATGGCGAAGGCCTCCTGGTAGGTGAAGCGGCGCTGCGAGCGGATGACCGCCGAATAAAACTTCGCGTGCACGACGCGGCCGTCGCGTTCGAGCACGAACTCGACGCACTTGGTCAGGCGGTCGAGGTCGGGCTTGAGCGAGCAGAGCTCGTTGCTCAGGGCCTCGGGCAGCATGGGAATGACGCGGTCGACCAGGTAGGTCGAGTTGCCGCGCTTGCGCGCCTCCTGGTCGAGGGCGGTGCCGGGGCGGACGTAATGGGAGACATCGGCGATGTGCACCCAGAGCCGCCAGCGGCCGTCGGCCTCGGCCTGCACGCAGATGGCATCGTCGAAATCCTTGGCGTCGTCGGGGTCAATCGTGACGACCCGGTGCTTGCGGCAGTCGGTGCGGCCGGCGCATTCCTCGCACGCGGGCTGGTTGTCGGGACGCGAGCGGGCGATGGCCTGCGCCTCCTGCAGCACGGCCTTCGGAAAGTGCAGGGGCAGGTCGTAGTGACGCAGCACGGAGAGCATGTCGACGCCCTCCTCGTCGGGCGCGCCGAGCACCTCGACGACTTCGCCTTCCGGCGGCACGTGGCGGGATTCCCAGCCAAGGATTTCGACGACGACCTTGTCGCCCACGCGCGCCGGGCGGCCGACATCGCGCGGCTCGGGCACGTGCACGGCCGAGGGCAGACGCGGATCGTCGGGGATGACGTGGAGGAATTTTTTACCGCGCTCGAGGGTGCCGACGAAGCGGGTGCGGTTGCGTTCGAGCACGCGCACGACGCTGCCGCTGCGCTCCTCCGGACCGGTCGGCTTGCGCAGGCCGAGCGGCTTCAGGTTGAGCCGCACCAGGACGCGGTCGCCATGCATGGCGGTGTCGGTGGCGCTTTCGGCGATGCTGATTTCCGTCTGACCTGGAGCATCCGGCTGGACGAAACCGCGGCCGCCGCGGGTGATCTGAATGACGCCGGGAATCAGGTCGGCGGCATCGGCGAGGATGTGGCGGTCGCCCTTGGTGCGGATGATGCGGCCTTCGGCGAGCAGGCTGTCCAGGGCGGCTTCCAGGTCGACAAGCCGATCCGGGGGCAGGCGCAGCCGTTTGAGGAGATCGGGAACGGTGGCGGGTGCGTAATCGTCGTGGCCGAGAAGCTTGAGAAGCTTGTTGCGCATCCCGCATTCTCGCACAGGCGGGCGCGGCTGTCGTCAGGCATTTGGTCCCCGGCGCGCCTCGCGGCGGTGGCGGACGACCTCGATGACGATGGGCAGCAGGGAGACGACGATGATGAGCAGGAAGACCAGCTTGAGGTTGTTTTTGATGATCGGGATGCTGCCGAGGAAGTAACCGCCGATGCCGAAACTGGCCACCCAGATGATGCCGCCGCCGAGGCTGAAGAGCAGGAAACGGCTGTAGTGCATGCGGCCAAGCCCGGCGGTGAAGGGGGCGAAGGTGCGGATGATCGGGGCAAAACGCGCCAGGATGATCGCCTTGCCGCCGTGGCGCACGAAAAAGGCCTCGGTCTTCACCAGGTAATCGTTCTTGAACCAGCGCTGCCGCACCATCCAGCCGCCGGCCCGCCGGCCGATCCAGTAGTTGAGGTTGTCGCCCAGAATGGCCGCGGCGACCAGCAGGGGCAGGATGATCTCCAGGCGGATCAGATCCTGGGCGGCGAGGGCGCCGACCGCAAACAGCAGGGAGTCACCGGGCAAAAACGGCGTCACCACCAGGCCGGTCTCGCAGAAGACAATGGCGAAGAGCAGGATGTAGATGAGCGTGCCGTACTCCTGGGCGAAGACCTGGAGGTATTTGTCGACGTGCAGGACGTAGTCGATGAGCTGGCTGATCATGGGGTTGCCCACAGTCCGCTCTGGCGCGTCGCGGGCAAATGAAATGTCCGCGCTCCGGTCAGTCCTTGGCGGTTCGGGCGGCGGCGTCGAGCAGCGGGCCGAACTCGCGCCAGCTCCAGGCCGACTTGCTCAGACCCCAGGCGTTCGGGCGCGGCGGTGGCGGGTCGATCTCAGCCAGCAGAAAATCCTCCTGGTGACGCCGGCTTTGGACAAGGATTTCGCCGCCGGGATCCATGATGTAGCTGTCGCCATAGCCGACGCCGGGGTTGCGGGTGATGCCGCTCTTGGCCGGATCGAGCACCACATTGTTGGCGCGCACGAAGAACACCTCGTTTTCGATGGCGCGCGCGGTGTGATCGGCCCGCACCTTCATGAAGTGGGAGATCAGGCCGGTGTCGCGGATGTAGTTGAAGTGCGGGGCGAAAATGATGCGCGCGCCCTTGAGGGCGAGGATGCGGGCCGGCTCGATGTACCCCCCGTCCGCGCAGATCAGCACGCCAAACTTCAGGCCGCGGTGTTCCCAGACCGGGAAATCGCGCCCCTGCCGGTGGAACTTCTGGTAGGCGGCGCACTTGCTGTAGGTGCCGAGCAGGTGGCCGCGGTGCGCCACCACGACGGTGTTGTACAGGTCCTCACCGCGCTGCTCATTGAAACCGACGATGGCCAGGGCCTCGTGGCGGCTGGTGACATCGAGCACGCGCTGCATCTCCGGCGAATCGACCGCGAAGGCACCGGCGCGGGCCCGCTCCTCGGTATCGGGATAGCCGGTGAGAAAGCACTCGGGAAAGCTGACGATGGCCGCGCCGGCGGTGTCGGCACGCTGCAGCCCCTCTTCGAAACGCCGCAGGTTGTGATCGAAGTCCCCACACCAGGATTCGAACTGGCAGTGCGCGATTTTCATGGGCTCATCCTGCGGATTTTGGCGGGCCAGGGCAATGGCAAAGTCGGGTGCAAACGGATCTCTGCGGGGCTGTTTGGGCTGCCAGGCTGCCTCCCAATGAGGGGCGGGCGGAGTGGGCCCGGAGCGCCCGAGCCCCGCATCTGACGAGCTGTGCCTAAGTGGGAACGGAGGTCTCGTGCCAGGCCATCTCGTGGCTGAGCATGGTGTCGTTGTCGAAGAGGAATTTGCCGACGAAACAGCGGGTGCCGGTCAGCAGGTCGCCCAGCCAGAAACGGTCGTCGGCCCACATCTCCTCATAGGGGATGGCCGACACCGCGGTCCACATCGGCGCGGCCTCATGGGTCTCCACCGCCTCGCCCTGCCAGCGGGTGGCGAGGAAGACATCGACGTACAGCGCGAGGCCGTCGACAAACTGGAACCACAGCTCGCCGCGCTTCACCGGGTCGAGCGGGGTGACGCCGAGTTCCTCCTGGGTTTCGCGCACGGCGCACTCGGTCGGCGTCTCGCCCGGATCGAGCTTGCCACCCGGGCCGTTGACCTTGCCGGCGCCGAGACCGCGCTTCTTGCGGATCAGCAGCACCTGTCCCTGCTCGCGGTCCACAATGAACATCAGGGTGGCTCGCATCGTCGGCTGCCAGTGGTTCCAGTCGGGGGGCGTCGTTTCGTGCATTCGCCGTACCAAGCCCGCCTTTGTCCCGCCTGTCCACTGCCGCTTGCGCGACGTTTTGGCAGCAAACGCCGGGCCGGGCGAGCCGGCTCGCCGACCGGGCGCAAAATCCGTGCTTGTCGCCCGCCGGCCTTCACCGCTATCGGTGGGCATGCCTGCCCGCCTTATTCTTCTGCTCGCTCTGCTTGCCGCTCCCTTGCCGGCCGCCGACTGGCCGCAGTTTCTTGGACCGACCCGCGATGGCCGGTCCGCCGCGGCGGAGGCGGCGCTGCCAACGTCCTTCGCGCGCGAGCCCGAGGTGCTCTGGCGCCGGTCGGCCGGCTCCGGCTTTGCCGGTCCGGTGGTGGCCGACGGCAAGGTGATCCTGTTCCATCGCGAGGGCGGCGACATGACCACCGAGGCGTTGGATCCGCGCACCGGCAAGACGCTGTGGCGCAGCGTTTATGTGACCGACTACGTCGACAGCTTTGGTTTCGACAACGGTCCGCGCGCCGTGCCGGCGGTGGCCGGTGGCCGGGTTTTCACGCATGGGCCGGAGGGCCGTGTCACGGCGCTCGATCTCGCCACGGGGCGCGAGCTCTGGGCCTTCGACACGGCCGCCAAGGCGGGTTCGCCACAGGGCTTCTTCGGTCGCGCCCCCTCGCCGTTGGTACTCGACGAGCGCGTCTGGATCGCCGCCGGCGGGGAACTGGACGGCCGCGACGCCGGTCTGCTCGCGCTCGACGTTCGCACCGGGGCGCGGGTGTCGGCCTCGGTGGGCGATGAAGCCGGTTACGCCTCGCCGGTGGCGGCAGGCCCGGGGCGGGTGCTGGCCTGGATGCGCAACCGGCTCTGGCTGGTCGAGGCAAGCACGGGCGCGGTGCTCGATTCGCGACCGCTGCGCTCGACGATGGACGCCTCGGTGAATGCCGCCTCGCCCCTGGCCTGCGGCGACGGTCGCTGGTTCGTTTCGGCCGGCTACGGCGTTGGTGCCAACCTGTTGCGGATCACCGACAAGCCGGCACTGGAGGAGGTCTGGAGCCGGCAGGAGGTGCTCGACTGTCATTACGCGACGCCGGTGCTGCACGAGGGGCACCTATACGGCTTTCATGGTCGCCAGGAGACCGGCATGAAACTGCGCTGTGTGCGGCTGGCCGATGGCGAGGTCGTGTGGGAGGCGCCCGACAAGCTGCCCGGCGGCACCCTGCAGCTGGTCGGCGACCGTTTGCTGATCGTCACCGAGCAGGGCGAGTTGTGGGTGGTGCCGGCGAGCCCGGCAGGATTCGACAAGGCGCTCGCCGTGCAGATCCTGCGCGCCGGTCACCGCAGTCATGCCGCCTATGCCGACGGCGTTCTGTTCGCGCGCGACAGCGAGGAGCTGGTGGCGGTGCCACTGCGCTGAGCTTCATTTACTCTTGTCGCGCTGTCCCAAACGCCGGCGCTGCCAGAGCAGCCAGAACAGGGTCGCGGCGGCCCAGGTCCAGGCGGCGTAGAGGTGGTGCGAGATGAGGATGGCCGGGAAAAAATCGGCGCTCGCCCGTGTCAGGGTGGCAAGCACGGCAAGGAACAGCAGCAGGCGCGGTCGCCAGCCGCGTTGGGCAAAGCCATCGAGTTCGCCGCTGTGGCCGAAGACCACACGACTGGCCACCACCAGCATGAGCAGGCCGAAGCCGCCGGCATAGAGCAGGTGGCCGACCGCGAGACGTCGCTCCGGCAGCAGGGCCATGAGCAGCAGGCCGGTCAGGCCGAGGCCGAGTGCCCAGAACAAGCCGGTGGTCAGGGAGCCGCGCGGGGCGTCGCCGGGGGCGCGGCGCCAGCGGATTTCGACGAGCAGGTACCAAGCCGCCGTGCCGGCGCGCAGCAGCGGGCCGAGGCGTGCGTTGTCCCAGGCTTCGAGGATGAAGCTGGCGACCAGCAGGGCGGAGGCGAGCAGGGCGCGTTGCAGGCGCGGGCGGACGTCGGCACCGGTTTCACCGAAGCCGCCGCCGAGCAGGCGCGGGAAGAGGAAGGAACCGATGCCGAGCACGGGCGGCAGCAGCAGGCCCTGATAAACAAGCAGATTGGCGAGGCGCTGTCGCGGCAGGCTGGCGGTCGGGTCGGGGGTGAGCCAGAGCAGGGTGCCGACGAGGCCGCAGCCGAGGCCGGTGAGGGCGAGCAGCAACTGCGGCGGCGGCCACTCGCGGCGGAAGCGTGCGACGCGCACGAGCAGGCCGGACGTGAGCCCGCCGAGGGCGAGCAGGAAGGCGAGGTCCCCTGCGGCATGCTGCAGGCGCAGATGCAGCAGGCAGCCGGCCGAGTGCATCAGGAACAGGGCGATCAGTTCCAGCGGCGTCCATTTCGGGGCCGAAGCCATGCGCGGGCCGGCCGTGCCTAGGAACCCAAGCACGAGTGCACCGCCGAAGCCCTGGATCATCAGTCGGGCATGGGCGATGCCGGGATGAAAGGTCAGTTCACCGGCATAAAACAGTGGCCAGAGCAGCACGCCGACAAGGCTCCAGAGCAGGCCGGCGGGGAAGAACAGGCGAAAGGGTTCGCCGGCCAGCCAGGTGAGTCGGCCGGATGAGGGTGTCGTCCGCCGGCGCCGGTGTCGACAGGCGGGGAAGGGCGGAGGATCCGTGGGCGATGCCATGACAGAGGAGGTGCTGAAGAAGCAGACGAGGCGCGCAGAGGCTTTCCATCAGGCGTCGTTGTTTTGCCCAAGGCAGGCGTCAGGTTGCGCAACCAAGAGTGTGCTTCGGTCTTGCCTTTTGAGATCCAGCGAATAGAATGACCTTATTGTGAGCCTCCAGAGTTCATCCTGCACCCCCAAGCTCGGCGTCACGCCGAAGCCTGAGTGCATGCCCCTCTGCCACCGCCTGGGCGCCAGCCGGGGTTGAGCGGGCGCTTCCTGCCATGCAGGAGGCTCCCGCCAACTCCGCCCGACCCAACCCAACGGCAGAAACCCGCCCGCCGCGCGTCCATTCTTCGTGCGCGGGGGCATGAACTCCTCATTGCATGAACTCACTTGAATCGCGCGCACCCGCGGGGTGCGCTCCCACGGCGCGGCCCGGTCTGCGCACCCGTCTGATCAACCGTTTGCGCCGTCTGCGCGGCCGGCCGACAACGCCGCCGCCGGGCGCCAAGCCTTGGCTTGCCACCGCCGATCTCACCAGCAGGGAAAGTTTTGGCACGGTGCACTTGGAGACCCATCTGCGCATCGACGCTGCCAGTCGCGAAGACGCCGTGCGCGAAGCCTGTGCGACGCTCGATTACGAGCTGCCCGGTTACCGGGTCAAGCACCTGAGCGTGCGCTGACGCCGAGTCCGGCGCGACGGTCGCATCCATCCAAAACCCTCCGGTTTTGGATGGGTGTCCGTGCCGTTCGTCGAACTCGACCTGTCGTCGCGGCCAGCATGGGGAGCGGGAGGCTCCCGGTGTGGATGGCCGCGGCGTCAGCGCCATGCGCTCGGAGCTGGAAGCTTCGGGCAGCACCCCTTCTCTCAGGCCCGATGCGGTCCTGACACACAGCCCGCGCGCCTGGCGTCGCGCCTGCGTCTGTTGCCCTGCAACCCCCAAAAATCATCTCATGAAAACCGACAAAATTCAGTATTACGATCGACTCATTCTCCGTGAAATTGCCGAAGCGGCCCAGGTCGCCGACGATGAACTGCGCATCCAGGTGGTGCCCGACCACGAGGCCGACGCCGTTGCCGGCCGCATTTCGGAACACGCCCCGGTGGGTCGCGCCGTGCTGCACCGTCGCGAGGGTGAAATCGTTACCATCGCCACGGGCCGCACGCGCTACCGCATGCAGATCGTCCGCGTCGAGCGCGACCGACGCACCGGCTGATCCGTGTCAGCGCGCAAAATGCCGTTCGGCCAGCACGCTGCACACGCTGATGTCGTAGCTCAGGTAAAACTTTTGGATGCCCAGCCGTTTCGCTTCGAGATGGCGCGGGTGCCGGCCCCAGGCCTCGTGATGTTCCCAGTTGTCGAACTCGACGACCGTGACGCGTTCCCGCGTCCTGGAGATCGACGAGACCCGCATCAAGCTGCAGGACCCGCTGGTTAC
>CAZSBO010000008.1:38999-51196 GCA_964605265.1 uncultured Prosthecobacter sp.
CGCGCCGGACCTGCGGGGCCTGATGTGGGCGACCGCGTTCGCCATCGGCGGCGCTGAAGGTCTTGGCCGAGAGAAAGCCGGGCATGCCGCGCGCGAGTTCGGTGATCTCCGGCGCGAGCGCGGCATACTCGGCGCGCGCCGCTTCGTCGAGGCGCGAGCGGAAGACGGTGACGATCTTGGTGTCGGCGGGTGGCGGTGTTTTCATGGTCGGACTTGGGTTGGGGCCGCGGTGGTCAGCCGGCTCAGCTCGCGGATCAGCAGCGGGCCGGTGGTCTGCAGTTCCTCATGATGGATCGCCGCCAACCTGCCGAGGGTCGTGCGACCGCGCGCGGTGAGTGCCACCCGCACCTGCCGGCCGTCGCTGGCGTCGGGCTTGCGCTTGGCGAGACCGGCCGCCTCCAGGCGGTTGACCAGTTCCGCGGCGCTGTGCGGGGCGATCTCCAGCCAGTTGGCCAGGCCGCCGACCGTGGGCGCCTCGCCGCTGCCCTCGATGGCCAGCAGGGCGAGGTACTGCACCGGCGCCAGCCCCTGCTCCTGGATGCGCCGCTCGCTGAAGCGCAGGTAGGCGCGCAGCACGCGGCGGAACGAAGCGAGGGTGGCGTAGTCGTCCGCCGTCAGCGGCCGTGTCGGCGTTGACAATTCCATCGTGGCACGATATAAATCCTCGTCATGGCTTCCGCAAGCAGCAACCTCGATGCCGTGGGCAATCCCGGCGGCTACAGCTGTGGCAGTCCGCGCCGCGCTGGCGAGGGGCTGCGCATCGGCGTGGCCCGGCACGCGCCGCGCGGCGTGCGCCGCGAGGACCGCGCGCGGCTGGGGCACTTCGACCTCTGGCTGCCCCTGCTGGCACCCTCGCCGGCGTTGCTGCGCGCCTACAAGCATGAGGGACTCAGCTTCGCCGCCTTTGCGCGCCGTTATCGCACCGAGATGCGCGCGCCGGCCTGCCGACAGGTGATCGCGCTGCTGGCCGGTCTGGCGTGCGAGCTGCGTTTCAGTCTCGGCTGTGCCTGCGTCGATCCGGCGCGCTGCCACCGCAGTCTGCTGCGGGCCCTGATTGCCGACGCGGCGCGCGAGTTGCCGAGTGAACCCCCAGCGCGGCGCCGGCTGACCAGCCCGGTATGCCTGGCCAACTGGGAGGACGAATCATGAGCGACAATTTGTCTGGTTTGTCGACCCGCTGCGTGCATGCGGGCCAGCCTGTCGCCACCCAGGCGACCGGGGCCTGCACGCCGCTGCATGTGTCGACCGCCTATCCTTATGGCGAGGGTGACAATGTGTACCCGCGCTACTTCAACGTGCTCAATCAGGAAGTGGTCGCCGCCAAGCTCGCTGCTCTCGAAGGCGGCGAGGCGGCGCTGGTGTTTGCCTCGGGCATGGCGGCGATCTCAACGACACTGCTGGCCTGCCTGAACCCCGGCGATCATGCCCTGTTCCAGCGCGATCTCTACGGCGGCACGCACCAGCTGGTGGTGCAGGAACTGCAGCGCTGGGGCGTGCAGGTCTCCTGGGTGGCGGATGCCGTCGAAGCCGAGGCCGCCCTGCGCCCGAACACAAGGTTGCTCTACCTGGAGACACCGGGCAATCCGCTGCTGCGCTGCGTGGATCTCGCCGCCGCGGCCGCCTTGACGCGCGCGCGCGGTTTGCGGCTGGTGGTCGACAACACCTTTGCCACGCCGATCCTGCAGAACCCGCTGGCGCTGGGCGCAGATGTGGTGGTGCACAGCGCCACCAAGTACCTCAACGGCCACAGCGATGTCAGTGCCGGTGTGGTGGTCGCCTCGGCGGGCCTGGTGCGCGAGGTGCGTGCGGCGGCGATGAATTACGGCGGCGTGCTCGATGCGCGCGCCTGCGCCCAGCTGGAGCGCGGGCTGAAAACGCTGGCCCTGCGCATGGAGCGACACACGGCCAATGCCGAGCAGCTCGCGCGCTTTTTGCAGGCGCATCCGGCGGTCGCCCGCGTCCATTACCCCGGCCTGCCCGACAGTCCGGATCATGCCATCGCCTGCCGGCAGATGCGCGGTTTCGGTGGCATGCTCTCTTTTGAACTGAAGCGGCCGGAGCGAGTCGACCTTTTCCTCGGCAGCCTGCGCCTGGCCCTGCCGGCGCTCAGTCTGGGCGGGGTGGAAACCCTGGTCTGCGTGCCGGCGCGCACCTCGCACAAGAACCTGACAGCGGAAGAGCGTGCCGCTGCCGGCATTGCCGAGGGGCTGGTGCGGGTGTCGGTCGGCATCGAGGATGCGGCGGATCTACAGCGCGACTTTGCCGCCGCGCTCGCCGCGGTTTGATCCCGCCTTTCCCGCATCGGTCCGATGGACTCGCCTTGGACCCCGCCACGCAAGGCGGGCAAAAAAAGAGCCCGGCCCAACCCCTCCCACAGGGTTGAACCGGGCCTCCAGGTGCTCGGCGCTTAGCGCTTCGCGGCCTTGGAATGGTACAGCACGTCGGCACGGGTGCTCTCGGCGATCGCCATGACCTGGTCGATCAGGGCCTTGTCGACCTTCAGGTCCTGCAGGGTCGACTGCAGGTGTTCGGCGATGGCGTTGAAATGCGTGTCGTTGAGGTCGGGCATGTCGCGATGGGCTTCACGCATGTCCTTGCCGGTCCAGGGAATCGGGCCGCCGAAGGCCGCCGAGAGGAACTCCTTCTGCTTGCGGTGCTGCTTGACCATGCTGACGTCCTCAAAGAAGTGGTTCACGCGCTTGTCGGCCATCACCTTGACGTAGAAGGCGTCGACCGCGGCGTCGATCGCCGCCTTGCCGCCAAGCTTGTGGTAGAGGCTGTTCTCGCGGGCGCTGACGAACTTCGTGCGGCAGGCGTCCTCGGCAAAGGCGTAGGTGACCCCTTCGTAGGCGTAGGTGATGGACGGATTGACCGGCTTGCCGCTGATCGGGCAGACGGTGTTGGAGGCCTTGGGCGCGTCGGCGGCGGCCAGCGGCAGGGCGAGGGCGAGGAGGGCGATGAGGTGTTTCATGGGTTGGATTCGGGTTGGCTTGGGCTTGCGACCGCGGGAGCGGGGCAAAGGGGTCAGGCGGCGCCGGCGGCCGCGGTGCGGTAGGCGGCGTAGCGGGCGCGCTGCTCGGGCGTCAGGTTCGCCGGATCGGTGCGCGCATCGGCGATGCCGTTGATGCGGTGATGGATGACGTTCGCCATGTCGGCGGCGCAATTCTTGATGTGCTCGGCGTTCGGCCCGGCAAAGAGCGCATCGACCGTGGCGCGGAACAGCTCCAGCCAGCGATCGAACTGCGGCCGGCCCATTTCCGTGAGTGGCACCAGGCGGGCGTGCGCGGCCAGCGGGTTGCCGGTGTAGCCGCCGCTGCGGAAGAGCACCGTCTCCCAGAAGGCATACATCTTCGGCAGATGGGTCGACCAGTCGGTCTGGGCGATGCGATCAAAAATGAAGCCGAGCCGGTCATCGGCGCGCACGCGCTCGTAGAAGGCGTTGACCAGCCGCTCAATGCCGGCGCGGTCGGCCAGATCGGGCAGGGCAGGGATGGCTTCGGTTGACATGGTGTTGAATAGGTATATGAAATACCTGTTTGGCAAGCGAATCTTTCGGTGCGATGAAAAAATGTCCCGCCACCCCCTGACCCCGTGCAACTGACCTCCCACACCGACTATGCCCTGCGCGTGCTCATCTACCTCATGCGCCGTCCAGGCGAGAAGGCGACCACCCGCGAGATGGCCGAGTTCTACCAGGTCTCGCTCAACCACCTCACCAAGGTGGCGAAGACCCTGACCCGCGCCGGCTGGCTGGTCGCCAGTCGCGGTGCCGGCGGCGGCCTGATGCTGGCGCCGCACACGCCCGACACCCGCGTGGGCGAGATCGTCCGACTTACCGAAAACGGCGATCTGGTCGAGTGCTTCACGCCGGCGACCAACACCTGCCCGATCGCCAAGGCCTGTGCGCTCAAGCCGGTGCTGTATCAGGCGCGCCGGGCCTTCTTCGACGTGCTGGATCGCCACACCGTGCGCGATCTGGCGCGTTAACCCACGCTCAAGCAATGCCAAGGGAGGCGTATCGCGCCGGGGTGGCGCGTGCTCAGGTGCTCCATGGACAAACCATCCTACTCCCACAGGTGGTTGCGCAACCTTGGTGCCTGCGCGGCCGTTTCCCTCCTCACAGCAACCTCCCACGCCGGTGCCCCCGCGCTGGTGGGAAAAAACCCGGTCACGCCGCCTGAGGCGGTCGACTGGAAGGCGCACACGATCGCGCCGGTCACGAACCCGATCTTCTTTGAGGATGCGGTCATTCGTTCGGAGATCCGGCCGATCTTCGTCCATCACAGCCTGCACGACGACTTTCTCGGAGGCGGCGATGCCCAGCTCTACGCGCTGCAGCTGCGCTATGCCCTGACCGACCGCCTGGCGGTCATCGCCACCCAGGATGGCTACTTCGACATCGACAACGACGCGCTCGGCAATCCGGACGGCTGGATGGACCTCGCCCTCGGCCTGAAGT
This sequence comes from uncultured Prosthecobacter sp., assembly GCA_964605265.1. Classification (GTDB taxonomy): domain Bacteria; phylum Verrucomicrobiota; class Verrucomicrobiia; order Verrucomicrobiales; family Verrucomicrobiaceae; genus Prosthecobacter. Next base: position 43,459 of record CAZSBO010000008.1, read on the forward strand.
ACGCCTTGATCGACGACGTCGCCAACCAGTTCCTCCTCACCCCGGGCTTCACCTTCCACATCCCGACCGGCGACCGCGATGTCTTCCAGGGTCGTGGCGGTGGCGAGTGGAACCTGTTCGTGTCGACCCAGAAGGGTTTTGGCGACCTGCACCTGAGTGGCAACGCCGGCGTGCGCCTGCCCAACAACGGCAGCGAGCAGAGCACCGTCGCCCATTACTCGGCGATGGTCGACTACTACACCTGCCGCTGGTTCATCCCCTTCATCGCCTTCAACGCCTTCACGGTGATGGACGAGGGCGACAACATCGCGCTCGACACCGAGGGCTATGATGTCATCAACTTCGGCGCCTCGCGCACCGGCAACCGCACGCAGGGCACCCTGGGTGCCGGCTTCCGCACCCGCCTGCTCGACAACCTCGACTTTGGGGTCGCCTATGAAAAGGCTGTCATCCGTCCGGAAGGACTGACCGACGACCGTTTCACCTTCGATCTCTGCATCCGTTTCTAACGGCCTGACACGCCGTGGGCGTCAAGTGTGACGTCCGTTGGGTTGAGTGGTGACCGGGCGCATGGAGTTCTGCTCCATGCGCCCTTTGCTTTTGTCGCCGCCGGCGCTATCGGTGCGCCATGAGATGGTCCTTCAAAGTCGCCAGCATCGCCGGCACCGAGGTGCGCATCCACGTCACCTTCTTCATCCTGCTGGCCTTTGTCGCCCTGCACGGCTTCAGCAGCGGCCAGGGGGCGGCCGGCGCGCTCGACGCGGTGCTCTTCATCAGCGCGATGTTCTTCTGCGTGCTGCTGCATGAGTTTGGCCATGTCTTCGCTGCGCGCGGCTACGGCATCCGCACCCCGGACATCACCCTGCTGCCGATCGGCGGGGTTGCCCGACTGGAGCGCATGCCGCGCACGCCGGCCCACGAACTGGTGGTGGCGGTCTGCGGCCCGCTGGTCAACGTCGGCATCGCCGCCTTGATCTTCCTCGGGCTCGGCCTGCGTCCCGACCTCGATCCCGCCGGCTTCCGCTTTGAGGAACCCGGTCGCTTCTGGGAGAAGCTGCTGCTCTGGAACCTGCTCATGGTCGCCTTCAACCTCGTGCCGGCCTTCCCGATGGATGGCGGCCGCGTCCTGCGCGCCCTGCTCGCCCTCGTGGTCGACTACGGCAAGGCCACCCGTTGGGCGGCAACGATCGGCCAGGGCATCGCCCTGTCGGTCGTGCTCTGGATGCTGCTCGGCGGCATCCCCTTCCAGCCCCTGCTGCTGCTCATCGCCTTTTTCATCTTCATGGCCGCCGGCCAGGAGGCGGCCGCGGTCGCCGAAAGTGAGGCCACCCGCGGCCTGCGCGTGCGCGACGCCATGATGACGAATTTCCAAGTGCTGCCGGCCGATGCCGTACTCGGCGATGCGGTCGACCTGCTGCTGGCCGGTTCCCAGCACGATTTCCCCGTGCTCGACGGTGGCGGCGAACTGCTCGGTGTGCTCAGCCGCCAGCGCCTCATCGAGGGCCTGGCCAAGCATGGCAATCTGCACCGGGTCGCCGACCTCGCCGAGGACTGCGTCGAAGCCGTCGATCCCGCCACCCGCCTGGGCGAGGCCCTCGAACGCCTGCGCGCCACCCCCTGTCCCATGCTGCCCGTGCTCGACCACGCCAGCGGCCGCCTCGTCGGCCTGCTCACCGCCGAAAACGTCGCCGAAGTCCTCATGGTACGCGCGGCACTGGGGCGGTGAGGTGGTTTCAGCGGAGTGAGCGCAGCCTACCCTCAGGCAGCAAAGGGAGTTGGCGCACGGGCTGTTGTGAATCAACGCGCCTGGCCGCTTGGCAAGGCAGGCTGGCCATGACACATTGAAATAGCCGCCTCGCCATGATCGACCCCGTCTCTTACTGGCTCAACAAGCTGCGCAAGCTGCACCCGAACCGTTCGAATACGAAGGGCGCGGCGCCGCACAAGCCCTGTCTGCTGCTCGCCGTGCTTGATCTGGCGCAGGATGGCGAGCTGACCGTGCCGAGTCTCATGCGTTCCCCCAGCCTGCAGGTGCGGTTCCATGCCCTCAGCTCGATTGCGCTGCCGCGCTGGGGTGGCAAGGTGGATCTGGCGTTGCCGTTTTATCACCTCAGTAACCAACAATTCTGGCAGGCACGAACCCGCGATGGAAATCCCGCCGGCAGCCCGGAGCAGACGCAGGTGATCGACATCGATCCCGTGTTTTTCGCCCTAGTTCAGGAGGCGGATTTTCGCCGGCGTGCACGCATGGTTTTGGTCGATACCTACTTTCCCGCAACCGAAAAGCTGGCCCTGTATACCCTGCTCGGGGTTCGACCGCAGGCCCGCGAGTTTCAGGAGGAACTGCATCGACTTGGCGAGCAGGCGGCGGTTTACTCGGTGCGCCAGGGGCGATCCGCCCGTTTCGGGGTTCAGGTGGTTTGCGGTTACCGGCACACCTGTGCCTTGACGGGTTATCGCATCGTCACCGAAGCCGGCGAATCAGTCGTGGAAGCGGCGCACATCGAGCCATGGGCGAAGACGCGCAACGATGATGTTCGCAATGGTCTGGCACTGTCACGCAACAGCCACTGGGCCTTTGATCGCGGCCTGTGGTCGGTGGATGATGAGTGGCGTGTGCTGGTCAAGCCCGAGCGCTTTCAGGAAGCCGGCCCGGAGATCCTGTGGCTTGCCAGCTACCACAGACACAAGTTGCAGTTTGATGCCCATGCCTATCTGCGTCCCGGCCCTGAATATCTCAGGAAGCATCGTGAGCAATGGGGCTTTTGACTGCGGGGCCCTCAAGGGAGCGGTGTGAAGCGGCGTGTTCGGGCCGCAAAACTCATGGACGCCTTCGCTCACGGTTCGTTCAGGAACAGACGAGAAAGATCTCTGGAGCCGTGAAGAACACGCTCGATGAAAAGGGATGCTCCTGTCTGATAAAAGATCAGGTGTCGATCAAAGGGTTTTTGAACTTGGAGACTCCGAACGTGGGCCAATTCCTGGGCGGCAAAGCGTCGACGTCTGCCCAAATCCGGTTTCGCTGAGATGGATTCGAAGGTTGCATGGACGCAGCGCAGATAATGCTCCGCCACAGCTTCATCCGCATGATCGAGATACCAGCGATACTGCAGGGTGATGTCCTGTTCGGCACGGGCCGAGAGGAGAATCTCCAGATTCATGCCCTGAGCCGTGCGTTTTGGCGAATGCGTTCGAGCACTTCCGGCTGATAAGGGACATGCGCCGAGTCAACGCCCTCCAGCAGGGCGGCTTCGAGGGCGGGGGGCTCATCGAATTCCTGACGTTCCAGAACGCGCAGGGCGGCACGGACGATCTCCGCTTCATCGGCATAACGACCGGTGCTGAGGAGCCGTTCGACCAGGTTGCCGAGACTGGGGGGCAGAGAGATCGTCATGCGGGAAAAATACGGTCCCGCATGAGTTTTGTCGAGCCTTGGCTGGCCGAGTCCGGCGGATGCCAACGGGTGCACCACCCCCGATTCCCCTTGAGAAAGCCGGCGGTCGGGTGAAGTACCCGGTTCCCCATGTCCGCCGCCTCTGAAATCGCCCGCCGCCGTACCTTTGCCATCATCTCGCACCCTGACGCGGGCAAGACGACGCTGACCGAAAAGCTGTTGCTCTACGGCGGTGCGGTGCAGCTGGCGGGCAGTGTCACGGCGCGCAAGAACCAGCGTGCGACCACCTCCGACTGGATGGAGCTGGAGAAGCAGCGCGGCATTTCGGTGTCGTCGACGGTGCTGCAGTTCGAGTACAAGGATTGCGTGGTCAACCTGCTCGACACCCCCGGTCACAAGGACTTCTCCGAGGACACCTACCGCGTGCTCACTGCGGTCGATGCCGCGGTCATGGTGATCGACGCCGGCAAGGGCATCGAGGCGCAGACCCTGAAGCTGTTCGAGGTGTGCCGCCGCCGCGGCGTGCCGATCTTCACCTTCATGAACAAGCTCGACCGGCCGGCGCGGCCGCCGCTGGAGCTGCTCGACGAGCTGGAGCGCGTGCTCGGCATCGCCTCCTGCCCGATCAACTGGCCGCTCGGCGACGGCGTCGATTTCAAGGGCGTGTACGACCGCGAGACGCGCCAGGTGCACCTTTTTGAGCGCACGGTGGGCGGCAAGTTCCGCGCGCCGGTCAACGTCAAGGACATCCACGACGAGGCCGTGCGCGACGCCCTGCCGCCGCTGGTGTACGCCCGCGTCTGCGAGGAGCTGGAGCTGCTGGAGGTGGTTGGTGCGCCGTTCTCGATGGACAACATCCGCAAGGGCCAGCTGACGCCGGTGTTTTTCGGCAGCGCCATGAACAACTTCGGCGTCCAGCTCATGCTCGATCGTTTCCTCGACCTGGCGCCGCCGCCGGCGCCGCGCCAGGTGGGCGAGGAGATCCTCATGCCGGAGAATCCGGCCTTCAGCGGTTTCGTCTTCAAGATCCAGGCGAACATGAACCCGCGCCACCGCGACCACGTCGCCTTCATCCGCATCGTCTCCGGCTGCTTCCAGCGCGACATGAGCGCGATCAACACCCGCACCGGCACGAAGATGCGCCTGGGCAACTCGCAGCGGCTGTTCGCCCAGGAGCGCGAGACGGTGAACGAGGCCTGGGCCGGCGACGTGGTCGGCCTGGTCGGCAACTACGGCTTCCAGATTGGCGACACGCTGTCGGACGATCCGAAGATACGCTTTGATGAGATGCCGCGCTTCGCCCCGGAGTGCTTCGCCTACCTGCACAACGAGAACACCTCGAAGTTCAAGCGCTTCCGCGACGGCCTCGACCAGTTGCTCAAGGAGGGGGTTGCCCAACCCTTTGAGCTGCCCGATGCCGCCGTGCGCGTGCCGCTGCTGGGCGCGGTCGGTCCGCTGCAGTTCGACGTGCTGAAGTATCGACTGGAGACCGAGTACAACGCCGAGGTGCGGCTGGAGTTCGCGCCCTGGACGATGGTGCGCTGGCTGCGCGAGAAGAATCCGGTCGAGAAACCGAAGTCGAAGGACCCGAACCCGCGGCCCGAGCTGGCGGCGTCGTACGGCACGACCCTGGCGCTGGATGGCGCCAACCAGTGGGTGGCCTTGTTCAGCGACAAGGTGAGCTGCGGGTACTTCGAGACCAAGAACGCCGACAAGTTCGACATCAGTCCTTACCCGTTCTGATCCCGGACCGGTTGGGTAGGCGGGATCGTGCATGCCGCAGGCGGAAAAGTTGGCGGGCGATGCCGTATTGTAGGCAGACGTTTTCCGCATGAACCCACGCATCGAGATCCCGCTTCAGCTCACCCGGCGCAGCCTGTTTGGCCGCGGCGCCGGTGGCATCGGCGCGGCGGCGCTGGGTTCGCTGCTGGCGCGCGAGGGCGTGGCGGCGAGCGGCCTGGCCGACCTGCCGCACCACGCGGCCAAGGCGAAGCGGGTCATCTACCTGTTCCAGAACGGCGCGCCCTCGCACGTCGATCTTTTCGATCATAAGCCGAAGCTGCGCGAATGGCACGGCCGGCAGATCCCCGACTCGGTGGCGGCGGGCAAGCGTTTCAGCACGATGACCGGCAACCAGACCGAGCGACCGGTGCTCGGCGAGATCACGAACTTTGCCCGCCACGGCCGCAGCGGCGCAACGGTGTCCGATTTCCTGCCGCACACGGCCACGATCGCCGACGAGCTCTGCTTCATCAAGTCGATGCACACCGGCTCGGTCAACCATGCGCCGGGCATCACCTTTTTCCTCACCGGCGCCGAGATGGCGGGTCGGCCGAGCATGGGCGCCTGGCTGACTTACGGACTCGGTCGCGACAGCGAGGAACTGCCGTCCTACGTGGTGATGACCTCGCGCGACAAGGAGGCGAGCTGCGGCCAGATTTTCTATGACTTCTACTGGGGCAGCGGGTTTCTGCCGACCAAGTATCAGGGTGTCAAGTTCCGTGGCAGCGGCGATCCGGTGCTGTACCTGTCGAATCCGCCGGGCATGACGGCGGCGGTGCGTCGCGGCGTGCTCGACGACCTGGCGCGGCTCAACGAGATGAAGCTGGCTGAGGCCGGCGATCCCGAGATCGGCACGCGCATCGCCCAGTACGAGATGGCCTACCGCATGCAGACCAGCGTGCCCGAACTGACCGACCTGTCGAAGGAGCCGAAGCATGTGCTCGACATGTATGGTCCGGAGGTCTTGAAGCAGGGCAGTTATGCCTACAACTGCCTGATGGCGCGGCGGTTGGCCGAGCGCGGGGTCAAGTTCATCCAGCTCATGCATGCCGGCTGGGACCAGCATCGCAACCTCAACACCCAGTTGAAGATTCAGTGCCAGGACACCGATGCGCCGAGCGCGGCGCTGGTGAAGGACCTGAAACAGCGCGGGTTGCTCGACGACACCCTGGTCATCTGGGGCGGCGAATTCGGGCGTACGCCGTTCCTGCAGGGCAAGATTGCCGAGACCAAGCAGTGGGGGCGCGACCACCATCCCTACGCCTTCACGGTCTGGATGGCCGGCGGCGGGGTCAAGGCGGGGTACACGCACGGTGCCAGCGACGAGTTCGGCTTCAACGCCGTCGAGGACAAGGTGCACGTGCACGATTTCCAGGCGACCGTGCTGCACCTGCTCGGCATCGATCACGAACGCCTGACCTACAAGTTCCAGGGCCGGCATTTCCGCCTTACCGACGTTCACGGCCACGTCGTGAAACCGGTGCTGGCCTAAGGTGGCCGGTACGCTCCGGGTGCCGGGACCGGCAGAACCTCACTCGGAGAGTGAGGACTGCTTGGGCGGCAAGCCTGTCCAATGTCTTGGTGACGGTGGATTGGAGGGATTGACAAGGGTCTCAAATGAGGCATTAATTAGAATCAAATGAAGCATTCGCTTTCCGAGCGCCAGCAGGCTTATCAAGCCAAGCGCAAGGGGCTTGCGGCCGGCCGATGCGCGCCTGCCAAGGCCTTGGCAGAGTCGGCTCGGAAACCTGGAAAAGGCCTCATCCGGCATTGGGTGGACGGGGCGTTTGGCGAGGCGATCGATACTTCGTGGCCGCCAGCCAGGTTGATCGCCAGCATCAAAGCCGGACTGCCCATGGCTGAGTTGGAGGAGTTGCGCATTGCTCTTGGGCTGCCGATGGAAAAGCTTGCGCCCCTGCTCGGCATTTCCAAGGCCACGCTGCATCGCCGCAAGATTGCTGGAAAGCTCGCTGCGTTCGAATCGGATCGGGTGGTGCGCTTGGCCCGCCTCCTGGGCATGGCTTGCTTCGTCATGGCCTCCAAAGAGGCGGGTCGCCAATGGCTCTGCTCGCCTCAGGTGGGTTTGGGCGGCGCTGTGCCGCTGGAATATGCCGAGACGGAATTGGGGGCGCGCGAGGTTGAAAACCTGCTCGGGCGCATCGAGCACGGGGTCTATTCGTGATGAAGCGGGCCTGGCGCATCGTGAAAAAGGCCCATGCGGCCACCGCGTTCAGCGGGGAGGGAGCACGGCGCTTCGGGGGACGCTGGAATTCGCCAGGCACCCCCGTGGTCTACACCAGCGGCACGTTGGCGCTCGCGGCGCTGGAGACCCTCGTGCATCTGAATCCGCCGGTGCGATTGGAGTATGTGGCCATCCCACTCGACTTTGACGACGCGTGGGTGCAGAAGCTCAAGCTGTCGGATCTGCCGGCCGATTGGACGGAAGAGCCGCCACCGCCCTCGACCCAGCTGTTGGGGGATCGTTGGGTGAAACAGGCTCGGTCTGCGATTCTTGAACTGCCCAGCGCCATCGTCCGGATCGAGCCCAATTATTTGCTCAAT
>CAZSBO010000009.1:0-47396 GCA_964605265.1 uncultured Prosthecobacter sp.
GATGAGGGATGAGGGATGAGGGATGAGGGATGAGGGATGAGGGATGAGGGATGAGCCGGCCAGGGCGCACGGAGAGCGGAGGCTGGCCCACGACCGCGCGCAGCGCCCTTGAGTGCGGAGGCCCTCCTCCGCTCTGCCAGCTCGTTCAGGCACCTATTCAAACCCAGAAGGTCCGCAGGTTTCGCAGACGGGACAGAAGGGAAACCGGGTTCAGCCGCAAAAGAACGCAAGGATCACAAAGCAGACTCCGGGTTTTGCATTCTTTGCGTTCCTTTGCGGCTCACCCCGCCCCCACCACAAACCCCTTGGCAGCCTGCCGAACGCATCCCAATTTCCAGCATGACACGTCTCTTCTTCGCTCTGGCCCTGGGAACTGTGGTGACGATGCAGGCCGCGGATCCGGCGGTGACGGCGGTGAATGCGTTGGGGCTGGATCTGCAACGGGAGCTGCGGGCGGTGCCGGGCAATGGGTGTGTGTCGCCCTACTCGATCCAGAGTGCCTTGGCGATGACCTATCTCGGGGCCTCGGGGGCGACGCGGGAGGAGATGGCGCGGGTGCTGCACTACGGCGACGCCGACATCGGTCCGGCCTTGGCCCGGCTGGCGGCGGCGTTGGAGTCGTCCCGGCAGGCGTCGGAGAAGCTCGTGAAGCAGAGCAGGGACCACGGGGGACCGACCGAGCCGCTGCAGTGGTCGGTGGCCAACCGGCTGTACGGCCAAGAGGATTATGCCTTCCGGTCGGACTTTCTCAAGCAGGTGAAGCGCGATTTCGGGGCACCTCTGGAGACGCTCGATTTCATCCGCGAGGCGCCCAAGGCGGTGCGTCAGATCAATGACTGGGTCGAGCAGCAGACGCGCGAGCGCATCCGCGACCTGATCCCGGCCAACGGCCTCACCAAGGACACCCGACTGGTGCTGGTCAATGCCCTGCACTTCAAGGCCGCCTGGGCGGAGGAGTTCACCGAGTCGGCCACGGCCGACCAACCCTTCCACCTGCCCGGAGGCAAATCGGTCGCCGTGCCGACGATGCAGCGTCGCGACCGGCTGGGCCATCTCGCCGGTAAGGGTTTCGACGCGGTGTCGGTGCCCTTTGTTGGGGGCGACATGCACCTGCTGCTGATCGTGCCTCACAAGCGCGACGGCCTGGCGGCGGTGGAGGCGTCGCTGACGCCGGAAACGCTGGCCGCCTGCGCACGGATGGAGCGACGCGACGTGGCGCTGCATCTGCCAAAATTCAAGCTGGAGCCGCCGACCCTGGACCTGGCCGGGGTGCTGCAGGGGCTCGGCATGAAGCAGGCCTTCAATCTGCCGCCGGGCAGTGCCAACTTCGACGCCATGGCCCCGCGTCGGCCGGATGACTACCTCTACATCTCCAAGGTCTTCCACAAGACCTTCCTCGCCGTCGATGAGCGCGGCGCCGAGGCGGCGGCTGCCACAGCCGTGGCCATGATGCTGGCCACGGCCATCATGCCCGAGCCGGAGAAGCCGGTGGAGGTGCGGGCGGATCGCCCCTTCCTGTTTGCCCTGCAGCATGCACCGACCGGGGTTTGTCTCTTCCTGGGCCGGCTCAACGACCCGCGCTGAGCTGCGAGAACCGGGCAACCGGCGGCGTAGGTAGGATTGCCCCATGTTTCGCGCCCCGCTCTGTTCCCGTCGACACTTCCTGCACGCCAACGGCTTCGGCCTCGGCGGTCTGGCCCTGGCCACGCTGCTCCAGCGCGATGGCCTGCTGGCCGCGCCGGTCAAGCCGCTCACCCAGGGCGGGGAACGCTACGATCTGGCGCCGAAGAAGCCGCACTTCGACGGCAAGGCCAAGGCGATGATCTCGCTGTTCATGATGGGCGGTCCCTCGCAGATGGACTTGTTCGATCCGAAGCCGATGCTGACCAAGTATCACGGCCAGAAGTTCCCGGGTGAGATCAAATATGACAACCTCGCCCAGGCCTCGTCGAAGGTGTTTGGATCGCCCTGGAAATTCCAGAAGCACGGTCAGTGCGGCATGGAGCTGAGCGAACTGCTGCCCAATCTCGCGAAGGTGGTCGACGAAATCACCCTGATCCGGTCGATGAGTTCAGGCGTCAACAACCATGCCCAGGGCCTGTACGCGATGAACGCGGGTCGCATCACCGCCGGCCGACCGGCCCTCGGTTCCTGGCTGACCTACGGCCTTGGCAGCGAGACCGATGAACTGCCGGCCTACATGGTGCTGTCGCACCCGAACGGCCTGCCGACCTTTCAGGGCGAGCACTACACGAACGGCTGGCTGCCGGCGCTGTTCCAGGGCACGCTGGTGCGCGCCACCGAGCCGCGCATCCTCAACCTCGATCCGCCGCCCTCGCTGGCCGGCCGGGCGCAGGCGCGCCAGCTCGACCTGCTCAGGGCCTTCAATGAGGCGCACCTCGCCGAACACGAGGGTGAACTCGACCTGCAGGCGCGCATTTCCAGCTACGAACTCGCCGCCAAGATGCAGGGCGCCGCCAAGGAGGCGCTCGACATCTCCAATGAACCGGAGTCGATCAAGAAACTCTACGGGGTCGACAACCCGATCACCCGCGATTACGCGACCCGCTGCATCATTGCACGTCGCCTCGTCGAGCGCGGCGTGCGCTACGTGCAGGTGCTGAATTCCGGTCAGTCCTGGGACCAGCACAGCTCCCTGATCGGCAGTCTGCCGAAGAACTGCGCAGCCACCGATCAGCCGAGCGCGGCGCTGATCCTCGATTTGAAGCAGCGCGGCCTGCTCGACAGCACGGTTGTCCACTGGGGCGGCGAGATGGGTCGCCTGCCGGTGCTGCAGAACGACGCCGGTCAGGAGAAATGGGGTCGCGACCACAACACCTACGGCTTCAGCATGTGGGTGGCCGGTGGCGGCTTCAAGCGCGGCTACGTGCATGGCGAGACCGATGAATGGAGCCACAAGGCCGTCATCGACGAGGTGCGCCACTTCGACTGGCATGCGACCCTGCTGAAGACCTTTGGTTTGGATCACACGCGCCTGACCTACAAGCGCAACGGCCTGGCGGCCTCCCTGACCGATAACCAGGGAGCGAGGATCGTGGATCAGTTGCTGGCGTGAGGGATGGGGAAAATAGGTCCTATAAGTCCCATATGACCTATAAGTCCGACTGTCCCCTCACTCCCGGGTGATCGTCTCGTCCAGGTTGAGCAGCACCCGCGCGGCTTCGAACGGCGTCAGTTGCGCCAGCGCGGCCTTTTCCTCGGCGCTGGGCTGGCGGGCGGTGCAGCGGCGGAAGGCGGTGTCGAGCCCGTCTTTTCGGATGATCTGTTCCAGGGCCTGGGCGAACTCGACGAAGGCGGCATCGTTGAGCAGGGTCAGGGCCTGCAGGGGGGTGTTGCTGCGCAGGCGGCGGGTGCAGGAGCTGAAGCCTAAGGGCGCTTCGAACACGCTCAGACCGGGGGGCTGGGTGGCGCGGAAGACGAAGGTGTACAGGCCTCGACGGTAGCGGTCCTCGCCGACACTGACCGGCCAGGCCCGCTTGACCTGGCCGAGCGACATGACGCCCTCGGGAATGGGCGGATAGACCGGCGGACCGCCGAGTTTGGTCGCGAGCAGGCCGCTGGCGGCGAGACCGACATCGCGGACGATCTCGGCATCGAGGCGCAGACGGTTTTGCCGCCAGAGCAGGCGGTTGTCGGGATCGATGCCGGCGGCGGCGGCGCGGGCTTGGTCGCTGACCGTGCTCGACTGGCGATAGGTGGCGCTGGTGACGATGAGGCGGTGCAGGTGCTTCAGGCTCCAGCCCTTCTCCATGAACTCGACCGCCAGCCAGTCGAGCAGTTCGGGATGGGTGGGCAGGGTGCCCATGGTGCCGAAGTCGTTTTCCGTCTCGACCAGGCCGCGACCGAAGTACTGCTGCCAGACGCGGTTGACGATGACGCGGGCGGTGAGCGGGTTATCGCGACGCACGAGCCAGCGGGCGAGATCGAGTCGATTGGGCTTGGTCGCCTCAAGGCGTGGTAGCACGGCGGGTGTCGCCGGCTGCACTTGCTCGGCCGGACGGGTGAAGTCGCCCTTGGTGAAGACCGTGGTTCGACGCGGTTCGCTGCGCTCCTTGAGCACGAGGGTGGTGGGGCCCTTGGCCAGGGCGTTTTCCAACTGCAGTTGGCGGTCGTGCAGGGGATTGAAAACCGGATCGCCGGTGCCGGTCATGGCCTTGAACAGCGTGCGCCGGTCGGTGGCGCTGCGCTGGCCGGCGGGTTTGGCGAGGCTGCGGGCGGCGGCGTTCGGCAGGGCCTTGCGCGCGGTCGGGTTGAGGCCGGCCTCCCAGGCGGCCAGTTCCTTGAGCCGGGCGCCGACATGGGCGTCGAGTCGGTCGAGCACCTGCTTCAAATCGGCGCGCAGGCGATCCGGATCCTGGCCGGGATCGGGCACGGGCAGGGTGGGTTCGTCCTGGTTGTTGAAGAAGGCGAACAGCTCGTAGTACTCGCGCTGGCTGAGGGCGTCGAACTTGTGGTCGTGGCACTGGGCGCAGGCGATGGTCAGGCCGAGCCAGACGGTGCCGGTGGTGGCGACGCGATCGAAGACGCTCTCGATGCGAAACTGTTCCTTGTCGATGCCACCCTCCTGATTGATCTGGGTGTTGCGATGGAAGCCGGTGGCGATGAGCTGCTCCTTCGTGGCACCGGGCAGCAGGTCGCCGGCGAGTTGCTCGATGGTGAACTGATCAAAGGGCTGGTCGTCATTGAAGGCGCGGATCACCCAGTCGCGGTAGGGCCAGATGCTGCGCGGGGCGTCGATGCTGTAGCCGTTGCTGTCGGCATAGCGGGCCTGATCGAGCCACCAGCGGCCCCAGCGTTCGCCATAGGCGGCACTTCCGAGCAGGCGCTCGACCTCGGCGGCCTCGTCGCCCGAGGCGAGAAAGCGGTCGATCTCGGCCGGCGAGGGGGGCAGGCCGGTGAGGTCGAGGGCGAGGCGGCGCAGGCGGGTTTCCGGAGCGGCCGGCGGCGAAGGCTTGAGGCCGGCCTTGGCCAGGCGATCCTGAATGAACGCATCGATCGGATGCGGGGTGCCGTCGAGTTTCGGCAATGGCGCCTGCACCGGGGCGAGGTAGGCCCAGTGGCGGTCGTCGCTGGGGGTCTCGTTGGCCGGGGCGATCGCCCCCTCTTGCAGCCACTGGCGCAGCAGGTCGATCTGGGCGGAGTCGAGCGGGCCGCGCTTGTAGGGCATCTGCGGGATTTCGTCGTGGCTGCCGGTGACCACCTGCAGGAGCAGGCTGGCCTCGGGCTGACCTGGGGCGAGGGCGCTGCCGCGACCGCCGCCCTTGTGGGCCGCCGCGGCGGTGTCGAGGCGCAGGCCGGCCTTTTGCGTGCTGGCGCCGTGGCATTTCACGCAGTGCGTCTGCAGCAGCGGTTTCACCTGGGTCAGGTAATCGACCGCCGCCGACAGGGGCAGCGGGGTGAGCAGGGCAGCGCAGAGCAGGGCGGGCGACGGACGCATGGAGGGAGTATTTCGCAGCTTGGGGCGACGGGCTTTCAACGTGGGGCACCCGCCTTTCTCACAGGGCTCGGTCGCAGCAGGCGGAAACGGCGGCAGACGGGTCGACAAAAAAACACCGCACTCGCGCGGGGCGGGTGCGGTGCTGTGGGATGTGATCCCCAAAGGATTACTTGGCGTCCTTCTTCTTTTTCTTGGCGGGGGCGGCGGCGAACTCTTCCTTGCTGAGGCTGCCGTCCTTGTCCTTGTCCTTGGCGCCGAAGGCTTTTTCGGCCATGGCGGCGTCCTTGGCGCCCTTGGTGAACTCTTCCTTGCTCAGCTTGCCGTCGCCGTTGGCGTCCTTGCGAGCGAAGACCTTGGCCGGATCGGCCTTCTTCTTTTCCTGCGCGGAGGCGTCGACGGCAAAGCCGGCGAAGACGGCGAGGGTGAGGAGGGATGCGATGACTTTCATGATGTCTGGGTGTGTTGGTTTGAAAGCGCCGGGTTTTGGCGGGGGCCAGCCCTGTGCGATGCGCCTTTAACGCGGAGCTTGTGCGGCAGTTTCAGGAATTTTTTGCTTCCGACAAAAAGCGGGCGCGCAAGTGCTTCAAATGCCAGCTCGCCTCAGTGGGCTTGCCGGTGGCCTGTTCCATGATTTCGCCGGGCAGGGCGGCGCCGCCCCTGGCATGCACCTTGTCGCGCAGCCAGGCGAGCAACGGGACGTAGTCGGCGCGCTCCAGGCCGGCGGCGATCCGGCGCTGCTTGCGGGCGGTGGCGAAGAGCTGGGCGGCGTTGAGGTTGCCGAGGGTGTAGGTGGCGAAGTAGCCGAGGCCGCCCATGCTCCAGTGGATGTCCTGCAGGCAGCCGCGCGCGGCGTCGGGCGGGGTCAGACCGAAAAGCTCGCGGAAGGCTTCGTTCCACGCCTCCGGCACCTGGGCGACCGGCAGATCGCCGCGGATGAGGCGTCGCTCAATCTCGAAGCGCAGCAGGATGTGCAGGTCGTAAGTGGCCTCGTCGGCCTCGACGCGGATGAAGGAGTAGCGGGCGCGGTGCAGGTGGCGCAGGAAGTCGTCGAGGCGGATCTTCTTCAGGTGCGGGAACAGTTCCTTGGCGCGCGGCAGCCACTTTTCCCAGAAGGGCCGCGAGCGGCCGACGTGGTTTTCCCAGAGCCGGCTCTGCGATTCATGGATGCCGAGCGAGCAGGAGGTGCCGGAGGGCAGGCCGAAGTCGTCGACCGGCAGGCCCTGCTCATAGAGGCCGTGGCCGGCCTCGTGCAGCACGCCGAAGAGCGACGAGGTGAAGTCGCTTTCGTCGTAGCGGGTGGTCAGGCGCACGTCGCGCGGGCCGAGGGTGGTGCAGAAGGGATGGGCGGTGGTGTCGATGCGGCCACAGTTCAGGTCGAAACCGATGCTGGCGGCGATTTCGGCGTTGAGCTGCTGCTGCTTGGCCACCGGGTAGCGACCGCGCAGCAGGTCGGTCTTGCGCCGGGCGCTGCGCGCCACCGCCTCGCGGGCGATGCCGGCCAGCTCCGGCCGCAGGCGGTCGAACAGCTCGGCGATGGCACGGGTGCGGGCGCCGCGTTCGTAGGTTTCCAGCAGGGCGTCGTAGGGTTCGTCGCTGTAACCCCAGAGCTCGGCCTTGCGCCGGGCCAGATCGACCAGGGCCTGCAGGTGCGGGGCGAAGCCGCTGAAGTCGGCCTGGCGACGTGACTCGGTCCAGGCGGCCTTGGCGTGGGCGCAGACGGTGCTTTCCTCCTGGACCAGGCGCTGCGGCAGACGCACGGCGCGTTCGTACTGGCGGCGCAGTTCGCGCAGGTTGCCGGCGTACAACGGATCGCTGTCGGCCTCAGCCTTGTCGAGCAGGCGGCGGAAAGAGGTCGAGGTGGCGAGGGCGTGGGCCTTGCCGTTGAGGTAGGCGAGCTGGCGCGCACGATGGTCGAGCGCACCGGCCGGCATGTAGGTTTCCTGATCCCAGGAGAGCAGCGCCTCGGTCGAGGTGAGCAGGGCGATCTCGCGGGCGAGAGCGGTGAGGGAGGCGTAGGCGGTATTGGCGGAGGAATCGCGCTGGCGGAGGCTTTTCATGGCGGGGTGGGGGAGTTACGACGCATGACGGCGATTGAAGGCCACACAGTCCTCGTAGCGGGCACCGCTGCCGCCGAAGAGGTCGAGGGCGCTGCCGATGGTGCCGTCAAGACGGCCGGCACTGAGGTTGTCGAGGCGGCGCAGGTCGTCGAGGTGGCGGATGCCGCCGGCGTAGGTGGCCGGCACCGGGCTGTGTTCGGCGAGGTAGCGCACGAGCGCCTCGTCCATGCCCTCGCACTTGCCCTCGACATCGACGGCGTGGATGAGGAATTCGGCGCAGGATCCGGCGAGATGGCGCAGGCTGGCGGGCGTGACGTCGAGGTCGGTGAGGGTCTGCCAGCGGTTCATCGCCACGGTCCAGCCGCTGGCGGTGGCCTTGCAACTGAGGTCGATGACGAGTCGTTCACGCCCGGCCGCGCGCACCAGGGCTTCGAGACGTTCTTCGGCAAAGCGGCCGTCGCGGTCGAACAGGTGGCTGGTGACGATGACATGGCTGGCGCCGGCTTCGAGGTAGTCGGCGGCGTTGTCGGGGCGGATGCCGCCGCCGACCTGCAGGCCGCCCGGCCAGGCGGCGAGGGCCGCCTTGGCGGCCGTCTCATTGCCGGGACCGAGCAGGATGACGTGACCGCCGGTCAAGCCATCGCGTCGGTACAACTCCGCAAACCAGGCCGGATCACGGTCGCTGACAAAGTTGACGCGCGGGCCCGGGCCGTCGTCGCGGAGGGTGGAACCGACGATTTGTTTGACCTTGCCTTCGTGGAGGTCGATGCAGGGGCGGAAGCGGGTCATGCGCGATCCGACCTAGAAAAGCAAGCGCCGCCGGTCAAGCCCGGATGCCGTCGCTCGGGCGGTGGCGTGCCAGCCACTGGCGACAGGCCTGCTCGCCCATGTACTTGCCGAGCAGGCGCGGCTCGGTCTCGGTGAGATCGACGAGGATGAGGCCGTCGATGACCGAGGAAAATGCCTTGTCGACGTTGAAGCTGAGCAGGGTGCCGTTCAGGCGCAGGTAGTGCTTGAGCAGGATGGGGATGCCCTTGCCATCGGTCTCGACGCTGGAGATCAGGGCCGAGCAGTCGTCGACGTCGCGCAGGTTGGCGCTGATGAACTCGCGCATGAGGCGGCGCCCGCGCAGGTAGCGGAAGGGGTTGCGCGGCTTGACATAGCTGGCGAGATCCTCGTGCAGGCAGTTTTCCTGGAGGAACTCGACCATCATCTTGCGGCTCAGGCTGTCGTAGTCCCTGCTGATGCTGACCGGGCCGAAGAGCTTGGTGTAACCCTCGTTGCGGACCATCCACTGGGCGATGCCGCGCCAGAGCAGGGGCAGGGAACTGAGGTTGCGCTGGTAGTCCTTGATGATGAAGCTGCGGCCCATCTCGACGGCGTTGCCGAGGCTGGCGAGGAAGGGTTTTTCGAACTTGAACAGGGTGCTGGTGTACAGCCCGGCGGGACCGTACTCGCGCAGGATGAGGTCGGCCCGCCCGAGGCGGTAGGCGCCGGCGATCCGGCCCTCGGTCTCGTCCCAAAGGAAGAGATGCTCGTAGTAGCGGTCGAAGCGGTCGAGATCGACCTCCTGGCCGGTGCCCTCGCCGACGGCGCGGAAAGTCTGCTCGCGCAGGCAGCCGATCTCGTTCAGGGTCGCCGGAATCTCGTGGCTGTGGGCGGCGTAGACGCCGAAGCCGCCCTGATGGACCAGGCGGGCCCCGCGTTCGCGCAGGGCGGCGACCTCGGCCTGGATGCGGTTGCAGCCGGTGCGGCTGCTGGAGTCTGCGCCGGCTCCGAGCGGCGCCTCCGCTTCCTCTTCGCCACCCGCGCGGCGACCCGCCAGCACGAAGGTGTGGATGCGCAGGTATCGGGTGAGAGCTTCGTCGGTCTCGAACTTCTTCAGTTTGGCGAAGGGGATGGGAGCGCCGACACGCATCGGGGTGCGGCTGCCGCGCTGGTTGCAGAACTCACGCAGCAGCAGGCCGGTGCGCAGGCGCGGGTGGATCAGGCCGGCGGCGTGGAAGAGGGCGCTGTTGCGACCGGGAAAAAACACCGGCAGCACGGTGGCCTGGGTGCGGCGCACCAGCGAACCAACATGGCTGCTCCAGGCCGGGTCTTCGATGCCGCGGCCGGGACGGTAGCGCGACACCTCGCCGGCGGGAAAGATGACCAGGGTGCCGCCCGCGCGCAGGTGGCGCAGGGCCTGCTTCATGCCGGTGAGGTTTTCCTTGGCGGCCTCGGCGCCGCCGAAGGGGTTGACCGGGATGATGTGGGGGCGCAACTGCTCGAAGGCGCCAAGCAGGGCGTTGGTCATCACCTTGACGTCGGGCCGGTGGCGCGCGGCGTAGTGGGCGAGGATGACCGGATCGAGGATGCCGAAGGGGTGGTTGGCGACCACCACCAGCGGGCCGGAGCGGGGGAAGTCGAACTCGGGCAACTCCTCGATGTCGCCGGCGGCGTCCATGGCGGTGAGCACGGACTCAAACCAGGTCCGGCAGTCGCGACCCTGCGGATGCGTCGCCTGCAGATCGACCGCGCGCCGGTAGATGTGTTCCAGGCCGCGCAGGCCAAGCGGCCCCTCGATGGCGGGGGCGAGCAGGCGGTAGAGCTGGCGCTGGTACGGGCGCGGCAGATGGGCGCCGAGATCGAAGGTCATGGTGGGAGCGCGCAACAGTGGCGCCGCCGGCCGTGCTGGCAAGATGCAAAAGCAGGCGAACTTGTCACCGCTCCGGAGCGGGGCGGATGCGAATGTCGCCAGCGGCTTCAACGGCCGCCGGTGGGGGCGCTTCCGGGGCGCGCAGCCAGGGCAGCAGCATCGAGCCGAGCAGCCAGATCAGCCCGGCGCCCAGCCCGGCGCCGATGGCGATGAGGCGGCGCTGCCAGACGTTGTCGCGGCTGATGAGGGTGTAGAAGCGCAGGCAGAGCAGGGCCCAGAGCAGGCAGAGGACGGGGATGGCGAGGTCGAGCAGCATGCCGGCATTGAACCGGAAAGTGCTCGGCTTGGCGAGGCGCATCTGCGGAAAATCCGGGGGGTGACGGCGTTGAATCGCGCAACTTGAAACTTGCAAGCGCAAACCCCCGCGCCGAAGGCTGGAGCGCACGTCCCGCATGAGCACCTCCCAACTGCCACGCCCGAGCTTGACGCGGCGTCCCGAGACGTCGCCGGAGGCTCCCGAAGGCATTCGCCAGCGACTGGCGCGCAAGCTGGCCGGCTGGCTGGGGCGCGGCGACGAGGCCGGCGGCGGCATGCTGGCGGCGCGCGATGGCAACGCCATGCTGCCGGTGCTGATCGAGGTCTTCGCCGGCTTTTCCAAGCTCGACGGTTCGGTGGCCGAGGACGAGATTGAGTCATCGCTGGGCTACCTGCGCTACGACTACAGTGGTGCGCTCTATGCCGACCTGCGGCGCCTGTATTTTGAAGCCCTGCAGCAGCCCCAGGATCTGTCCAAGCGTGCCAGCGAGTTGAGCGACGAACTCAACCTTGAGCAGAAGATCCTGCTCTGCGTGCAGCTTTACCTGCTCATCTCGCGCTCGCTGACCGACCAGCGCATGATGGTCGAGTTCTACCTGTTCATGACCAACCTGGGCATCGCGGCCCAGGCCATCGACATCGTCTACCAGCTCAATTCCGGCGACCGCCCGACGGACGAGGATTTTGCCTCGAAAAGCGGCCAGCCGCTGGAGACCCTGCGCATCGGTTCGGGCGAGGGCAGCGACGTGCTGCTGCGCTCGCTGTCGGCGGGCTGCTCGGTCATGGCCTTCCGCTACCAGACGCTGGTGCTGCTGAAGAACACCGGCGAGCTGCCCGTGCTGGTGCGCAGCCGTCGCCTGGTCGCCGGTGATTTCTCGCGTCTCTATCCCGGCGAGCGCGTGGTACTCGAGGATGTCACGCTCGATTACAACGACCTGATCGCCTACTTCAACGCCAAGAAAACGGTGGCGGGCACCCAGTTGTACTTGACGCTGACCGACACCGGCGACGCCGAGATTGCGCCGCAGCGGGCGCGCGGCACCGATTTGCGCATCAGCTTCGGCCTCGGTGTCACGGTCGAGGCCCTGCGCCATGTCGACGCCACCCTCAACGGCGTGCCGCTGCGTTCGGGCACCCGCGTTGAGGCCTCGATCGAGGACAGCCTGATCGCCAAGGGCGAGATCGAGATCTCCCTGCGCGACCTGCGCGTGCGCGCCCAGGAATTCGGCGGTCAGTTCCGCCTGGAGGGCAGTCGCAACACCTACCTGGTTTCCAACAATCCCGAGCTGCTGGACGAGGGCGACATCCTGCTGTCGCAGGACACCGAGGGCGAGATCCTGCTGCGCATCGAGTGCAACTACGCCCAGAAGACCGGCGCGCTCGAACTGCTGCGCGCCTCGCGGCCGGTGCATGTCGGCCAGGTGCTGGTGCGCGACCGCATTGCGCTGAGCGATGGCGACACCATCACGCTGGGCGAGGGGCAGTTCCTGCGCTGTCACTTTGCCGACCGCATCATCGAGGAGGAGCGCAACATCATCCGCCAGATTGAGGTGCGCGAACTGGCGCATCGCTACGACAGCAAGGACACGGCGCTCGACGGCATCAGTTTCCTGGCGCGGCGCGGGGAGATGATCTGCGTCATGGGGCCGAGCGGCTGCGGCAAGAGCACCCTGCTGCGCGCCCTCGGCGGTCACCTGCGCACCCGATCCGGCGAGATCCTGATGAACGGCCTGTCGCTGTACAAGAACCTGCCGAATCTGACGCCGTACATCGCCTACATCCCGCAGGAGGACGCCTTCGACCCCCTGTTGAAGGTGCAGGAGAACCTCGATTTCTCCGTCGCGGTGCGCTGTCCGCACCTGAAGACCGAGGAGCGCCGCAAGCGCGTCGAGGCCAAGCTCGCCGAACTCGGCCTGGCCGACCTGCGCAAGCGCCTGGCCGGCACGCCGCAGCAGAAGTTCCTCTCCGGCGGCGAGCGCAAGCGCCTGAATGCCGGGCTCGACATGATCGGCATCTCCGACATGTACCTGTTCGACGAACCGACCTCAGGGCTGTCGTCGAAGGACAGCGAGCACGTGCTGGAGATCATTCGCAGCTTGGCGCGCCACAAGATCGTCATCTGCTCGATCCACCAGCCGAGCATGAAGCTGCTGCAGATGTTCGACAAGGCCCTGCTGCTCGACAAGGGCGGCAAGATGGCCTTCTTCGGCACGCCGCAGGCGATGCTCGAGTACTTCTGGAAGGCCTACAACGACGAGACCGGCCAGCCGGAGGCGGAACTGCCCGCCAGCCTGACCCCCGACTTCGTTTTCGACGTGCTGGAGACGCCGCTGCGCGACATCGGCGGCGACATCATCCAGGAGCGCAGCGCCGACGGCCACCTGGTCGCCGCGCGCCGCTTCCCGCCGAACTTCTGGCGCGACCGCTACCAGAGCCACCTGCTGCTGGAAAGCATGGCCAAGGCGCAGTCGGCGCCAGGCAGCACCAACCTGATCGCCCGGCCGCGCGAGGACACCCACACCGGCAGCCGGGCTCGTGCCGTGCCGCGGCCGCCGCGCCACACCGTGCGCGAGGAGAGCATCCTGTTTTACACGATGCTCAAGCGCGCCTTCCTGTCGAAGCTGCGCAACCGCACCAACCTGCTGACAACGCTGCTGGAGGCGCCACTGCTGGCCTTCCTGATCTCCAGTGTGCTGAAGTACAGCGAGGAGGACAGCTACACCTTCGCCACCGCCTTTCACATCCCGACCTGGCTGTTCATGAGCCTGGTGGTCGCCATGTTCCTCGGCCTCACCAACAGTGCCGACGAAATCATCCGCGACCGCCACCTGCTCAGTCGAGAGCGCAACCACAACCTGCGCACCTTCTACTACCTGTCCGGCAAGGTTCTGTCGCTGAGCGCCTTTGCCCTGGTCCAGTGCTTCATCTACCTGCTCATCGGCAACTGGATGCTGGAGGTGCGCGACATGTTCTTTGTGCATCTCTGGTGGATGTTCCTGACCGCCCTCACCGGTGCCTGCCTCGGTTTGCTGGTGTCGAGCCTGGTCAACGACAGCCGCACCGCCATCAACGCCATCCCGCTGCTGCTCATTCCGCAGATCATCCTCGGTGGCGCCCTCATCAAGTATGAGGAGATGAACCGCAACCTCGACCTCATCTACTCCCTGCAGCCCTGGTTGGCCAAGGCCGGCGTGGGGCCCGAGGAGGATACCAAGACCAAGCTCAAGGTGCCATTCATCTGCCAGTTCATGCCACTGCGCTGGAGCTACGAGGCGATGCTCATCTCGCAGGCCAAGCTCAACCCGCTGACCCGTGCCCAGGACCTGCTGGAGGCGCGCATCCAGCAACTCGTCAACCTGCCGCCCGAGATCAAGATGACGGCCAGCCAGCAGCGCGAACTCGATGCCGCCAAGCAGGGCCTGGCCGTTGTCTCCGGCCTCTACGCCGAGAACAGTGCCGCCGCCGCCGGCATGCTCGGCGAAATCTGGGATGCCACCCTGCGCGGTCGTCTCACCCCGGAACTGCTGGAACGCGCCCTGAAACAGCAGGACGGCGTCAGCGCCGAGGAAATCTACGTCAACCGCAAGGTCCTCGACCTCGTCACCAAGGCCGAGATGGAACGCACCGACTACCGGCGCAAGACCAGCCCGAACGTGTTCTTCGGCACCTCCAAGACCTACTTTGGCACCGAGTTCGAGACGCTCTGGATCAACAGCATGGTCATCCTGCTCAGCCTCGGCCTCATCGTCACCGGCCTGGAAATCTCCCTGCGCCGCCAGCTCACCCGCGTCTGAGGCGGACTGCGCCGGATTTGCGTTTCCTGCCGCCGCTCGGGGGACGTGCCTGGCTTTTGCTTGTTGCATGCGCACGACCGTGGTATGAAGCGCCGGCCCGCTTCCGCCATGCCGACTTCCTCGCGTTCGAATCTCCTGGCCCTGGGGGTCGGTCTTGCCTACCTCGTCGCCGGTGTGCTTTGGATCCTGGTCTCCGACGATCTGCTGCGCGCCCTGGCAGCGGATGCCGACAGCCTGAGCCGGATGCAGACCCTCAAGGGCTGGTTTTACGTCGCCAGTACCGCCGTGGCCCTGACGCTCGGCCTGCGCTGGCTGCTGGCCGGCTGGGAGCGGACGATTCGCGGACGTGAGACCATGGAGCGGCGCTACCGGCTGCTCTTTGAATCCAGCCCGCACCCGATGTGGATTCACGATGCCGAGAGTCTGCGTTTTCTGGCGGTGAATCAGGCCATGACCGACTTCTACGGCTACAGCCGCGAGGAGTTGACCCAGATGGCCCTGCCGGATCTGGAGGTGCGCGACGCCAGTACGGATCGCGAGGCGGAGACGTCGACCGCCGCGCTGCATGGCAGTGCCGATGAGATCCGCCGCCACCGCCGCAAGGATGGGCGCGAAGCCTGGATGGAGCTGTCCTGGCATGAGATGGAATTCGCCGGGCAACGCGCCGGGGTCGTTTTTGCCCACGATGTCAGCGCCCGCGTCGAGGCGGCTCGCGGCGAGCGCGAGATGCAGGCCCGGCTGGAGAAGCTGGTGGCGGAACGCACGGCCGAACTCGAGGCGAAGAACCGCGATCTCGAGGCCTTCACCTACTCGGTCTCCCACGACCTCAAGGCGCCGCTGCGGGGCATCGACGGCTACAGCCAGCTGCTGGCGGAGGATCACGCGGGCCAGCTCGATGCCGAGGGACAGAACTTTCTTCGCTCGGTCCGCCAGGCGGCCGCGCAGATGGGGCAGCTCATCGATGACCTGCTTGCCTACTCACGCCTGGAACGGCGCGCGCTGCAGCGGGTCAGCACACCGCTGCGGCGGCTGGCCGAGGAGGTGATGCGCGAGTTCGAGGGCGACCCCCGCCTGGCGGTTGCTCGCGTGCAGGTCGATCTGCCCGAGGTCACCGTGCAGACCGATGTCGCCAGCCTGTCGATGGCGCTGCGCAACCTGATCGACAACGCGCTGAAGTTTTCCCGGGAAGCGCAACCACCGGAAGTGCGGATTCACGGCCGGGTCGAGGGTGGGCTTTGCCATCTCTGGGTTGAGGACAATGGTCCCGGCTTTGACATGAAGTTTCACGACCGCATCTTCGAGATCTTCCAGCGCCTGCACCGTGCCGAGGAATTCCCCGGCACGGGCATCGGTCTGGCCATTGTCCGCAAGGCCATGGAACGCCTGCAGGGGCGGGTCTGGGCCGAGGGTCGGCCCGGCCAAGGCGCCTGCTTTCACCTGGAATTCCCCCTGGCAACGCCATGAACGACCATCTCCGCCCCATCCTGCTGATCGAGGACAATCCGATGGATGTCGATCTGACCCTGCGCGCCTTTCAGCGGCGGCGCATTACGAACCCGGTCGAAGTGCTGCGCGACGGCCAGGAGGCGCTCGACTGGATCAGCCGGCAGGGACCGGACAGCGTGCCGCCGCTGGTCATTTTGCTCGATCTGAAACTGCCCAAGGTGGGAGGGCTGGAGGTGCTGGAGCAATTGAAGTCGCACGCCGATCTGCACCACCTGCCGGTGGTGGTTTTGACCTCATCAGCGGAGAGTCGGGATGTGAAATCAGCTTATGACCTAGGTGTAAACTCCTACATCGTCAAACCTGTCAGCTTTGAAAAGTTTCTTGATGTCGCGACTCAGATTGAAGTATATTGGACTTTACTCAATCAGCCACCGGTCTAGTCCGCATGAAAATCCTGCACGTCGAAGACAACCCGTTGGATGCAGGGCTCGTTGAGGCGGCCTTGGGGCGCAAAGGCGATGGCGTGCAGTTCCGCCAGGTGGCGACGATTTCCGAGGCGCGCCAGGCAATGCTCAAGCATGGAGCGCCGGACATTCTGCTGACGGACCTCGCGCTGCCGGACGGCAGTGGCCTGGAGTTGCTGCGCGATGTCCGTGATCAGGGCTTTTCGACGGCGGTTGTCGTCTTGACCGGTTCGGGTGACGAAAGCCAGGTCGCCGAGGTGCTGCGCGCGGGTGCCGACGATTATCTGGTGAAGCGTGCGGACTGCATCCGCACCCTGCCAAGCCTGCTGGATGCGGCCCTGCTGCGGTTTCACGATGACAGTCGGTTCCGGCTGCGCGGTCTGCGTGTGCTGTATGCGGAGCACAACGCCCAGGATCTGGAACTGACCGTCCACCATGTCCGCCGGCATGCACCACAGATCCATTTGCAGGGCGTCGTCGATGCACAGGCGGTGCTCGATCATCTGCCGGAGTCGGCGGAGGCGCCTTGTGATTGGGACCTGGTCTTGGTCGATTACAAGCTGGCGGGCATGAACGGCCTGGAGGTGCTGGAGGAGGTCTGCCTGAGGCGCAAGCTCACCGTGCCAGTCATCCTCATCACCGGTCAGGGCGACGAGGAGGTGGCAAGCCAGGCCCTGCGTCTCGGCGCCTCGGATTATCTGGTCAAGAGCCCGGGGTATCTGAACACCCTGCCCGAGGCGATCATCGAGGCCTACAGCCGCCACCAGCTGCGCCGTGAACAGGCCGTGCTGCGCGCGAGTTCCTCGCGTTTCCGCAAGCTGACCGAGCGTCTGGGCCACTACCTGACCAGCAGCCCGACCATCACCTACGCGCTCGACATGACCGAGGCCGGTCTGGTGTCGACCTGGGTCAGCGAGAACGTCACGCGCATCCTCGGTCATGCCGTGGAAGCCGCGCTGCAGGTCGAGTGGTGGGCGGCCAACGTCCATCCCGAGGATCTCGCCACGGCGAAGCTGGGCATCCAGCACCTGCTCGAGAGCGAGGACGGTCAGTTTGTTCATGAGTATCGCTTCCGGCACGCCGACGGCGGTTACCGCTGGCTGCGCGATGATTTGCGCCTGCGCCGTGACGAGGCTGGCCGGCCGGTTGAGGTGGTCGGTACGTGGACGGACATCACCGAGAGCCGTGCGGCCGAGCTGGAGGTGCGCGCCGAAAAGGAGTTTTCCGAGGCGGTGATCCAGAGCCTGCCCGGCCTGTTCTTCCTGTTTGATGAGGAGGGGCAGGTGCTGCGCTGGAATCGCCGCCTGCTCGACGTGCTCGGCTTGGACGAGGAGGAGTTGCGCGGCCGGCGGGCGCTTGAATTTGTCTTTGCCGAGGACCGCCCGCAGGTGGAGGCGTCGATCCGCGAGGTGCTGGAGCGCGGGGAATCGCAGATGGAGGCGCGGCTGATTGGCGCCGGCGGCAAGACCCTGCATTTCCTCTTCAACTCGCACCGCCTGCTCGTCGAGGGCCGGCCCTGCGTGCTCGGCGTCGGCATCGACACCACCGAAAAACGCAAACTGGAGGCGCAGTTCCTGCGCGCCCAGCGCCTGGAGAGTGTCGGACGTCTGGCTGGAGGCATCGCCCATGACCTCAACAACCTGCTTTCGCCCATGCTCATGGTGCCGGAGTTGGTGCGCCTGAAAACGGCGGATCCGGACATCGCCGAACTGATGCGGTTGATCGAGGAGAACGCCCGGCGCGGCGCCGACATTGTCCGTCAGCTGCTCACCTTCGGTCGCGGGGTCGAGGGACGGCGCGAGCCGCTGCAGATGCTCGATCTGGTCCGCGAGGTGGGCCGCGTGATTCAGTCGACCTTCCCGAAAAACATCCTCGTGCGCGAGCCGTCCGGTGATGTTCAGCCCTGGCTGGTGGCGGCGGATTCAACGCAGATCCATCAGGTGCTGCTCAACCTCTGCCTGAACGCGCGCGATGCCATGCCCGACGGCGGCACGCTGGATCTGACTCTTGAGAACGTCGAATTGGACGAGGCCTTTGCGGCGATGACGCCGGATGCCCATGCAGGCCGTTATGTGCTCGTCGGCGTCACGGACTCGGGCAGCGGCATCAGCAGCGAGCACCTCGATCAGATCTTCGATCCCTTCTTCACCACCAAGGAGCTTGGCCGCGGCACCGGCCTGGGCTTGTCGACCGTGCTCGGCATCGTCAAGAGTCACGGCGGCTTCATTCAGGTGCGCAGCCAGCGGGATCATGGCACCCAGATGCGCGTTTACCTGCCGGTGCCGGATGCGCCGGGGGCGGAGGTGGATGGCGCCGGGGGCGAGGACGCGGAGACCGGACGCGGCCGCGGCGAGCTGGTGCTGGTGGTCGACGACGAGGAAAGCTTCCGCACGATCATCCGCAACGTGCTTGAGAACGGCGGTTATCAGGTGCTGGAGGCGGAGGACGGCGCGGCCGCGCTGGCGATCTGCGCCGAGCGCGGTGGCGATCTCGACGCCCTGCTGGTGGATTATGTCATGCCCTACATGGACGGGCGCATGCTGCTGCATGCAGTGGCGCGCCTGGGGCTGCGCGCCGGTGTCATTATGGTCAGCGGTCAGGCCTTTGATGAAAAGACCCGTCAGCAAATGCGACCGCTCGCCGGTGAGTTTCTGACCAAACCCTTCTCGGCGGCCGCGCTGTTCGGCGCCCTGCGACGGGTGCTCACGGCGCGCGCCGGCTGAGGCGTCAGGCCTCGTCGAGCACTTCGCGGATGGCCCGCAGCATGGCGTCGGCGTTGTAGGGCTTCGACAGGAAGCGGCGCGCGCCGAGCTGCAGGGCCTTGTCCTGGGTGCTGGCGTCGTTGAGGCCACTCGCCGCAATGATGCGCACCCGCGGGTTGACCCGCTTCAGCACCTGGATCGTGGCGGAGCCGTCCATCACCGGCATCATCATGTCGGTCAGCACCAGGTGGATGCTGCGCTGGTGCTTGGCGTACAACGCGACCGCCTCGGCGCCGTCGGACGCTGTCAGCAGGTTGTAGCCGCGCGCCTCGAGGGTGCGACTGGTGATCTTGCGCACGGCCGGCTCGTCCTCGACCAGCAGGATCAATTCGCCGCTGCCGCTGCTGGCAGGTGCGGCGGTGGTCGCCGCTGCGTTCGGGGCGGGCTCAAGGCTGGCGGCCGGGAAATAGACTTTCATCACCGTGCCCTCGCCGGGGGCGCTCTGAACCTGGATGAAGCCGCCGTGACTCTTGACGATGGCGAGCACGGTCGACAAGCCCAGGCCGGTGCCCTGGCCAAGTTCCTTGGTGGTGAAGAATGGATCAAAGATTTTGTCCCGCATCTCAGCGGGGATGCCGTGGCCGCTGTCGGTGACGGTGAAGACCACGTGCGTGCCGGGGGCGGCACCGGGATTCATCGTCGCGTAATGCTCATCGATGTCGACCCCGTCCGCCCGCACCTCGAGGCTGCCACCGTGCGGCATGGCGTCGCGGGCGTTGACGCAGAGGTTGAGCAGCACCTGGTGCAGCTGAGTGGCGTCGCCGGAGAGCAGGGGTAGGTCGGCGCCGGCGCGGGTGCTGCAGCGGATGTTCTTGGGAAAGGTCTCCTGCAGGATGTGGCCGATGTCGCGCAGCACGTCCTTGGCCCGCAGTGGCAGGCGCTGGCCATCCATGCCACGGGCGAAGGAGAGCACCTGCCGCACCATGTCGGCGCCGCGCCGGGCGCTTGCCTCGACCGTTGCCAGCACCCCGAGCGAGGTGGGGTCGGTGGTTTTCATGCGCAGCAGGTCGACCGCCATGAGGATGGGCGACAGCACGTTGTTGAGGTCGTGGGCGATGCCGCCGGCCAGTGTGCCGATGCTCTCCATGCGCTGCACACGCAGGAACTGGGCCTCCAGTCGCTTCTTCTCGGTGATGTCGGAATTGATCGCCAGGATCGACTTGGGGCGGCCCTCGGCGTCGCGCACGAGCGTCCAGCGTCCCTCGACCAGCACCTCGCCGCCACTGCGCGTGGCCTGGCGGATTTCGCCCTTCCACTCGCCCGTTTCCAGGGTCGTGCGTGTCGCTGCCAGGAAATCGGTGGAATCGCGATACAACAACTCGGAGATCGTGCGGCCCACCGCCTCCTCGGCGCTCCAGCCATAGAGTTCCTCGGCGCTCTTGTTCCAGTAGGTGATGCGATGCTCGAGGTCGCGCACCAGAATGGCGTCATGCGCCTTGTCGAGCAGCGAGGCCTGTTCGCGGATGCGCTCCTCGTTCTGGCGCAGAGTGTCCTCCATGCGCCTGCGCTCGCTCAGGTCGGTCATGCCACCGATCATCCGCCGCGGGTTGCCGGTGGTGTCACGCAGGACGTAGCCCTGGTCGAGCACATGGGCGTAAGTGCCATCCGCGCGCTCGAAGCGGTACTCTTCCGACCAGTGGTCGCCGGCGCCCTCAAGGGCCCGGCGGACGCTGGCACTCACGCGTTCGCGGTCCTCGGGATGCACGTGGCTGCGCCAGAAACTGAGTTCGGAGCCGGTGGCGGGTTCATGGCCGAACACCGTTTTCATGCCTTCGCTCCACCAGAGGATGGCGCTGGCCGGATCCCAGTCCCAGATGACATCGGTGGTGGCGCGGGCCACGGTGCGAAAACGCTCCTCACTCTGCTGCAGTTCGAGGCGCGTTTCGATCTGCTCGGTGACATCCTGGATCGTGCCGGAGAGCACGGCAGGCGCACCCTCGGCGTCGCGCATGAGTTCCGCCCGCTCATGCACATGACGAACTTCACCATTGGGTCGCCGGATGCGGTGGGTGACGTCGTAACGGGCTTCGCCGCGCAGGGCGAGGTCGCGCTGGCGGACCAGGCGTTCATGATCCTCGGGATGGATCACCTCGCGATAAAACCAGTCGACGCTGCCGCCGAACTGCGCCGGCGCCACGCCGGTGATGCGGAACACTTCATCGGTCCAGCTCAGCCGGCCGTCGCTCAGGCGAGCCTCCCAACTGCCCAGGCGGGCGATGCGCTGGGCATCACTCAGGTGGGCGGCCTGGCGGCCGAGTTCGGCGTGCAAACGCTGCTGTTCGGAGAGGGCGCGCTCCAGGCGCAGATGCTGCAGGCGCAACTCCAACTGGTCAAGAGCCCGGTCCGCCAAGAGGCGCAGGGCTTGGGTCTGCGCCTCACTCAATCGACGCGGGCGGCGGTCAATCACCGCCAGGGAACCGAGGGCAGCGCCATCGGCATTGATCAGGGGCATGCCGGCGTAGAAGCGGATGTGCGGTTCACCGGTGACCAGGGGGTTGGTGCGAAACGCGGGAGCGCGTCCGGCGTCCTCGACCACGAACAGGTCCTCACCGCGGATGGCATGGTCGCAGAAGGCGATGTCGCGCGGTGTTTCGCGCACGTTGAGGCCGTGCACGGATTTGAACCACTGGCGTGTGGCATCGACAAGGGTCAGAACAGCGATCGGTGTCTCGCAGATCTCGGCGGCCTGTTGCGTGAGGGCATCGAAGACTGCTTCGGGCAGCGAATCCAGCACCTCATAGGAGTGCAGCACAGCCAGACGCTCCGGTTCGGCAAGGGGCACACGCAGGGGGTGAGGCCGGGCGGCGGCGACGGGACTCATTGCGGTTTCGGCGCCTCAAGATTGAGCTGGACGACACGCAGCAGGTCGTTCATGCCAAAGGGTTTGGGCAGGTAGTTGACCCCCGCCTTGAGCGCGGAATGAAGGGCGGTGGCGCGTTGGCCGCTGGTGTAGATGACCGGCATGGCAGGATCATCCTGATGGATCGCACGGGCCAGCTCGACGCCATTGGCGCCACCCGGCATGTTGATGTCGGTGATGACCAGGCGGATGCGTTCGCGATGGCGACGCCAGAGCCGCCAGGCTTCGTCGGCGTTGGGGGCGGTGATGGCGGCACGCTGGTGGGCGACCAAAACCTGGGTCATGATCTGGGCGATCGTTTCGTCGTCGTCGACCACCAGGATGAGGTCCCCGGCAGGCGCTTCGATCGGCGCACTCTCTGCCGGTGCAGTGCAGCCGGCCACGAGGGCTGCGGCCTGTTCCAGATGGCGTTTGCCGGCGAGCAGGGGCAGCAGCTGCAGGAGTTCGAGTTCGTGCAGCGGTTGGGTCAGAACCAGCAGGTGGTGGCTGAGGAAGCCGAGGCGTTCACGCCAGAGGGACAGGTCCTCGGCCTGTTCGACAAGCAGCAGAACCTGCAGATCGGGGTCGGCGGCCTCCTCCAGGGCTGCGGTCAGCGCCCCGGCGGCGGCCGCCTCGGCGGGGGCTTCCGCGATGAGCAGGCCGAAGACGGCTTCCTTGAGCAGTCGCACGCTTTCGAGGTACCCGGCCCCGGCCGGGCAGAACTGCAGACTGAGGCTGCCGAGACGGTCCTCCAGTCCGCGCAGCCGGACCTCTGTCGCGGAGGTGGTGCAGGTGGCGAGGATCCTGCAGGCGGGCGGGGCAGGGGTGCGGCTGGGAGTCGACGTCATCTTTGCGGGGACTTAAGAATACATCGGAACCGGTGTTTTGTCACTGCCTTTCTCCAAGCCCGCTGGCACAAGGATTGAACGTCGTGGATTAACGGATTTTCTGGTCGGGCAGCTCGGATTTGATGCCTTCGTCGAGCGGCATGCGGTCGGCCCCTTCGGGCAGGCCGGCGGCGGTCATCAGGCGGGCGAGCTCAGCTTTCAGTTCGGCGACAATGCCGGCGTACGTGGGGTTGGCGATGAGGTTGTGGCGTTCCTCGGGGTCGAACTCGATGTTGTAGAGTTCGGCCTGGTGACGATCCGGTTTGCCGTCGCCATGCGGGTAATGGATGTACTTCCAGGACTCGGTGCGCACGCCGCGGACATTGGGGGTGTAGGGGAACTGTTTTTCGTAGTTGTAGTGGTAGAACCAGCTTTTGCGCCAGTCGGGATCGCCCGACTGAACCAGTTTGACCCAGGAGCGGCCGTGGATGCCGTCGAGTGCGGGTGCCTGGCAGAGCTCGAGCAGGCTCGGGGCGATGTCGAGGGTGAGCACTTGTTGCTCGACCACCTTCGGTTGATCAACCGGCGTCAGGCCGGGGTAGCGCACCACCAGGGGGATGCGGATGCTCGGCTCGTGCATGGTGCGCTTGTCGACCATGCCGTGCTCGCCATTCAGGATGCCGTTGTCGGCCATGAAGACGATGAGGGTGTTGTCGAGTTCGCCGCGCTGCTTGAGCAGTTCGTAGAGGCGGCCGACACTGTCGTCGACCGAAAGCAGGGTGCCCCAGTAGGCGCGTGTCATCGCCTCGAAATCCTTGACGGCCTCCGGGCGGTCGTCGGGGAACTGCTTGCGCCAGTCGAAGAGTGGTCCGTAGATGCCGTGCCAGGTGCGCAGGCGGTCGGTGATCCACTTCGGTTTGTCGTCGAGCCGGAAGGCCGACTCGGGGTAGGGGATGCGCACGCCCTCAAAGCTTTTTTCGTACTTGGGCTCGGGGTAATAGAAGCTGTGCGGCGCCTTGTGGCCGACGAACAGGCACCAGGGCTTGTCGCCGCGCTCACGGCCCAGCCACTGCTCGGCGAGGTCGGTGACGACGTGGGTGTAGTACCCCTTGATCACCTCGCGCTTGGTGCCGTTGAGGTTGAACTCGGTGTCGAAGTAGCTGCCCTGGCCCTTGTGGGTGACGAACCAGTTGAAGCCGGGTCGCGGGTCATCGTTGTTTTCGCCCATGTGCCACTTGCCGATGTAGGCAGTGTCGTATCCCTGCTCCTGCAGGACCATGGGGAAACTCTTGAAGCCCTCGGGATACTCGGTGAAGTTGTCGACCACGCCGTGTTTGTGCGCGTACAGCCCGCTGAGGATGCTGGCGCGGCTCGGCGAGCAGAGCGAGGTTGTGCAGAAGGCGTTGCGAAAATACACGCCTTCGCGGCCGAGTCGGTCCAGGTTCGGTGTTTTCAGGTGCCGGCTGCCGCCCAAACCGAACGCGTCCCAGCGCTGGTCGTCGGTCAGGACGAAGAGAACGTTCGGCCGCGGTGCGGCGGCGGCGGGCAGGACTGCGCCAAGGGCGCAGACGGTGGACAGCAGGAGGCAATGCAGTCGGTGCATGGCCGCTAAACGCACGGCTTTGGCCGTCTTTGCAACCGGCTTTTTTGAGCCCTTTGGCAAGCCCGCCGTTGCAAGCCGGCGGGCGCGGCGGATGCTGGCAGACCCACATGCTCGCCAAGCTTCTCCGCCTCTGCCTGTTCGTCGCCGTCTGCGCCCGCGCCGAGGATTTGCAACTGCCCGACACCGATTCGAAGCTGCACGCGCCGCTGGCGGCCGAGGCGCGACCAGCCGTGCTGTTTTTTGTCTCTCCCTTCTGTCCGACGGTGCGCTCCTTCATGCCTGAGATCCTGGCCATCGCCGAGGCACACGCCGCGCAGGCGCGTTTTTATCTGATCCACTCGGATCCTGCCGTTACGCCGGAGATCGCCCTGCAGCATGCGGATCTCTTTCAGGTGAAGCTGCCCGTGCTGCTCGATCACGGGCAAAAGCTCGCCGTGCACGCCGGGGCGCGCGTGACACCCGAGGCGGTGCTGGTGGTCGGCGGTGAGGTGCGCTACCGCGGCCGCATCAACGATCTCTACCTGGGGCCGACCAAGCGCCAGCGCGCTGCGACCACGCGCGACCTGCGCGATGCCCTCGAGGCCGTGTTGGCGGGGCGACCGGTGCCGGAACCGCAGCCGGCAGCGCAGGGCTGCAAGATCAGCGGCCTGCCAACGCCATGAAACGGCGCGACCTGCTCGCCGTCGGTTCCGCGGCCCTGCTGGCGCCGCTGGCCGGCTGCCGGCGGATCCCGCAGGCCGGGCTGCATGCGGCCGCGATGTTGGAGGGGCGCTGGCACGCGGGCGAACTGGTGGCTGACGCCCTGGCCCGCATCGCCACCTGCGAGCGGGAGGTTCCGGCGCTGCGGGCCGTGGTGGAACTGAACCCCGAGGCGCAAGCCCTTGCCGGCGCACTCGATGCCGCCGCGATCCGCGGCGCGCTGCAGGGTGTGCCGGTGCTGCTCAAGGACAACATCGACACGGCCGACCGCATGCGCACGACCGCGGGCTCGCTGGCCCTGCTTGATGCCCCGATGCCTGTTCGCGATGCCAGCGTGGTGGCCCGCCTGCGTGCGGCGGGGGCGGTGCTGCTGGGCAAGACCAACCTGAGCGAGTGGGCCAACCTGCGCTCACCCCATTCCACCAGCGGCTGGAGTGCACGTGGCGGCCTGACCCGCAATCCGCACGATCTGCGCCGCAGCGCCAGCGGCTCCAGTTCGGGTTCGGCGGCCGCCGTGGCCGCCGGTCTGGTGCCGGTCGCGCTCGGCACGGAAACCAATGGCTCGATCATCAGCCCGGCCGCCTGCTGCGGCATCGTTGGTTTGAAGCCCACCGTGGGGCTGGTCAGTCGCGCCGGCATCATCCCGCTCAGCCGCTGGCAGGACACGGCCGGACCGATGACCCGGACGGTGCGCGACGCCGCCCTGTTGCTGAATGCCCTGGCCGGCAGCGATCCGCGCGATCCGTTCACGGCTGAGGCCGACGACCGGCGTTCAGCCGATTACACCGCCGGTTTGGCGACCGGGGCCCTGCGCGGGGTGCGACTCGGCGTGGTGCGTTCGCTCTGCGGTCGCGAGCCGCGCGTGCTGGCCGTGTTCGAGCGCGCCCTCGCGGTGTTGCGTGAGGCGGGCGCGGTCCTGGTCGACAACGTCGAGATCCCCCGCTTGCGCGAGGCCTCGGGCCTGGCCTGGCTGGCGCTGCTCACCGAGTTCCGCAGCGACTTAAACGCCTACTTGGAGGCACGCGGTGGTCGTGTGCGCTCGCTGGCGGCATTGATCGCCTTCAATGCTGCTCATGCCGACCGGGAACTGCCGTATTTTGGCCAGGAGTTGTTCGAGGAGGCGGAGCAGCGGGCCGGTCGGGAGAGCGAGGCTGACGAGGCGCGGCGGCTGGCCCGTGATCTCGCCGGCCCGCAGGGCATCGGAGCCGCCCTGCAGGCGCATCGGCTGGATGCCCTTGTCTGCGCGACCAATGATCCGGCGATCCGGATTCGCCTCGACGGTGGCGATCGCGGCGGTCGCACCGCCTCCACGCCGGCCGCCGTCGCTGGCTGGCCGCATCTGACCGTGCCCATGGGTGCGGTGGAGGGACTGCCGGTCGGGCTGTCGTTTTTCGGCGAGGCCTGGTCGGAGGCGCGCCTGCTGGCCATGGGCGACGCCTTTGAGCGTGCCGCCGGGGTGCGCCTGAAACCCGCCTTTGCCGGTCTGGAGGAAATCTGACTTTGTAGTGCAAAGTTTAAGTTGCGGGCTTTTACTTTTTATCACAAAGTGAATTCATGAGCCACCAAGCCGACGCCCTCGAGCAACTGCGTGTCATCCGTTCGCTGATGGAGCAGGCCCACGTCTACCGCGCCATCTCGGCACCCGCCGCCCTTGCCGGCGGACTGTCCGCCCTGGGACTGTCGCTCTGGCAGTGGCGCGCGGGTTTCGCCCTGCGGGAGGCCGCCAGTCCGCTGACCTTCGCGCTGCCCTGGCTGTTGCTGCTGGTCCTGGTCTCGGCCTTCAACACCCTGCTGCTCTGGCGCGAGGCGAGCCGCCGCGGCCGCCCCTTGGTTTCGCCCGGCATGCGCGCCGCCCTGCGCGCCCTGTGTCCGCCCCTGCTGGTGGGCGGTGTGCTCGGCCTCGGTCTGATGCTGTCTTTTCACAATCTGACGCTCGGCGCCCTGGTCTGGGTGCTCTGCCACGGCCTGGCCCTGCTCGCCACCGCCAGTTTTTCGCCGCGCTCGCTGGTGCGGCTGGGCTGGGGTTTTGTCGCCGCCGGTCTGGCACTGTTCCTGGCCTGGGCAAGCAATGACCAGGTGCGCCTGCTGCCCTCCGATGAGGCGCCGGCGGCCGTTGTCCTCGGCCTCACCTTCGGTCTTCTGCACATCACCTACGCGGTCGCCGTCTTCCTCCGTCGCCCCACCGATCCGGACACCCATGATTGATTTCAGCCAGCTCGACAAGACGATCCACGAGAAGGGCCGGCTGTCGATCATGACCCTGCTGGCCGGTCGTGGCGACTGGGCCTTCCAGGATCTCAAGGCCGAGCTCGGCATGAGCGACGGCAACCTGATCACGCACCTGCGCACGCTGGCCGCCGCCGGTTACGTGCTCGAACACCGGGATGAAAGCGGCAGCCGTCCGCGCACCAGCTACCGCCTCAGTGCCGCGGGCCGTCGTGCCTTCACTGGCTACCTCGACCTGCTCGAGCAGATTGTCCGTTCCTCGCGACCCTGAACGGGTTTTTTTGAACCTTAACTTTGCGATACAAAGTAAATCCACCCTCCAACCACCCATATCCCATGAACCTGCATCTCGCCCGTCATTACGGCATGTGCTTCGGCGTCCGCGACGCCCTGCGCGCCACCCATGCCGCCGCTGCCCGTGAACCCGTCACCGTGCTCGGCCAGCTCGTCCACAATCCGGTCGTTGATCGCCACCTCGCCGCCGCTGGCGTGCGGCCTGGTCGACTCGATGCCCCGGCGACCACCCGGCGCGTGGTCATCACCGCCCACGGCGTCTCGGATGTCGAGCGCGGGCGCTGGCAGGCGGCGGGTCATGCGCTTACCGACACCACCTGTCCGCTGGTGCGCAAGGCGCATGAAGCCCTCGCGCTGCTGGTCGCCGAAGGCTGTCATCCAGTGGTCATTGGCCAGCCCGGTCATGCTGAGGTGCGCGGCCTGATCGGCGATCATGCCGGTGCCTGCGTGATCGATTCAGTGACCGACCTGGCAGGGCTGCCGAAGGGAGTGGCCCGTTTCGGCGTGGTGGCGCAGACGACCCAGCCGCTCGAACGCGTGCTCACCCTGCTTGACGCCCTCAAGCAGTCGCGACCGGCAGCCGAGGTGCGTTTCATGGACACCGTCTGCCGACCAACGAAGCAGCGTCAGGCCGCGCTCGAGGTCTTGGCGACCCATTGCGAGGCGGTGGTGGTGGTTGGCGGCCGCAACAGCAACAACACGCGGCAGCTCGCCGACAAGGCGCGGGCGCTCGGCCTGCGGGTCTTCGCCATCGAGACTGCGGCCGAACTGCGAGCGGAGGACTTTGCCGGTTTGCGCGAGGTCGGTGTCACCGCCGGCACCTCCACTTTGGATGAAACCGTCGCCGCGGTGGTGGAGCGACTGAAGACCTTTGCCTGAACAAACAACCGCGAACCCGAGAACCTCATGAACACGCGCCACTGGATCCAGTACTTCGAACAGAACACCCCGCTCAACGATGCCCTGACATGGCCGGAGGCGGCGTCGCCACTGCCTGAGGCGGTGCGCCGACCGCTCGCCGAGTCCCTGGCGGTTTTCCAACTCGGGGAAACCGGGGGCGGCACGCGCCTGCGTCGCCACGCTGCCGGGCTGGCCCGCGAGGCCGGCTGGCAGGGCTACCCGCGTGCGGTCGACCGCTTCATCGCCGAGGAACAGTCGCACGCCCGTCTGCTGGCGCGCCTGGTCGCCCATCTCGGCGGCCGCTTGAAGGAAAAGCAGTGGAGCAACGGCCTGTTTCGGCGACTGCGCGGCCTGGCCGGACTGGAGTTTGCCATTCAGATGCTGCTCACCGCGGAACTGGTCGCCGAGGTCTACTACGGCACGCTGTTCCTGCGCTGCAGCGATCCGGCCGTGCGTGCGGTGGCCGGCAAGATCCTGCGCGACGAGGTGCAGCACCTCGCTTTTCAGCGGGAATTCCTCGCTGCCCGGCAGGCCCGCCTGACACCGGCGGCGCAGCGGCTTTGGACCTGGCAGTTTGCCGCGGTGCACGCGCTGACCGCCGCGGCGGTGGCCTGGGACCATCGGCACTGCCTGCGTGCGCTCGGCGTGGCACCGGCCGAGTTCCGCCAACGGGCGGCGTCGGCGCGCACGGCCTTTGCGCGCCGCCTGGAGCGCCTGCTGGCAACGCCCGAACTTCAGCCCTGCGTCTCGTAGGCGAGGGCGATCTGTTCCGGCGTGAAGGCTTCGGCGACAGGGCCGAAGGCGATCTGCCGGCGTTTGATGAGCAGGACGTCGTCGAAGATGGCGCCGACCGTCTGCAGGTCGTGATGGCTGGCGATGAGCAGTCGGCCTTCGGCCGTGAGTTCGCCGAACAGGCGCGAGAGGTTTTCCTGGGCGGGCTTGTCGAGGCCGGTGAAGGGTTCGTCGAGCAGCAGCACGTGGGCTTCCTGGGCGAGGGCGCGGGCGATGAAGGCGCGCTGCTGCTGGCCGCCGGAGAGGGCGCTGATCTGCCGATCCTCGAGGTCGAGCAGGTCCATGGCTCGCAGGGCGCGCTGGACGATGTCGCCATCGTGGCGCGAGTAGGGACGCCACCAGCCGAGATTGGGATAGCGACCCATCTCGACGAGGCCGCGCACAGTGATGGGGAAGTTCCAGTCGACCTCGCCGCGCTGGGGCAGGTAGGCGATTTCGTGGCTGCTGCGGGTGAGCGGCCGGCCGCGCCAGAGCACGCTGCCGCTGTCGGGCCGCAGCAGGCCGGCGAGGGCCTTGAGCAGGGTGCTCTTGCCGGCGCCGTTGGGTCCGATGAGCGCGATGCTGCGACCGCATTCGGTGGCGAAGCCAACACCTTCCAGGGCCAACACACGGTGGTAGCTGACGCGCAGGTCACGCACTTCGAGCCGGTGATGGTGCGGGTGGGCGCGGCCGGCGCCCCAGCAGACATGTTCCTCGGGCTTCACCATTGGAAGAGTAGCAGGTCGTTGAGTTCCGGTCCGTCCGACCAGCGTGTCGCCTCACGCATTTCGTGCCCCTCGGGCTCGATCTCGACGCTGATGGCGGTGTCGGGCGTGCCCTCCGCCCAGGCGGCCTCGAGGCGCAGTTCCTCGCCGTCCGTGCCCAGACGCAGGCGGGTTTCGATCTCAACCGGTGAGCTGGAGAAATCCGCGCCGGCGAGCAGGTCGCGCTCCTCCTGGAGCAGGCGGATCTGCTGCGGCGGGTGAGCAAAGCGCAGGCGGATCAGTGCGGGCACTTCCAGCACCTGCGTCGCCGGTGCCGCCACGCGGGCCATCACGGCGCCGTTGCCGGTCAGTCGTGCCAGCGGGAAGGCCAGCAGCGCAAAGGCGAGCGTCAGGAGGAAGAGTTGAATGGGAGGGGAGCCGCGCACAGCAGGCGAGATGTCGGGGTGGATGCCGTTGGCGTCAAGCCGGAGCGCGCTCAGGGTTTCAGGGCCTCGACGATGGCGCGGACATTGTGCGCCAGCATGGTCTCAAAGGTGTGCGCGTCTTTGGCCGTGCCGTCGGCGATCAACGGCTTGCCGGTCTTGGCACCGGTGCTGCGGACGATCTCGGCGAGCACCTTGGGATTGGCCTGGTCCTCGGGAAAAACGGCGCGGATCTGATTGTCGCGGATCAGTTGGATGGCCTGGGCGATGTACTGGGCCGAAATGTCGTCGCTGCGGCCGATGCCGAGCACGGGCAGGCTTTTGAAGCCGAACTCCTTGCAGAAGTAGCCGAAGGCGGCGTGGGCGGTGACCAGCTTGCGGTCGCGGCGGGGAATGGCAGAGATCTCGTTCTGCGCCCACTTCTTCAACTGCATGAAGCGCTCGCCGGCGGCCTTGGCGGCGGCTTCGTAGGCGTCCTCATTGGCAGGATCGGCCTCGGCAAAAACCTCGGCGAGCACGCGAGCGGCCCGGCGCATGTTGTCGGCGCTGTGCCACCAGTGGGGATCGATGCTGCTGTGCGAGTGATGCGGACAGCACAGGAAGATTTCCTGCGAGGGATCGAGCTTGAGCGAGGGAATGGTGCGACCGACCTCGACGACCTGCACGCCGGCGCCGACGCTGTCGCGCAGCTTGTCGAGGTAGGATTCCAGGTGCTTGCCGCTGGCCAGGATGAGGCGGGCGCCGCGCATCGCCGCGATCTCACGGGCGCCCGGCTCGAAGTGGTGGATGTCCGAGCCCGGCTTGAGCACCTCGACCAGCTCAATGCGTTCGCCGCCGACCTGGCGCGCCAGATCGGCGAGCAAGGGATGCAGGGAGGCCACCTTGAGGGCCGCCTGCGCGGGCAGACTGAGGAGGGCAAGGGCGAGCAGGCAGAGCAGGGATTTCATGATCGGATGCAGAGGAGAACGGTGCGGCGCGGGTGATCCTTCGGGTGTCTCAGCGCACTTCGGGGCCGCCCCAGGTGATGCTGCACTGGGCCCACACCGAGTGATCGGTGCCGCGCTGGTTCGAGCGGTCGCAGTTGTATTGCAGGCGCAGACGCAGGGTGCGGGCGGCGTTGGCATACCAGGTGAGGCCCGGGCTGACGCGGAAGCGCGTGTCCTGCTCGGTCTCCCAGTTGCCGGAAACGAAATCGCCGCGCAGGCCGACCTCGAAGTCCTCGGCAAAGCCGTAGAGCAGGCTCAGGTAGGCGCCGAAGTCGCGCTGGGACGCCGGATGATCGGTCAGGCCGAATTCA
Organism: uncultured Prosthecobacter sp.; assembly: GCA_964605265.1. GTDB lineage: Bacteria > Verrucomicrobiota > Verrucomicrobiia > Verrucomicrobiales > Verrucomicrobiaceae > Prosthecobacter. Next base: position 31,538 of record CAZSBO010000009.1, read on the forward strand.
TCCTCGACCTGGAAATCGCTCAACATCGCCTCGGAACGGACGCGGAAATAGCGGCCGCCGGGATCGAAGCCGTTTTGACGCCACTGGTATTCAAAGTGCGCGCCGTACACGCTGGTGTCGAAGCCTGAGTGATTCTGTCCCCAGGCGCCGGAGAAACCGCCGCGGAACTGGTGGAAATCGTTCAGGTTCCAGACGTTCGTCCAGTTGGCAACGACCACCGTTTCATCCTCGGCAAACTGCGATTCATCCGGGTTGAAACGCCCCCCAAAGGCACCGTGGTCATGTTCCTCATGGCTGGGGGCGACACCGACCGCGACATCGAACTGCGAGGTCCAGGGCAGGGGTGCCAGCCAGGTGATCTCGGCGCCGATCGTCGTCAGCGAGTCATCGCCAAACATGCGGGTGTTGACCAGATATTGATCGACCCAGTCAAAGCCGTGGACGTGGTAGGTGTTCTGGATGCCGAAACGGTTGTACACCCGGCCGCCGCGCAGCTCAAAGCCGCCCGGCAGGTTTTTGAACTTCCAAAACCACTCCTCAAAGATGCCGTCGTAGACGTCGCCCTCGCCAAACGGTCCGGCGTAGGTGACGAAAAACTCGTTGTACTCGTTGAGGCGACCCGACAGCGAGAACTCCAGGTTCTGCACGGTGAGCTTGTCGCGGCGGATCGGGTCGTGGTGACCGGCTGCCAGTTCGTCCTGCGGGATCGAGGCCGTGCCGTAGGCGGTGTCCATGTGCACATGCGGGAAAATCAGGTCGGCCAGACTGACGTCGAGGCCGGTCAACCAGTCGGCCTGCTCCACCTTGCCATCCATCGGCAGCACGACCGGCGAGGACAGGGCGGTGAAGGGGGCGTAGCTGTAGCGCCCCTCACGCAGGCTGCGGAACTGGTCCTGGGCGACCAGGGAGGTCGTCAGCAAGGCGAGGGCGGGAAGCAGGGGGGGGAGGAGACGCATGGGAGGAAGAGGTGAGGTTAATAAGACAACATGGTTGCATTAACGATGCAAGCGAAAAAGGCAAGCTAGTTGCGTTTTGTGGAGGCGAGAGCAGAGGCTGCCCGGCATCGCGTCTGCCAACGGGGTTTCCGCTTTGTCTTCATCCCTGCTCAAGGTGGCATTGGCCAGAGTGCGGCCATGAAAGTCCCGCCTTGGTGTTGCCTTCTGCTTCTCAGCTCACGCGCCCTGTTCGCCCAGGACGGAGTGCTGGATTTGACCCGGTTGGCCAACTACGCGAACCAGCCGGTGCCGGACTACATCCTGCGAGACAACACGCCCGGCGAACCGAATCCGAATCCCATCACCGATGCCGGAGCGACCCTTGGACGGGTGCTGTTTTATGACAAACGCCTTTCGCGCAATGCGACGATCTCCTGTGCCTCCTGCCATCAGCAGGCGCAGGCCTTCGGCGATGCTGCGGTTGCCAGCACGGGGGTGGCCGGCCAGACCGGGCGGCACTCGATGCGCTTGGTGAATGGCCGCTTCTCGGCTGAGCGTCGCTTTTTCTGGGATGAGCGCGCCGCCACGCTCGAACAGCAGACCACGCAGCCGATCCAGGATCATGTCGAGATGGGCTTCAGTGGCACCAAGGGCGAGCCAGCCTTTGCCGATCTCGTGGCGCGGCTGTCGGCCATCGAGGAGTACCGCGTGCTTTTCGACTTCGCCTTTGGTTCGATGGTGATCGACGAGACGCGCATCCGCCGGGCGCTCGCGCAGTTTGTGCGGAGCATTCAGTCGTTCGACTCGAAGTACGACATCGGTCGCGCCCAGGTGGCCAACAACACGGATCCCTTTCCCAACTTCACTCCCCAGGAAAACAACGGCAAGACCCTGTTCACCACGCCGCCGAATCAGGGCGGTGCCGGCTGCGCGGGTTGCCATCGGCCGCCGGAGTTCGACATCGATCCGAACAGCCTCAACAACGGCATCATCGGCGTGATTGCCGGCGGTACGGATCTGACCAACACGCGCTCGCCCTCGCTGCGCGATCTCACCCGGCCGGATCCAGCCAATCCGAACGGCGCGTCCAACGGTCCCTTCATGCACGACGGCAGCCTGCCGGATCTGGCCGATGTCATCAGCCACTACCTCGCGCCGCCCGACAATGCCAACATCGACCCCCGCCTGCGCCGGCCGCCGCTCAATCTCAACGCCCAGCAGCGCGCCAACCTGGTCGCCTTCCTGCGCACCCTCGCCGGCAGCGCCCTGTACACCGACCCGAAGTGGTCGGACCCCTTCGACGCCGAGGGCAGGCTCAGCCTGATCGTGCTGTCGGAGGTCGCTTTCGAGCGGCCCACGGCCGGCCTGCTGCGACTCACCAGCAGCGGCGTGCCTGGACTCGGCTATGCCCTGGAGCATTCCCCGGACTTGAGCGAGTGGAGCCTGGTGACAGAGCTGACCGCCGACACCGAAGGCGTGCTCGCCCATGAGGTCGCCACCGGCGGCGACCGCGGGTTCTACCGCTTCATCTACACGCCGCCGGCGGGCTGAGCTGCAGCCCACTCTCGATGAGGGCATGGACCGAGTGCATCCGTGGGGTTTGGTCTCGCGCTGCAGGCCCGCCCTTGCCGGATGCGACACACTCTTTGCCGGCAGGATTCTTCGACTGCGGGCGTTCCCATGCTTCCACCATGAAGCCGTTTTTCCTTTCCTCGCTGCTCGCCCTGCTGGGCGGGGCAGTGCTCGCTGCCGAGCGACCCAACATCGTCTTTCTTTTTGCCGACGACCAGACCGCCAGCTCGCTCGGTTGCTACGGTCATCCGCAAGCCCAGACCCCCAACCTCGACGCCCTGGCGGCACGCGGCACGCGCTTTCAAAAGGCCTTTGTCAGCCAGCCGATCTGCTGGGTCAGTCGCACCAGCATCCTCACCGGGCTGACCGGTCGCAGCTTCGGCACCAAGGAGCAGCCCGAGCAGCCCAGCCCGGAGGTGGCGCGCACGCTGTACACCGATCTGCTGCGCCAGGCCGGCTACCGCACCGGTCATTACGGCAAGTGGCACACCAAGCTGCCTGCCGGCAACAAACCGCAGGATCACTTCGATGTCTTCGAGGACATCGGCCGCAATCCCTTCTTCAAGAAGCTGCCTGACGGCACGCTGCGCCACGAGACCGACCTCATTGTCGATCGCGGCATCGAGTTCCTGAAAAGCCAGCCGAAGGACCAACCCTTCGCCCTCAACCTCTGGTTCAATGCCTGCCACGCCGAGGACAGCGACCGCCGGCCCGGCGCGCACTTCGCCTGGCCGGAATCGGCCAACGGCCTGTATGTCGACCAGGAAATGTACCGCCCTCGGCTCGATGATCCGGCGATCTTCGAAGCCTTGCCGGACTTCTTCAAAACCAGCATCACCCGCGAACGCTACTTCTGGCGCTGGAACACGCCGGAGAAATATCAAACCAACCTGCGTGCCTACCTGCGCATGGTCAGCGGCATCGACCACGCCATCGGTCGCTTCATGAAAGCTCTGGAGGAAGCCGGCCTGGCCGACAACACCATCCTCATCTATTCCGCTGACAACGGTTATCACATGGCCAATCGTGGCCTCGCCGGGAAGTGGTCGCATTTCGAGGAATCCCTGCGCGTGCCGCTCATCGTCGCCGATCCACGGGTCGCCAAGGCCCAGCGCGGGCAGGTGAGCGAGGCGGTCGCCCTCAACCTCGACCTGCCGGCCAGCTTCCTCGACTGGGCCGGTGTGCCCGTGCCGGCCGCTTATCAGGGCCGCAGCCTCAAGCCGGTCATCGAAGGTGCCCGGCCGGCCGACTGGCGCACGGACAGTTTTCATGAGCACTTTGCCGTGCGCAACCGCATCCCGCCCCACGAGGGGGTGCGCACCGAGCGCTACAAGTACGCCCGCTACTTCGACCACGGCCATGAGTTCCTGCACGACCTGCAGGACGATCCTGACGAGCTGAAAAACCTTGCCAACGACCCCGCCCATGCCGCGACCCTGCAGCAGTTGCGCGCCCGCACCGACGCCCTGATCGCCCAGTACGGCGGGCCACTGCCGCCGCGGAAGGGCGAGTTCCAGAAGTCGAGCGACCCGCATCCGGTCGCCTTCGCCGCCGTCACCGTCAAACCCGGCCCCGACGGTTTCGTCAAACTCTTCAACGGCCGCAACCTTAATGGCTGGGATGGTGACCCGCAGTTCTGGTCGGTCGAGGACGGCGCCATCACCGGCAGGACCGATGGCAGCCTGAAGATGAACCGCTTCCTCACCTGGACTGGTTCAACGGTTCGCAACTTCGACCTGCGCGTGCAGGTCAAGGTGACCGCCGGCGGCAACAGCGGCCTGCAGTACCGCGGCGCCATGCTGCCCGAGGTCGGGCTCGACATCGTCAGCGGTTACCAGTGCGACATCGTCGCCAACAACCCCGACTACAACGGCATGCTCTACGAAGAGCGCGGCCGCCGCATCCTGGCGCACACCGGCGAGAAGGTCACCATTGATCCCGAGGGCCGGTCCTGGATTGTCGGTCGCCTGGAGGTGAAGTCCTTTGCCCCCGACGAATGGCATGAGTACCGCGTGCTCGTGCGCGGCAACCACCACCAGCACTGGATCGACGGCCATCCGACCGCCGACCTGCTCGATTTTGACGAAAAGGGCCGCTCGCTCGATGGCGTGCTCGGCGTTCAGGTCCACGTGGGTCCGGCGATGAAGATTCAGTTCAAGGACTTCCGCATCCAGCACCTGCCCGACGACCTGCCGCTGCAGAAATTCGAGGAGCATCCGATCCCGGCTGGATCCCCCGGCGTCAAACCCCAGGGCAAACTGCCGAAGGGCTGGCAACCGCCGAGCTACGGGCGGTAGGGTGCCACTGGCCGGTGCTTTGATGGATCGCCCCCCACGGCATGCCGGGTATCCCCGGAGAGCCGACGCCCGCAGCCGGCCTTGACGGCCCGGGTGGCTTGGCGGATGAAGACGTTTCCATGAAACAACCCGTAGTTCTCATCATCCGCGACGGCTGGGGCATCAATCCCGGCGGCAAGGCCCAGGCGCAGGCGAATGGCGACGCCACCCTGCTGGCGCGCACGCCCTACCACGACCGCCTGTACGCCGACTATCCCTGGTCGAAGGTCAGTGGCAGTGGCGAGGACGTTGGTCTGCCCGATGGCCAGATGGGCAACAGCGAGGTCGGTCACCTCAATCTCGGCGCGGGTCGCATCGTCTACCAGGACCTAACCCGCATCAACAAGAGCATTCGCGACGGTGAACTGGCGCACATGCCCGTGCTGGCCGAGGCCTTTGCCAAGGCGCGCGGGCGCCGCCTGCACTTCATCGGTCTGATCAGCGACGGCGGGGTGCATTCCCATCAGGACCACCTGGCCGCGCTCTGCAATGCCGCCAAGGCCGCGGGCGTGGACGATCTCATGGTGCACGCGATCACCGACGGTCGTGACACCTCGCCCACCGGCGGTGCCGCCTACGTGGCCAAGCTGGAGGCAGACCTGCAGCCGAGCGGCGCGCAGATCGCCACGGTGATCGGTCGCTACTACGCGATGGACCGCGACAAGCGCTGGGAGCGCAACAAGATCGCCTGGGACGCCCTGGTGCTCGGTCGCGGCGAGGCGCGTAGCGACCGGCCGAGCGAGGCGGTGCGCGCCGCCTACGCGGGCGAGCCGCGCGGCGATGAGTTCCTGCTGCCGATGCTGTTCAGCCATGCCGGCGAGCAGCGCATCCGCGACGGCGATGTCGTGCTCTGGTTCAACTTCCGCGCCGACCGCGCCCGCCAGCTCAGCGATGCCTTCCTGAAGACCGGCTTCGAGGGTTTTGACCGCGAGGTGCATCCGCAGGTCGGCTACTACACCCTCACCGAGTACGACGCCACCTACGAGGCGCTTGGCGCCCGCGTCGTCTTCGGCACCGAGACGTTGAACCAAAACCTCGGCCAGGTGGTCGCCGCCGCCGGCCTCAAGCAACTGCGTGCCGCGGAGACGGAGAAGTACCCGCACGTCACCTTCTTCTTCAACAGCGGTGTCGAGGAGCCGAATCCGGGCGAGGATCGCTACCTGGCGATTTCACCCAAGGAGGTGCCGACCTACGACAAGAAGCCGCAGATGAGCGCGCCCGACCTGACCTTCGAGGTGCTGCGCCGGCTGGAGCAGTACGACTTGGTCATCATGAACTTCGCCAACCCCGACATGGTCGGTCACACCGGCGTCGTCGAGGCCGGTGTGCACGCCTGCGAAACGATCGATCTGGGCGTGCGCCTGATCGTCGAGCGCACGCTTGAGCTGGGCGGCAAGCTCTTCATCACCGCCGACCACGGCAACTGCGAGCAGATGCGCAATGCCGACGGCAGCCCGCACACCGCCCACACGACCAACCTCGTGCACGGCATCTACGTCGCCGCCGATGCCGGCCAGTTCAGCGTGCGCGACGGCATTCTTGCCGATGTCGCACCGACCCTGCTCGACATGCTCGGCGTCAAACAGCCGGCTGAGATGACCGGTCGCTCGCTGCTCGTGCGCAAGTGATCCCACCGCCCGCGGGCGGCGCATTGCCGTCCGCGGGGCGTCCGCCCTCAGATGAGGTGGCGGCCGAGCGCGATGGCGAGATGGGTTTCGACGATGGCCCCCATCGAGTCGCAGGTGCTGAAGCGGTCGGTGCGGTGGTGCTCGCCCAACTCGCGGGCGAGCTGCAAAACCTTGTCCTGCGGTTCGCGCGGGTTCTTTTTCATGCACTCCAGCAGGGCGAAAAGCCTCTGGTGCTCGGAGATGTAGCGCCGCGCGATCAGGCTGCGTTCCTCGTCCTGGTACTGCTGCATGGTCGGCAGGTTGAGCAGGCTGCCGCACAGGCGCACGACCGGGGTGTTTTCCTTGAAGAACTGAGGCAGGTAGATGTTGCGGCGTCCCTCGTAGCACTGCTGGTCGAAGTCGATCGCACGCACGCGGTACTGCACGTCTTCAAAGTCGGGCGTGATGTCGATGACGTAGTTGTAGCTGCGCATGTCACCGAGCAGGCGGAGAAAGCAGCGCTCGCTGAACTTGACGAACTCCTTGGCGATGCGCACGCGGTTGACCTCGGGGCGCTCCAGGTGGTCGCGGATGAAGGCGTCGCCGGGCACGCCGGCGATGTGTTCCTCGACCAGGGTGCCGCTGTGGGCGAGGTAGTTGATGCGGTTGGGCGACAGCAGGTGCTCGAGTTCGAGCCCGTAGACACGCGAGGCGTCGGCGATCTTGACGTAAAAGTGGTCGTAGTTGTCGTTGTAGTGGTTGACCACGCGCACGCGGAAGGGGCGGGAATTGCCGAACTCGCAGTAGTCGACGCGTTCGACGTAGAGATGCGGCACGGCCTGCAGGTCGCCGGTGCGCAGCAGCGAGTAGATGCTGGTCAGGCGCGGGTAGAGTTCATCGCGCACCTCGCGCGGATACAGCACGCCGGACCAGTGGGTCGGGTTGCCATTCTTGTCGTCGAGCGGGTAACTCTCGCTGAAGCCGCGCAGGTCCTGGTACGTGGCGGGCAGGGAGAAGCGCCGGCCGAACTGGTCGAGGTAGTCCTCCAGCTCGTCGGTGATCGGCAGGAAGGCCTTGCGCTTGGAAATCTGCACGTCGTCGGCCATGCCCGGCCAAGATGGACGCGGGCGACCGCACGTCCAGTGCGGAATGCGCAAGCTGTCGCCCCGCATGAGCGTTTTTCTCCGTCCATGCTTCCACGCCCCCTTCTCGCCATGCTCCTCGCCGTTGCCGCCCCGCTGTCCGCGGTTGAAATCGTCGCCCATCGCGGCTTTTCCGCGCGTGCGCCGGAGAACACGGTCGCCGCCTTCAAGCTCGCCTGGCAGAGCGGTGCCGATGCCTGCGAACTCGACCTGCATCTGACCGCCGATGGCGGCATTGCCGTGCTGCACGACAAGGACACCCAGCGCACCACGGGCAAGGCCCGGGTGGCGGCGGCAACCCCGCTGGCCGACCTGCGCCGTCTCGACGCGGGTTCCTGGAAGTCGCCGGAGTATGCCGGCGAGCCCATCCCCAGCCTGGCCGAGGCGCTGGCGACCCTGCCGGCGGATCGCGGGCGCTTCCTGCTGGAGATCAAGTGCGGGGCCGAGGTCGTGCCGGAGCTGGCACGCCAACTCGCGCCCTGGAAGCCGCGCGCCCGTCAGCTTTGCATCATCGCCTTCGACCGCGCCGCCGCCCGTGAAGCCAAGAAGGCACTGCCCTGGGTCAAGGTGTACCGGCTGTCGTCCGAGCAGACGCGCGACAAGCAGCCGGTGGACCTCGACGCGCTGATCGCCGACACCGTTGCCGATGGTTTGGACGGACTCGACCTGAGCCAGAAGTGGGCGTGGAACGAGGCCTTCGTGGGCCGGGTGCGTGCCGCCGGCCTGGAGGTGCATGTCTGGACCGTCAACAAGCCCGAGGATGTGCGCCGCCTGGCGGCGCTTGGCGTCGACAGCATCACCACCGACGATCCGGTGATGGCGCGCGAGGCGCTGGGCAAGTGAGCCGCCGCCGGTTCAGGAGAACGATTTACGCAGGTGGCTGGGCAGGATGCCGAGCGCCTCGCGGTACTTGGCCACCGTGCGGCGGGCGACCTTGATGCCTTGCTTGTCGAGCAGCTTGGCGAGTTTGTCGTCGCTGAGCGGCTTGTGCTTCGGCTCGGTCTTGACCAGATCGGCGATGGCGTTCTTGACGCTGGTGTTGCTGAGGTCCTCGCCGGACTCGGTCTTGATGCCGTGGCTGAAGAAGAACTTCAGCTCGTAGACCCCGTGCGGGGTGGCCATGTACTTGCCGGCGATGGCGCGGCTGACCGTGGTTTCGTGGACGCCGACCTCCTCGGCGACCTGGGCCATGTTGAGAGGGCGCAGGTGGCTGGTGCCCTTGTCGAGGAATTCCAGCTGGTGGGCGAGGATGCGCACGGCGATCTTGTGGATCGTCTGCTGGCGCTGATGAATCGAGCGGATGAGGAATTTGCCGCTGCGCAGCTTTTCGCGGATGTAATTGCGCACCTCGCCGCTGCTGCCGGACTGGCTGAGCATGTCCTTGTAGGCATTGCTGAGGCGCAGGTGCGGCAATTCGTCGTTGTTCATCACCGGCACCCATTCGCCGCCCTGGCGCTCAATGATGATGTCCGGGCTGACGTAGGTGTTGCCGCCCTGGCTGAAGCGCGAGGCCGGGCGCGGGTCGAGGGTGCTGATGAAATCGGCGGCCCGTGAAATCTGCTCCAGTGGCACGCCAAGCTTGCGGGCGAGGATCGGATAGCGTTTGCCGGCGAGATCCTCCAGGTGCTGGTCGACCAGGCGATGGGCCAGGCTGTGGGTCTTGCCGAGCCGCTCCAGCTGCACCAGCAGGCATTCGCGCAGGTCCTCGGCACCGACGCCGACCGGATCAAAGCCGGTGAGCACCGCCTTGGCGGCGTGCAAATCGTCGATGGGCACGGCGTGATGCAGGCTGAGGTCCTCGACGGACTGGCTGAGGAAACCGCGGTCGTCGAGATTGCCGATGAGGAACTCGACGTTGGCGATCAGGCTGGCGTCGTCGATGCCGGCGGTGCGCAACTGGCCGAGCAGGTGCTCCTGCAGCGTGGTCGGCGTGACGATCGAATCCATCAGGAATTGCCAGCGCTCCTGGTCCTCGGCCGTGCGCGCCGAGTTTTGCAGGCGGCTCTGCGCCCAGTACTCGCGCCATTCCTCATCCATCTGCGACAGGATGTCGAGCTCGTCGCGCTCATGGGGCACCTCGTCCGGATCATCGGGCACCGCGTCCTCGAGCGACACCTCCGGAGCCTCCAGCTCAAGCACCGGATTGATCTCGATCTCCTGCTGAATGATCTGTCTCAGTTCCAGGGTCGGCGCCTGCAGGATCTGCAGGCTTTGCTGCATCTGCGGTCCGATGGACAGCTTCTGGGTCTGGGTCTGATAGAGTCCCTGGGTCGACATGGGTGGGTTGGTCCCATCCCTTTCATGGGTGGGACCGATAAGCAAGCAAACAGCGGGCCAAGTCCGCGTTTTCTTCGAGCTACCGCAAAGAAACCCACTTTTGGCATGCCAATCCAGCTCAGGCTGCCACACAGGGCAGCATGACCGCGTCGCGCATGCCGTGCAGGATTTTTTTGTCGGCCGGACAGACGGTCGCCAGCACACCGCCCAAGGTCGTCGAATCCGTGCCCTGCGGCACGAAGTAGTAGGGGCAGAGCCGGGCGCGGGCGCGCATGCTGCGCAGCAGGCCGGCGTCGCCGTCCCAGTAGGGCTGTTCGACCAGGCGACCGGCGTGGAACTCCTGGAGCAGGTACGGATTCGTCGGGAAGGCGGCCAGGGCGGTGTCGAGCGCCTCCGCCCACTGTTGCTGCGAGAGGTCGTGGCCGATGAAGACGCCGCGTGAACCCCAGCCGAGTTCGGAAAAGCCGCTGATCTTCAGCACCAGACGTCGCCGGGCTCCGCCAAAGGCCTTGGCCTGCTGCCAGTCCTGAATGTCCAGACCGGGCCAGACGGCGTGCGGCGGCAGCGGCGCGGGATCGACCACCCAGCCGCGCGGGATGCAGCGGCGCAGCAACTCCAGATCGGGTTCCGTCAGGTGCTCCCGCCACCAGGACTGCAGCGCGGGCGAATGAAACAGGGCCAGCCAGAGCTTTTCTTCGAGGAAGGGTTTCAGCGGCGGCGTGAACTCGAGCGCGCCCTCAGAGGCCAGGCGCAGCAGGTCGGCCGAGTGCTCGACCTGATCGAGGTCGAAGAGCTCGAAGAAGCGGTAGAGGCGGCTGCCGGTCAGTTCCGCCGGTGCGGTGCTCCAGGGGTTGAGCACCCGCCGCGCCTGGCCGTCGCGCCGCGGGGTGCGCGCCGCCAGCCACTCCATTTCCGGTTGGTAATCGGCCGACTCGCGCGAAATGAGGATGTCGGCCTCGGGAAAGGCATGGGCGAAACCCCTGGTCATGCCGTCGGCACCGCCGAGGACGGGGTCGCCGAGCGCCGCATAGGTTTCATTGAGCCAGCCGGTCAGGCCGATGCCGCCGGGCAGGGAATCCAATTCGGTGATGCAGACGCCGTCCTCGGTGAGCACCAGGTCGGGCCGCAGCACGCCGGGCAGGGCGTCGCGCCAGCGCGGGTGGCGGCCCAGGGCGATGAGCTCCGCCGGCTTGCCCTGATCGAGCAAACGCGCGACCCAGGCGAGCTGGGGGGATTCGAGACCGGCGAAATACAGGCGGTTGCAGGCGTGCTGGAAGGCGCGCAGGGCCGGGCCGAGTGAGTCAATGAGATCCACGGTGGCGGCATCGAGCGGGAAGGGCTCGGGTGCCAGCCGCCATTCCTTGTCGCGGAACAGGCCGGCCTCAGGGAAGGCGTGGCGCAGGTGCTCGATGCGGGCGGCGGCGGACATGGCCTTTCCTGATGCCGAATCCGCCGGGCTTTGCGAACGAAAAAAGCCGGGCGTCACGCCGGCTGGTTACTTGAGTGTGAGGTCCTCCATGAGGGTGCGCAGCTGCTCATGGGTGCGCGCCACCATGCCCTGGGTGGGAGGTCCCAGCCGTTCATCGGCCCAGACCCGCTCCAGCTCGCGCAGCACCAGGATCACCGGCAGCAGCTGGGGCGAGCGACGCGTGTCGCGCGAGAGTTTGGCAAAATCCTGGCGCAGGTCGGCGAGCAGGGCGGGGGAACCGATGCAGAGCGGGCGTTTGTCGACCTCCGGCGTTTCGATGACGAGTTTGGAGACGATTTCCAGCGAGCGCATCCAGGCGCCGAGATCGACCAGCAGCGACAGATCCTCGTCCATCTGCTCGCGCAGCATGCGGATGATCTCCTGATGGCCATCGACGATTTCCTGGCGCAGGTCCTTCCACTCGTCCATCTCCGCCATCTTCGCCTGGGCCATGAGCCGCGGGCGCATTTTTTCGCCGAGGCCGAGCATGCGGCAGTAGTGCACGACGTCCTGGTTGTTGTTGCGGAACTGCTGGGCATCGCCCGCCTGCCAGATCAGGAAGGTCTCGCCGACCAGGCTGCCGAGGGTAAAAGCAGCCTTGAGGCGGTCGGCGGTCGGGTTCGGCGGCTGCGGCCGGTACAGGGTGCGCCAGCGCGCCTTGGTGTGCTGGCCGGCCATCTCCAGAAAGTCCGCCGGGGTCTGCTCCTCGGTCCAGAACACGGGCCGTGCGACAAACTCGCCGGCGCTGGCGGCGATCGAGTCGGCCGGCCGTTCGGCGGGTGCCGCAGCCTGGGACTGGGCATGCACGGCGGTCGCCGCCAGGAAGGCGGCGCCGATCGGCAGCAGGCTCCGGGGTGGCGTCACGTTGAGGGAAGGGAGTGGCTTATAGAGAGGGTGAGCGGGCCAAATGTTCAACCGGCCGGTTCATTCGACGGTGACGCTCTTGGCGAGGTTGCGCGGTTTGTCGACATCGCAGCCGCGGGCGACCGCGGTGTGATAGGCGAGCAGTTGCAGCGGCACGACGGTGAGCAGCGGGCTGAGGTAGGAGGGGCAGTCCGGGATGTAGATGACATCGTCGGTGAGGCGCTCCAGTTCGGTGCGGCCCTCGGTGGTGACGCAGACAACCGGACCCTTGCGCGCAAGCACCTCCTCGATGTTGCTGACGTTCTTGTCGAAGACGGCGTCGTCGGGGGCGATGAAGATCGAGGGCATGTCCGGCTTCACCAGGGCGATGATGCCGTGCTTGAGCTCGGCACTGGGGTGGCCGCTGGCGTAGATGTAGCTGATCTCCTTCATCTTCAGCGCGCCCTCCATGGCCACCGGGTAGTTGGCCAGGCGACCCATGAAGAGCATGCCCTCGGCGTTGGCGTGCTTCTCGGCAATCGCCTTGATCTTGTCGGTCTGCTTGAGAATGGCGCTGATCTTGTCGGGAATCGCCTCCAGTTCATCGATCATCTCGATGCCATCGGTGCTCGACAAATGATGGATGCGGCCGAACAGCAGGCCGAGCAGGTTCATGATCATCACCTGCGAGGTGAAGGTCTTGGTCGCCGCGACGCCGACCTCGGGGCCGGCATGGATGTAGCAGCCGCCATCGCTCTCGCGGGCGATCGTGCTGCCGACGCTGTTGACCACGCCGAGGCAGCGGATGCCCTTGCGGCGCGCCTCGCGCAGGGCGGCGAGGGTGTCGATCGTCTCACCGCTCTGGCTGAGCACGAACTGCAGGGTGTTCTTGTCGGCCGGCACGTTGCGGTAGCGGAATTCGCTGGCGATTTCCACCTCGGTCGGAATGCGTGCGAGGGTTTCGATGAGGTACTCACCGACCATGGCCGCGTGGAAAGCCGTGCCGCAGCCGCTCAGGATGATGCGGTCGATGCCGCGCAGCTCCTGCTGGGTCATGTTCAGGCCGCCCAGAATGGCGGTCGCCTCGTCGCGCGAAAGCCGCCCGCGCAGGGCGTTCTGCAGGGACTTGGGCTGCTCGTAGATCTCCTTGAGCATGTAGTGCGGGAAATCCCCCTTGTCGGCGTCGTCGGCGGTGAACTCGACGCGGCTGACCTGGACGCGGGCCTCGCCGCCGGCCATCGAGGCAACGTCGTAACGGCCCTCGGTGAGGCTGACGATGTCGTGGTCGTTGAGATAAACGACGTCGCGGGTGTGGGCGACAATGGCCGAGACGTCGCTGGCCAGGAAGTGTTCGTCACTGCCGAGGCCAACCACGAGCGGACTGCCCAGACGGGCGCCGATGAGGACACCGGGCACCTCGGCGTGCATGACGGCGATGCCATAGGTGCCCTTGACCTTGGCCAGGGCGGCCTGTAGGGCCTTGCGCAGGCGCACGGCGCCATCGGCCTCGTCGGAGGCGTCGAAGTAGCGGCCGACCAGATGGGCCAGCACCTCGGTGTCGGTCTGCGACTCAAACTCATGGCCCTGGGCGACAAGCTGGTCGCGCAGGATCTGATAGTTCTCGATGACCCCGTTGTGGACGAGGGCGAGACGGCCGCTGCGGTCGCGGTGTGGGTGGGCGTTTTCGTCGGTCGGCGCGCCATGGGTGGCCCATCGGGTGTGGGAAATGCCCGCGCTGCCCTCGGGGTTCGCCTCGGCCACCGCCTGGCTGAGGTTGTCGATCCGTCCCGCGCGCTTGATGAAGCGGACGCCGCCGCCCTCCTGAAGGGCGATGCCTGCCGAGTCATAACCGCGATACTCCAGCCGGCGCAGCCCGTCCAGAAGGATGGGGCTGGCCTGCCGCCTGCCAATGTAGCCAACAATGCCGCACATGATGAAAGAAGCCGCCGCCATGGGGCGGGGAGGGCCGAACCTAGTCGCATCCGTGCCGTCCCGCCAGTGAAAGCGCAAGGGACTGCCACCGGGCGAGGTTTTCCCGGGCAGGCGTGCGCCGGGAGCAGGCGGGGAACCGAGGTGGTGCCAGTCGCAAACGAGTTGCGTTTTTTCTTTCACAACGGCACTTTTCATCTATCGGTACGGCGTTCATGCCGCCCGAGCTGCCCAGCCTGTCCGACTTCCTCGCCGAGCCCATCGCCCGACGCGCCTTGCTCGCCTGTTTGATGATTGGTTTCGCCAACGGCTTCGTCAGCGCCTTCGTCGTGCTGCGCCGGTCGGCCCTGAAAATCGGCACGCTTTCACACGCCCTGCTGCCGGGCATCGCCCTGACCGTGCTCATCTTTGGTCTGGTCGCCTGGAGCGTGCTGGTCGGCGCGGTGTTTGCCGCCCTCATTGTCGGCCTTGGCTCGATTTTCCTGTCGCGCACCTCGCGACTCGACCAGGACACCTCGATGGGCATCCTGTACACCACGGCCTTTGCCGGGGGCTACCTGATTTTGACCCAGCTCAACGTCCGTCAAAAACTCGATGAATGGCTGTTCGGCAGCATCGTCGGCATGGCTGACAGCGACCTCTGGATCGCCTTCGCCATCAGCGCCTTTGCCGTGCTGGCGCTCACCGCCCTGCAGCGACCGCTGCTCATTTACTTGTTTGAGCCCAACATCGCCGCCAGCCTCGGCGTGCCGGTGCGCCTGCTCAACTACCTGACCTTTGCCATCACCATCCTGGTGCTGATCTCCTCGCTGCAGGCGGTCGGCTGCATCCTCAGCGTCGGCCTGCTGGTCATGCCGGCGGCAACCGTTTATCTCTTCACCGACAACGCCCGAACCCTGTTTTGGGGCGGGGGCGTGATCGGCGCGATCGGGCCGGTGGCCGCCTTTTTCATCAGTTACCCGCTCGGCTGGAGCGTCAGCGCCACCATCATCGTCGTGCTCGGCGGTTTCTTCCTGCTGGCCTACGTGTTCAGCCCGCGCTACGGCCTGTTCAGCAAGCGCGCGCGGGTTTGACCCCTGCGCCGAAGCGACCGGGCGGGCTGTCTTGTGGCCGAACTCTTCCCGGTCGCCCCTGAGGGCAGGGGGCTGGTCCTCGACGTTGTAGCAGAATCAGGGTCAGCAAGACTGGCAATTAATTCGAATACAGGAATAATTGGCGGGGTGAGATTTGGCTGAGCTGTGGGGGTGCTTATTTGCCAATCGCCTGGACAATTGCCAGAAAAAGCTCCTGAATCGGTTGGGGTGTGTCGATTTTGTCTACGGCAATGCAGCAATTGCTCGGCTTCTTTGGTTAGGAGCAAAAGCGTAGGATGTATTTTATGAGCCGCCATTAACTAAATAAAATCCACAAGTACACCTAATGCTATAATTTGATATTGCACATAAACCTTGAGGGATCGTCGGGCGGAGTGAAGGTGAGTCAGGCTGACCATGAAGGCAGCCGTGATCGCAAAAACCGCCATGAAAACGTATCCTTCGCATCGCTCTGCAGTCTGGCATTCCTGGCTGCTATTTTGGGGATTGGCTTGTGGACTTATCTCGCAAGCGCAGGCTGATTCTGTTTCCTACACGGATCCCGGTTCGACTTCCTGGTCGGCGCCGGCCGGCGTGACGGAGGTGACGGTCGAAGTCTGGGGTGGCGGTGGGCGCGGGGGGTCGCGCTCGAGCAATGGGTTGGGGGGTGGCGGCGG
>CAZSBO010000010.1:0-46773 GCA_964605265.1 uncultured Prosthecobacter sp.
CCGTGATCGTCACCGAACCGGCGCCCGTGAAGGTCAGCACATTGTCCGTGATCACCGCCGGCCCATCGGTGACGACAAACGTCACCGGGTTGCCGGACTCGCCACCGGTGGCAACGAGCGAGAGGGAAGCCGTGGTCAGTTGGTCAGCAATGGGTGCAAAAAGGATGAATTGGGGAATGTGGGAATCGAGCATCACATCCCCGGCCGTCATCACCGACTCAACCTTCGACAGCCTCCGAGCGGGTCGCAAGCCATGGCTGTTCACAAGAGCTTCGGGCGAGTTGAAGCCACGTGAACCACTGCGCGCGTAGTTGGCGTTGGCATTCCAAGCGCCCCCACGAAACACACGGTTGAAGCCGGTTTCAGGCCCCATCGGATTGACAGCACCCTCTGAGTAAGAACTTGCAAAGTACCAGTCCCAGCAGACTTCCCAGACATTGCCGGCCATATCGTAGAGACCGTATCCGTTGGGATTGAAACTGCGCACAGGACTGGTGTAGGGTTGGACCCCGTCGTTGAAAGCAGGATGAAAGGTGTTGGTCGCGTAGCCAGTGGTGTCGTAAACCCATGCGGTCCCGTTGCCACGGTAGTTTGCCTCGCCATGGCCAATCGTGTCACCCCAGGGAAACCGCTTGCCACTGATTCCACCCCGCGCCGCTTTCTCCCACTCCGCCTGCGTGGGCAGGCGATATCCATCCGCATTCCAATCGACCTCAGGCACCGTGGTTCCCGAGCGCATCACCTCACCCTCCACCGAGTAGCAGGGCGTCAGTCCCTCCCTTTCGCTGCGGGCATTGCACCACTTCACCGCATCGAACCAGTTCACGGAATGCACCGGATGATCCTGAGCCTTGCCTCCGCCAGCCCCCAGATCTGTGTAGCCGTGATCCAAGGCCCATGTCCTCACCTCGTCCCAAAGGGCCTTGGTGGTTTCCGTGCGCTGCAGGGAAAAGCCGTCCACGGTCACGCTCACCGCCGGAGCATTGCTGTCCGAGTCTCCGCTGGTCACCCCCATGGTAAAACTCCCGCCGGGGATTTCAGCGAAGTCTTGGCTAATGTGGCTGCGGGCCAGACGGAAACCGATGAGAGTATTTGAAGTTCCCGGTAAATCATACGGCCTATAGGCAATACGGCAACTACTCGCGTTGTTCCCCCAACTACCTCCCCTGTCCACCTTAAACGATCCAGAAGACGGCCCGCGAGGATCACGTGCTCCGTTAATGTAAGTGGAGCCAGAATACCAATCCCAGCACCATTCCCAGACGTTACCCGCCATATCATAGAGTCCGTAGCCATTAGATCCAAACCTGCCCACAGGTGCCGTGTAGGGTGTAACAGAATCATTAAAGGTAGGATGGTATGTGAACGTTGAGTAGATGCTCGCATCGAAACTAAAAGCATTGCCGTTCGCAGAATAGTTAGCCCATCTGTGATCAATCGTATCCTCCCCCCATGGAAAGCGCTTGCCACTAAGCCCTCCGCGCGCCGCCGTCTCCCATTCCGCCTCAGTTGGCAAACGGTAGCCGTCCGCATTCCAGTTGCAAACCACGGCATCTAGGCTGCCCGTCTTGTAGGTAACGCCAGAAACGGTGTAGCAAGCTGTCAAGCCCTCTTTCTGACTGCACGCATTGCACCATTTCACCAAATCATACCAGTTGATGGAATGCACTGGATGATTCGCTGCCTTTCCACCACCTGCTGGCAGATCCGTGTAGCCATTCGCCAAGCCCCAAGTCCGCACTGCATCCCACTGCGCCTTGGTCGTCTCGGTTTTCTGCAGGTAAAAACTGCTGACCATGACTGTCACCGGCGGCGCGTTGACATCCGTGTCCCCGGATGTCCGGCCCATGGTGAACTCGCCGCCGGGGATCAAGGCGAAGCCTTCCTCGGCCGTCACTCGAAAACGCATTTGGTCGCTGACGTTGCCCGGCCAGTCGGCGCCGGCATCCCAGACGATGGCGCGGCCAGCCCCGGGAGCGACGCCGCTGCCGACATCGCCGCTCACCGTTGCGACCGGCAAGTTCCAGGTCGCCCCGCCATCGCTGGAGGCCTCCAGGGTCACCGTCACGGCGGCGTAACCCGGCGCCTGCAGGTCGTACCCGATGTCGACCAGGGCCGTGCCCGGACGCTGGGTGGCCGTGAGGTTGCTGACAACGGTCGCCGCAGCCGCCGGCAGTCCGATCCCGAGCAGGAGCAGACAGCCGAGGGCGAAGCGAAGGAAGCGGGCAGACGAATTCATGGTAGCATCAGAAAGCTTCGGGGGATTCCCCGGGGGAATTTTCAGTCTAGGGTCGGCAGAACGGCGGGTGTCAACCCAAAACGCCCCAAAACGACCCGGCTTGCAGGGAGCAGCCCCTCAAAGTACTCCAGGGCTTCAGCCCGTCGTGAGGTGGACAGCCGTTCGCGGGCTGAAGCCCGGGAGTGCGTTGCACTTCAGCCGCTGCGCGAAAATTTTTCTACCCCTCATCTTCCTACCCAACCACGGCGAGATCTCCGACCGCAGGCTTCATCGGTCGTGCGGGGCAGCGACGCGCAGGGATAACGCGGTCAATGCCCGCGTCTACAGAAGACGGCTCGAGCTGGCCCCTCAAAGTACTCCAGGGCTTCAGCCCGTCGTGAGGTGGACAGCCGTTGGCGGGCTGAAGCCCGGGAGTACGTTGGTCGCCCCGCTCAACCCTCGTTCAGCCGCACCGGGATCAGTTCAACACTCTTCTCGCCTTCGCCGATCCACAGTCCGCCATCCTGGAGGGTGACCTGCAGGTTCATCGAACGCTGGGCGAGCTGGCCGAGCTCGCGCACCTGCTCGGCCGGGAACTGCCAGACTTCGAGGTTGGGGAGTCGGCCGAGCCGGCCCGCCACCGAGGCCCACCAGGCCGGGGCGGTGGTGGCATAGGCGTAGACCGTCACCCGGCGGGCCCGGGCGCAGGCGCGCGACAGGCGTTTTTCCTCGGGCTGACCGAGCTCGATCCAATGCAGCAGCAGGCCGGTCAGGTCGCGGCGGCAGAGCGCGGGGGCGTCGGCCTCCCAGAGATCCTTGTCGAACTCGAGCGCGCCGTCGCTGGGATCGGCCGGGGCGTTCAGCACGTAGGCGAGCAGGCGGACCATCATCCGTTCCTCGGTCTCCGAGGGATGCCGCGCCAGGGTAAGCGTGTGATCGGCGTAGTGGTTGCGGTCGAGGTCGGAGAACGACACCGAGGCGCGGTGGATGATTGCCTTCAAAGCCATGCCCGTGGCCTAAGCCGGCGGCGGGCGCAGGGCAAGCCGCAAAAAAGTCCGTGCACGACGGGCGCGGAAGGTTTAATTGGTCTTTGTGAACTGGAACCTGTCGGCCCCGACCCTGCTTGCCCTGCGACTTACGCTAGGGTAGGCGGCCCGTGTTTCCTCGCCCTGCCCCGTCGCCATGTCGCGACTCCCCTGCCCGGCACCAGGAACGTTTTTCCTGGCCCTTCGCCAAGTTCCACCTTTGTTCCCTTTCGTCCCATGTTGAAGCATCCCGCCACCAAGTACCGGCCCTTCCCGCCGGTCGATCTGCCCCACCGCCAATGGCCGACGCGCCAGCTCACCCAGGCCCCAGCCTGGTGCAGCGTCGACCTGCGCGACGGCAACCAGGCGCTCGCCGTGCCCATGAATGTCTCGCAGAAGCTGGAGATGTTCGACGCCCTGGTGAAGTGCGGCTTCAAGGAGATCGAGGTCGGTTTCCCGGCCGCCTCCAACACCGAGTTCAACTTCAACCGCCGCCTCATCGAGGAGAAGCGCATCCCCGACGATGTGACGATCCAGTGCCTGGTGCAGGCGCGCGAGGATTTGATCGAGAAGACCGTGCAATCGCTCATGGGCGCCCGCCGGGTGATCATCCACATGTACAACTCGACCTCACCGGCGCAGCGCAGGTACGTCTTTGGCAAGTCGAAGGAGGAGATCATCGAGATCGCCGTCAAGGGCGCGCAGATGATCCGCGACCGCATCCACCGTCTGGAAGCGGGCGGCACGGAAGTCGTGCTGCAGTACTCGCCCGAGAGCTTCAGCGCCACCGAGGTCGAGTTTGCCAAGGAAATCAGCGAGGCGGTCATGGACGTCTGGCAGCCGACGCCCGAGCGTAAGATGATCCTCAACCTGCCGGACACCGTCGAGGTGGCCATGCCGAACGTGTACGCCGACCAGATCGAGTGGATCTGCACGCACATCAAGAACCGCGACAGCCTGATCATCAGCCTGCACACCCACAACGACCGCGGCACCGGCACCGCCGCCACCGAGCTGGGCCTGCTGGCCGGCGCCGACCGGGTGGAAGGCACGCTGTTCGGCAACGGCGAGCGCACCGGCAACCTCGACATCGTCCAGGTGGCGATGAACCTGTACATGCACGGCATCGCCCCCGGGCTGGATTTCTCCGACATGAACGGCCTGATCGGCATGTATGAGCGCACCACTGGCATGACCGTGCCGCCGCGCCAGCCCTACGCCGGCGAACTCGTCTTCACCGCCTTCAGCGGCAGCCATCAGGACGCCATCAAGAAGGGCCTGGCCGGCTACGAAACGCACCACGGCATCTGGGACGTTCCCTACCTGACCATCGATCCGCATGACGTCGGCCGCGAGTACCGCGAGGTAATCCGCGTCAACAGCCAGAGCGGCAAGGGCGGGGTCGCCTACCTGCTGGAGAGCGAGTTCGGCATCGAGCTGCCGAAGGACATGCAGCGCGAGTTCGGCCCGATCGCCAACGACATCGTCGACAACCTCGGTCGCGAGGTCACCGCCGCGGAGTTGAAGGCGATGTTCTGGAAGGAATACATTGAGCGGAAGACGCCCTTCAGCCTGCATCACTTCCATGCCGACGGCGTCGACGGTGTCTTCACCTGCCGCTGCAGCCTGGTGCGCGACGGCCGTGAAATCGCCGTCACCGGCAAGGGCAACGGCCCCATCGCCGCCTTCGTCAACGCCCTGATCCAGGACGCCGGCGTGCCCGCCTTCGAGGTCGCCAGCTACCGCGAGCAGAGCCTCGGCGAGGGCACGGAAGCCAGCGCGCTGGCCTGCATCCAGATCAAGACCGGCGGCCGCGTTGTCTGGGGCGCCGGGGTCGACACCAACATCGAGCTGGCCTCGATCCAGGCCGTGCTCAGCGCCGTGAACCGAGCCTGAGGAAGATCTCAGATCGCAGATCTCAAATTTCAGAGGGGATCTCAGATTTCAGCCTTTGAAATCTGAGATCCTGAAATTTGCAATGGCTCACCGAGCCTCCCCGCCTCACTCGACCGGTTCGATCCGGATCGTGTGGGTGACCGGCTGGAGGTATTTGCGAGCGTTGGTGTCCTGCTTGGCGTGCTCGGCGGCGAGGCGCTGCTTGAGCTTGGTGAAGGCGGCGGCGACCTTGGGATCTTCGGCGCCGAGGTTGCGCATGTGGGTGACGAGGTTTTTCACCAGCACGGTCTCAAAGGCCTGCTTGGTGGCGACCGCGTTCATCAGGCCGGCGAAGGCGCCATCGAAGGGCGTGCGTTCGAACGCCGCGGCAAGGTTGATGCCGGTCTGCAGCTGCTCGCGGCTGAACTCGCGCACCTGCTCACCCCAGCGCACCTTCGCCTTCGCCGTCTCAAGGTTCTGCACCTTCAGGGTGAGTCGGTTGAGGTCCTCGTTGAAGCGGGTGAAGGGCAGGATGCTGCGCGTGCTGCCGGCGTTTTTCGGATCGGCATCAAAGCAGAAGGGCCAGCGCGTGCTGACCACCTGCACGGTGCCCGGCGGCAGCTTCACCGGCAGCAGCTTGTGACCTTCGGTGGCACTGCCCGGGCCCTTCAAATCGATCGTGATCGTGCCGAGGTCGCCGTCGAAACCGAGCGCCTTCAGGAAGGCCTCGGCCATGAGCAGTTGGCCGGCTGCCGACGGATGGAAGCCGTCGCCCCCGAAGGGTGCGAACTCCTTGCCGAGCGCCGCCTTCGCCTTGGGCAGGGCGCTCATCATGGTGTCGTGGACGTTGGCAAAGGGCAGGCCGTGCTCCTTGGCAAGTTTTTGGGCGATGTCGCGCAACTGGGCGAGGTTGTCGTTGTAGACGGTACCCGGCACGGTGGGACGGTTGAAGAAATCGGGATCGACCGCGCCCGGCGAACCAACGGCGACCGCCTGCACGCCGGCCTTTTTCAAGCCGGCGAGCACCGCGCGCATGTTCTTCTCGTACTCGGCACCAATCTCCGGTGCGTAGGGCTTGTAGCTGCCATCGTTCATGCCGTAGCAGGTGGTGGCCACGTTCGGCTTGAACACCGCCAGATCGTTTTCCAGTCGCGCCGCAAAGCCGCCGGCCCGCTCACCGCTCCAGCCGAACTGGAAGACATGGATGTCGCTGCGCCCCGTGCAGGCGAGGAGGTAGGTCTCGATGTACTTCGAATAGAGCTTCTGCTCGGTGATGCTGTCGCCGATGACGGCGACCCGGGCATTGGCCGGCAGGATGGACTCGGCGCGCAGGGCGACCGTGGCGAGAAGGAAGGCGAAGAGGAAACGCATACCCGACCATCCCAGCCCAGCCGGGCTCTCCGGGCAAGGCGGAAGTTTGTCGTTTTGCGCCCGCGCTTGGGGGCATCCCTCATCCCTGGCTCAGCGGGCAAGTTGATAGATGATTGTTGATTGTTGATGGAGCCGGCCCGCCGGTCTCGGGGTTTTTCGATCAACCATCAACCATCAGCCATCATCTCGTCCTGATCGTTGAACCCAGGGCGCCTCATCCCTCATCCCTCATCCCTCATCCCTCATCCCTCATCCCTCCCTGAGAAACCCGCCAGGATCGCTGCGTTAAGAACTGCATGCCTTGGCTGCCGCCTTGCTTCTCCCGCGCCCTTGGGCTCGCCTGTGCGAGTTTCGGGAGTCTTGGATTCTCCCTGGCCGACGACGATCTGCCGCAGCCGCTGGCGACGAATGCCTACGACGCCCTGCTGGCCCGTTCGCCCTTCACCCGCACGCTCGGCGTCTCCGACTCGCTCATCCTCACCGGCCTGCTCTATCGTGAGGACGAGGTCGTCGCCACCCTGCTCGACACCCAGACCTTCGCCTCCCAGGTCGTCGGCAAAACGCCGAATCTTCAGGGCTGGCAACTGGTCGGTGTCGGCGGCGATCCCGCCAACCGCCAAACCTGGACCGCCCAGATCCGCGTGCAGACGGGCGAGATCGTCAGCATCCGTTACCAGTCGCCGCCACCGCGGCCGGCCAACCGCAGTTCCAGCTCCGGCAACCGCTCCGGCAGCGGCGGTTCGGGTGGCAACATGCCTCCGCTCAGCGAATCACAGATGCGCGAGGCCCAGCGTGCCGCGGTCGATTACCGACAGGGTTTCAGCGCCGACGGCTACCCGCGCACGCCGCCGCCGGAGATGGTCGAGCGACTCTCACGCCTGAGCGTCTCCCAGCGCGAGGAGATCAACCGTCGCATGCTCGGCTTGCGCAACCAGGGCCTCGGCCTCGACGAACGCCGCCGCATCTACGAAGGCCTGGTCGACCGCGCCGGCCAGCGGCGGTGAAGCCTTCAACGCCCTCTCGGATCGGAGGGCTGAGGCTTTTCCAAACGACGCTCCAAGCTGTCGCTCACGCCAGAGTAAAGCCGAACCAGCATGCCGTGAATGGACTGGTTCAACACGAGGTAAATCAGCAAGGCGCCACCGAAGCCGATGGCGCTGTTGGGGCGACTTGCCGCTTGCTCGACCGCCTCATTCCATTCCACCGCCGCAGGCCAGATGAAAAAAGCAGCCAGTCCGGTCAGGCCCAGCGCCAAGCCATGGCTGATCCAAAAGACCGGATTGCCACGGATCTCCGCCCAGCGCAGATACAGGTAGGCCGGCAACCAACCACCCAAGACGACAAGAGCTGCCACCGTACCGCTCAAACGCGTCAGGGGCTGAGTGACCGCCCAGCAGAGCAGCCCGCCCAAAAGCAGATACACCCCTCCCAACCCCATCCACGAGGTCAGTCGAGAACGCTTGCTGTTCGCTGAGATTACCATTCAGAGCGCCCATCTCCCATCTCCCATCTGCCATCTCCTATTTCTCTCCCACGCACCAGAGGTGCTGGTAGCTGCGCAGGAACAGGCGGCCCTCACTGACGGCGATGGAGCCGATGACTTTTTCGCCGATGGCATTGGTGGCGAGCAGTTCAAACTTCGGGCTGGCGCGGAACACAAAGGCGTCTCCGCCCTGATTGACCGCGTAGCAGAGACCGTCGGCGCTGAGCACGATCGACGACCAGTTCTGCCCGGTCGGGCCTGGGCCCTTGAGTCGCTCGTTCCAGACCATCTCACCGGTCTTCAGGTCGCGGCACTCGGCGATGCCGGGGTCGCTGAGGATGTAGTGATGCCCCTCGTGGACGACGCCCGAGCCGATGCGCTGGCTGACCTTGGGCAGGTGCCAGAGGCGGCGTGAGGCGGTGACATCGCCCTCGCCGCCGGCCTTGACGGCGACGCCCATGCCGCCGAAGCCGCCGAAGGCGATGACGTGTTCGCTGGCGGCGTCATAGACGGGTGAATTGTACACGAGCGGGTTGAGGCCGGCGCAGGTCCACAGCTGCTTGCCGCTGGCCGGGTCGAAGGCGCAGACGCGGCCGGGCCAGGACATGAACAGCTCGTAGCGGCTGCCGACCTTGCGCAGCAGGGGGTCGGCCCAGGAGCCGAGCCAGTTTTTGCCACCGCCCTCGCCGGAGTTGCCGCCGGGCTCCCGGTGCTGCCAGAGCGAGCGACCGGTCTTTTTGTCGAAGGCATGGAGCACGGTGGTTTCGCCGGGACCGAAGTTGAGGAAGACGTGGTTGCCGGCGAGCACGGGCGAGGTGCCACTGCCCCAGATGTGGTGGAGTTTGCCGAGGTCGGTGCGCTTCCACAGCTCCTTGCCGGTGAGGTCGTAGCAGAACAGGCCGGCCGAGCCGAAAAAGGCGAGCACCACCTCGCCATCGGTGGCGGCCGAGCCGGCGCAGTAGGGGTTGGTCTTGTGGGTCATCTCCGGCTGGGTGTAGGTCGTGCCGGCTTCCCAGAGTTTTTTGCCGGTCTTGACGTCCAGGCAGAGCAGCAGGCGCCGCCCCTCTTTTTCGATCGCCTGGGTCAGGAACACCTGGTCGCCCCAAACCACGGGGGTCGAGTTGCCGCCCTCGGGCAGCGGGGTTTTCCAGAGCACGTTTTCCGTGGAGCTCCAGGTGCGCGGCAGGCCGGATTCGGCGCAGGTGCCGTCGCCGTTGGCGCCGCGCCACATGGGCCAGTTGGCGGCAGAGGCAAGGGCAGGCAGGAGCAGGGCGAGCGGGAGCAGGAGACGTTGCATGCCTCTTCAACGCTCGGACCCGGCTGCGGCTTGAAAAAAACTTGGCGGGCGCCGCCCCGGGTTGACGGCGCGGCCGGCCGGGTGCATGCGGTGCGCCATGCCCACGCCCATCCTTTACGTCAAGACCGGCTGCCCCTGGTGCGACGAGGTCCTCGACTACCTCGACGCGCGCCGCCTGCCCTACCGCAAGGTCGTGGTCAGCGGCAATGCCGAGGCCATGCGCGAGATGGTGGCACTGTCCGGCCAGAGCAAGGCGCCGACGATGGACTGGGACGGCGAGGTGCTGGCCGACTTCGGCGTCGACGAACTGATTCCCTTCCTGAAGGCGCGCGGCGCGCTGTGAGCCGGCTCAGCGGGCGAGCAGTTCGACGCCGCGGCAGATGACGCGTTCGACGCAGCCGCGCAGGGTGCGGTCGAGGAAGGGCGTGTTGGCGCTCTTCGACTGCAGGAAGTCGCGCGTGAAGGTCGTCTCGCGCTCCGGATGGAAGACCACGAACTCGGCGAGTCCGCCCGCCTCGATGGCCACGGGGTCGAGGCCGAGCAGGCGGCGCGGCTCGGTGCTGCAGCGACGGACCAGAGCGCCCCAGTCGAGCGCGCCGGTGGCGATGAAGTGGTGATGCAGGCTGACCAGGGCGGTTTCCAGGCCGGTGATGCCGAAGGGCGCGCTGGCGAAGTCCTGGTTTTTTTCGAACGGCGTGTGCGGCGCGTGACCCGTGGCAATGGCGTCGATCCAGCCCTCGCGCAGGCCCTCCAGCAGGGCCGCGTTGTCCTCGGGCGTGCGCAGGGGCGGGTTGACCTTGTAATGCGTGTCGTAGTCGCCGACGTGCTCGTGGTGGAAGATCAGGTGGTGCGGCGCCACCTCGCAGGTGACGCGGATGCCGCGCTCCTTGGCACGGCGGATCGTCGCCAGGCCCTTGGCGGTGCTGACCTGCTGGATGTGCAGGTGCACGCCGGTGAATTCGGCGAGGCGGATGTCGCGGGCAATGCCGATCTCCTCGCTGATGCTCGGGATGCCGGGCAGGCCGAGCGCGTAGCTGACCCGGCCCTCGTGCAGGCAGCCCTTGCCGGACAGCTCGCGGACCTCACCCTGGCTGGCGATCGGCAGGCCGAATTCGCGGGCATATTCCATCGCCCGGCGCAGCACCTGCGGGTTGTCGACCGGCGCGCCGCCATCGCTGAGCAGCACACAACCGGCGGCCTTCATGGCGGCGATGCCGGCCAGTTCCTGGCCCTGGCGACCCTTGGTGATGGCGCCGGCGGCGAGGATGCCCGAGCCGAGCCGGGTGCGGCGGGCGCTCTCCAAAGCGGAGCGCAGGGTGCCGGCGCCGTCGATCGCCGGCGCGGTGTCCGGCATCATGACAAAGCCGGTGACGCCGCCGTTGATGGCAGCCTCGGCGCAACTGGCGAGGTTTTCCCTCTCCTCCTGCCCGGGTTCACGCGCATGCACCTTCAGATCAAAGAGGGCCGGCAGCAGGATGGCACCCTTGCAGTCGATCTCGACGCAGTCGGCCACGTCGCACAGGCCGGGCGCCACGCCGGTGATGCGGTCGCCCTCGACCAGCACGTCGGCCACGTCGAGCTGCGGACTGTCGGCACGGGCGATGCGGGCGTTGCGGTAGAGTCGTTTCATGCGGCGGGACTATGATGGCATGCCCGCCGGGTGTGGCAAGGGGGTGTCGCAGGCCTTTTGCAGCCTCCGCGGACAGATCGGCGGTGGACGCCGCCCCCAGGGGGCGTATGGGAATAGAACTCCCCTTCCCCGCCTCTCATTTGCCCATGCACCGTCTCTTTCTGCTCAGCCTGGCGCTTGCCCTGCCGGTCTCCTGCAAGCGCGCCGCCCAGGCGCCCGCAGCCGCCCCGCCGCCGCCCCCGGTCACCATCGCCAAACCCCTGACCACCGAGATGGTGGAGTGGGATGAATTCATTGGCCGCCTGGCCGCGCCGGCCTCGGTCGAGGTGCGTGCACGGGTGTCGGGTTACCTGGAAAAGATCCATTTCCGCGAAGGCAGCGACGTCAAGGCCGGCGACCCGCTGTACACGATCGACCCGCGTCCTTACCAGGCCGTGGTCGACCGTGCGCAGGCCGAGGTCGAGCGCTCGCAGGTGCGGGTGGAGCTGGCCAAGATGGAGGCGCGGCGCGCCAAGGAGCTGATGGCTTCGAAGGCGATCGCCGTGGAGGAGATCGAGCAGCGCAACCAGACCCTGGCCGAGGCCGAAGCCACCCTGCGTTCGGCGCGCGCCGCCCTGGAGACCGCCAAGCTCGACCTGGAATTCACCCAGTTGCGGGCACCGATCAGCGGCCGCATCGGCCAGGCGCTGGTCACCGAGGGCAACCTGATCAGCGGCGGCAGCAACAACTCCAACGCCACCGTGCTGACCACCATCGTCGCGGTCGACCCGATTCAATGCTACCTCGACGTCGATGAGCAGTCGTCGCTGAAGTACCGCGAGCTGCGTCGCGAAGGCAGCCGCGCCAGCGCCCTCGACGGGCAGATCCCGGCCGAGATGGCCCTGGCCAGCGAAGAGGGTTACCCGCACAAGGGGGTCATCGACTTCGTCGACAACCGTCTGGATCCCGGCACTGGTGTCATCCGCGCCCGCGCGGTCTTCCCCAACCCCGGCGGCCTGATGGCACCCGGTTTCTTCGCCCGCGTGCGCATCCCCGGCAGCGGCAAGTACACGGCCCGCCTCATCCATGACAACGCCATCGGCAGCGATCAGGGCAAGCCCTTTGTCTTCGTGCTCGGCGAAGCCGACACCGTGCGCCAGGTACCGGTGGAGATCGGCCCGCTGCACGAGGGCCTGCGCGTCGTGAAGAGCGGTCTCGGTGCCGAGGACCGCATCGTGGTCGATGGTGTCGCCCTGGTGCGCCAGGGCACGAAGGCCGAGGTCAAGGCCGAGGTGGAAATGCGGTCGCTGCTCGCGCCCGCCGGCAAGCCGACCCAGCCATGAACCTCGCGCGCTTCTTCGTCGACCGGCCGATCTTCGCCACGGTCCTGAGCATTCTCATCACCCTGCTGGGCGGGCTGTCCTACTTTGGCCTGGCGGTCAACCAATACCCGGATGTGGTGCCGCCGACCGTGGTCGTCAGCGCCACCTACCCGGGCGCCAACGCCCAGGTCGTGGCCGACACGGTGGCCACCCCGCTCGAGCAGGAGATCAACGGTGTCGAGGGCATGCTGTACCTGTCGTCGTCCTGCACGAACGACGGGCGCATGAACCTGACGGTGACCTTCAAGCTCGGCACCGACCTCAACCAGGCCCAGGTGCTCGTGCAGAACCGCGTCAACGCCGCCCTGCCGCGCCTGCCCGAGGACGTGCGCCGGCTCGGCGTGCTGGCACAGAAGCGCTCGCCCGACCTGACCCTGGCGGTGCAGTTCTTCTCGCCGGACGACTCGCGCGACGTCATCTACCTGTCGAACTACGTCCTGCTGCAGGTGCAAAACCAGATCGCCCGCCTGCCCGGCGTGGCCGAGGCCTCGACCCTGGGCGGGCTCGACTTCTCGATGCGCATCTGGCTCGATCCCGACAAGATCGCCGCGCGCAACCTGACAGCCGGCGACGTGCTGCGCGCCATCCGCGAGCAGAACGTCCAGGTGGCCGCCGGCCAGCTCGGCGCCATGCCGGCGCCGGAGGGCACCAGCTTCAGCTACACCCTCACCACCAAGGGGCGCCTCATCGAACCCGAGGAGTTTGGCGACATCGTCCTGAAGACCAACACCGACGGCCAGGTGATCCGCGTCAAGGATGTCGCGCGCATCGAACTCGGCGCGCGTGACTATGCGGTGAAGTCCTACATGGATGGCAAAAACGCCGTGTCACTGCGTGTCTTCCAGCTGCCGGGCACCAATGCCCTGACCACGGCCGACAGCGTTTACGCCGAGATGGAGCGGCTCAAGCAGCGCTTCCCGCCGGGGGTGGATTACCGCATCAACTACGATCCCACCCGCTTCGTCCGCGCCTCGATGCAGGCCGTTTTGACCACCCTGCTGGAGGCGGTCATACTCGTCGTCTTCGTCGTCGTGCTCTTCCTGCAGAACTGGCGTGCCTCACTGATCCCCCTGCTCGCCGTGCCGGTCTCACTGATCGGCACGCTGGCGGTCATGCAGGCCTTCGGCTTCACCCTCAACAACCTTTCCCTGTTCGGCCTGGTGCTCGCCATCGGCATCGTCGTCGACGACGCCATTGTCGTCGTCGAAAACGTCGAGCGTTTCATCGCCAAGGGCCACACGCCGCGCCAGGCCACGTTGCTGGCCATGCGCGAGGTCACCGGCCCGGTCATCGCCGTCGCGCTGGTGCTCACCGCCGTGTTCGTGCCGACCGCCTTCCTCGGCGGCATCACCGGCGAGTTCTACCGCCAGTTCGCCCTCACCATCGCCGCCTCGACGATCATCTCGGCCTTCAACTCGCTCACCCTCAGCCCGGCGCTGACCACCCTGCTGCTGCCGCCCCACGGCGCCAAGCCCGACCTGCTGCAGCGCGGCATCGACGGCCTGTTCGGCTGGTTCTTCCGCGGCTTCAACGCCTTCTTCAACGGCATCTCCAACCTCTTTGGCACCATCGTTGGCAAACTCGTCCGCCTGGGCTTCGTCGTCCTGCTCGTCTACGCCGGTTTGATCGGCCTCGCCGGCCACCTGTTCAAGATCACGCCGACCGGCTTCCTGCCCTCGCTCGACATGGGCTACGCCATCGTCGTCGTTCAGTTGCCCGACGGCGCCTCGTTCGAGCGCACCGACGCCGTCGTCCGCCAGATGGACGAAATCGCCCGCGACATGCCGGGCATCGCCCACACCTTCGCCATCTCGGGGTATTCGTCGGTGCTGCAGGCCAACCAAAGCAACGTCGGCGCCGCCTTCCTCGTCTTCGAGCAGCACGCGGATCGCGGGCCCGGCCAGAGCGCCAACGAATTGATCACCGAAATCAAACGTCGCTATGCCGGCATCCAGGGCGGCCGCGTCATCGTCCTGCCGCCGCCCTCGCTGCGCGGCCTCGGCAACGCCGGCGGTTTCAAGTTCCAGGTCCAGGATTTGAACAATGCCGGCCTCGCGAGTTTGGAAGCCGCCACCAGCCGGCTCATGACGGCGCTCAGTGCCGAGCCCGGCTTCACCTCCATCATCTCCGGCTTCCGCGCCAACACGCCGCAGTACTTCCTCGACATCGACCGCCAGGCCGCCAAGAACATGGGCATCTCCCTGGCCGACCTCAACGAGACGCTGCAGGTCTGCCTCGGCTCGGCCTACGTCAACGACTTCAACCTGTTCGGCCGCACCTACCAGGTCACCGCCATGGCCGAGCCGCGCTTCCGCGTGCGCCCGGACGACGTGCTGCGCCTGAAGATCCGCAACCAGAAGGGCGAGATGGTGCCGCTGGGCGCCATCGTCAAGATCCGCCGCGTCAGCGGTCCGGACCGCGTGGCGCGCTACAACATGTATGTCACCGCCGACATCAACGGCAGCACCCTGCAGGGAGTCAGCTCCGGCCAGATGATCGACAGCGTCGAGCGCCTGGCGAAGGAAAAACTGCCCGACGGCTTCGCCATCGAGTGGACCGACCTCACCTACCAGCAGATCCTCGCCGGCGACACCATCGCCTTTGTCTTCCCGCTCTGCGTGCTCTTTGTCTTCCTCGTGCTGGCCGCCCAGTACGAGAGCTGGAGCCTGCCGCTGGCGGTCATCCTGATCGTGCCGATGTGCCTGCTCAGCGCCCTTGCCGGCGTCTGGCTGCGCGGCATGGACAACAACATCTTCACCCAGGTCGGCCTGGTCGTGCTCGTCGGTCTGGCGGCCAAGAACGCCATCCTCATCGTCGAGTTCGCCCGCCAGCGCCAGCAGGCCGGCATGGACAAGTGGGCGGCGGCGGTCGAGGCGACGCGCCTGCGCCTGCGGCCGATCCTGATGACCAGCTTCGCTTTCATCTTCGGTGTGCTGCCGCTGGTCATTGCCGAGGGTCCCGGTGCCGAAATCCGCCAGGCGCTCGGCACTGCGGTCTTCTACGGCATGATCGGCGTCACCTTCTTCGGCCTGCTGTTCACGCCGGTGTTCTACGTGCTGCTCAGCCGCAGGCACCTCAGCCTGCCGCAGCAGGAGCCGGCAGTACTGGAGGACAACGACCTGTGACCGCGATCAAGCGCCCATGCGACTGCGGTGCTCGCTCGGCCGCCAGCCGATCCACCTCTTGAAGGTGTTCGAGAAGACGAACGGATTCTGGTAGCCGACCGCGTTCGCCACGGTCTCGATCTTGAGGTTCGTGGTCGCCAGCAGCTCGCAGGCCTTGCGCATGCGCAGCCAGGTGACGTGATGCATGGGCGTGCGGCCGAGCGCCTTGCGGCAGAGCCGGCGCAGGTGCTCGGCGCTGACATGCGCCTGGTGCGCCAGCTCATCGAGCGTCCAGTCGCGACCGACGTCGGCCGCCACCTTTTCCCAGACGCGCCAGAGCCGGTCGTCCTGCTGCCAGGGCTGGGCGAAACGCTCGACGTAGCCCTGGACGAGCTCGACCCAGTGGAACATGGCGGCGGGTTTGGCCGCCTGGCCGGCCTCGGCAATGAGCCCCTCGATGGCGTTCCAGAGCGGCCGGCCATCGAAGGCGGCCATCTGCGGCGAGCTGCTGCTGAGGATGGGCCGCTGCCCGGGCTCCTGCTCATAGCGCACCCAGCAGCAGCGCCAGGCCTTGCCGCGCACCGCCTCGAAGGCGTTGACCATGAAGGGCGGCAGCGCCACCGCCGTGCCGGCCGCGCATTTCTGCCAGCGACCGTCCACCAGCACCCGGCCCTCGCCCTCCAAACAGGCCAGGAAGTACATCCCCCCCTGATGCATGCGCACGATGCGGTAGGGCGAACGCGCGGTCATGACACCGGCATGGGCAATGCGGTGGGTCTTGAGTGTGCCACAGACCGGCGCCCCGCGCAGCCAGGCGCGGCGATCGGCCTCGTCGGCGCGCACCACCCGGAAGGACGTGTCCGGCCCATGAGTGTGGGTTTCAGATAGTTCATGGATGGCGGCGGAGGCGTGCATGAAGTCCTGCTTTGTGATTTAGAATCGATAACCTACGATTCAAGATTCTACAGGCTGGTTCGATCAGCGAGCCAAATCCTCCATCCGAAATCGCAAATCCCCCATCCTCCCCGCCATGCCCAATCCCTGGACCGGAATCGGAAATCCCTACACGAAGCAGGAAGTCGTCGACCGCCTCAAGGCCACCCTGGCCAAGGGGGAGCCAATCATCGCCGCCGGTGCCGGCACCGGCATCAGCGCCAAGTTCATCGAGAAGGGCGGCGCCGACCTCATCATCATCTACAACAGCGGCCGCTTCCGCATGATGGGCCACGGCAGCACCTGCGGCCTGATGGCCTACGGCGACGCCAATGCCATCGCCATGGAGATCGGCGAGTACGAGGTGCTGCCGGTGGTCAAGGAAATCCCGGTCGTCTGCGGCGTGCATGCCACCGACCCGCGCCGGCGCATGTGGCACTGGCTGGGCCGGGTCAAGGAGATGGGCTTCAGCGGCGTCAACAACTTCCCCACCCACACGATTGTCGACGGCCACTTCCGCGGCGTGCTGGAGGAGACCGGCATGAGCGTGCAGAAGGAGTTTGAAATGGTCGGTCTGGCCACGCGCATGGACCTGTTCAGCATCGTCTACGTCGCCACCCCCGAGGAGGCGGTCGAGATGGCCAAACAGGGCGCCGACGCCGTCATCGCCCACGTCGGCACCACCGTCGGCGGCAGCATTGGCGTGGTGAACGCGGTGGTCGACTGGGACTTCACCGTCAAGCGCACCCAGGAAATCATCGATGCCGCCAGGAGCGTCAATCCGAACATCTTCACCCTCACCCACGGCGGCCCGATCAACACGCCGAAGGACGTCGAGTACATCCTCGGCAAGACCACGGCCGACGGCTTCGTCGGCGCCTCCAGCCTGGAGCGCATGGGCGTTGAGGACTCGCTCACCAGCCTGACCCGCGAATTCAAGAGCGTGCGCCGCTGAGCCGGCATCGGACCTGCCTACCTGAAAACGAAAAAAGCGGAGCCGCGTGAGCAGCTCCGCTTTTTTGGCGACCGTAGGTCTTACTTGATCTTGGCGGCGTACTTGGCCGGATCGGCTTCGAACTTGCCCTTGCAGTTGTTGCAGCAGAAGGCGACTTCCTTGCCTTCGTGGGTGGTGGTCACGGAGGGCTTGGCGGGCTTGCCGGCGACCGGGCAGGTCGTGTTGACCGGAGCGGCGGAGGCGAAGCCGGCGATGGCGAGGAGGGAGAACAGAGTTTTCATGGAGGATGTGCTAGTTTTGGGTGGGGTGGTGAGGCCGAGACGTGATGCCCCGGCCTGCCCACAACGTATCAACGCGTGGTTTTCTTGTCGTGGCTTGGTTTTCCGCGGAAAAATTTTGCGCTTTTTCATGGCCAAAAGGCCAGGATGGCCAGGCCGCCGGCCAAGGCGACCGCCATCGC
The DNA here is from genome assembly GCA_964605265.1 of uncultured Prosthecobacter sp. Classification (GTDB taxonomy): domain Bacteria; phylum Verrucomicrobiota; class Verrucomicrobiia; order Verrucomicrobiales; family Verrucomicrobiaceae; genus Prosthecobacter. Next base: position 17,713 of record CAZSBO010000010.1, read on the forward strand.
CGGCAGGGCGGAGCGGCGAAAAGCCCGGGCACCGAGCACCGCGACCAACCCCATTTTGAACAGCAGATTGGCGAGGCCACCGACCAGGATCATGCGCCAGGCCGTGTCCGGTTCCAGATGGCCGGTGCTCACCAGGCGGGCGGTCGACAGCGTGATGGCGTCCATGTCGGTCAGGCCGGAGAGGGCCGCCGCCAGGTAGAGGCCGGCAGCACCGAGATGCTGGCGCGCGGCCGCGACCCCCACCAGGACGAGTGCATACAGCAAACCGAAAACCACCGCGCTCTTCAGTTCCGAAGGCGGCGCCTCCTCGATGCCCACCCCGCCCTGGCGCCGAGCCCACCCATGCACGACTGCAGCCACCAGCGCGAACCAGGCGGTCATGACCAGCAAGGGCGGCAGCAGGGGGACCCAGTGGGCCGGCGCCGCGAAGCGGATTTCCGCCAGCACCCGCAGGAAGACAAAGGCGGAGGCGATGACACTGACCGCCGCCAAACCCTGGCTGCCGGCTCCCTTGCCGCGGCTGCGCCGGGCGGCGCTGGCCGTGGTGGCCGTGCTGGAAACGAGGCCGCCGAGCAGGCCCGCCAGCAGGGCGCCACGCTCGCCGCCGAGGAACTTGCCGGCCAGATACCCAGCCAGGCTGATGCCGACGATCAGCACCACCATCAACCAGATGGCAAAAGGGTTGAGCACACCGAGATAGCCCATTGCCTGGTTGGGCAGCACGGGCAGGATCACCAGGCCTGCCAGCACGAGGCGTGCGATCTCGCGCAGGTCGTCCTCGCCAATTCGATACACCATGGCATGCAGCCGCTTCTTGCTGTGCAGCAGCACCATGACGACGCCCGCCACCACCACGGCTTCCAACCGGTGGCCGAGCATGATGACGATGCCCACCGCGAACATGACCAGCATCGCCATCTCGGTGGTCAGCCCGATGTCCGGATCCGGCTGCTTGCGTTCGCCCAGGTTGCCGAGGATGACCATGGCTGCAAAGGCCAGGAAACCCGCGGCAATGACCCAGCCACCAAAGGCCAGGCCAATCAGACCAGCGAGGGCACCAAACAGGGTCAGCAGCGCGAAGGTGCGGATGCCCGCCACCTGACTGCGCACCCACTCGCGCTGCAGGCCGACCAGCAAACCCAGGGCGAGCGCGGTGGCCAGCGACTGCAGCACCTCGGCGGCGGCGGGCAGCGGCAGAGAGGTCATGCCGTATCCTAGTCGCAGTCCCGGGGCTCGTTCAAGCAGCGCTTGGAGCGCCGCACGAAGGCCGATGTCCCCAAACCGAGGCTTGCCCGCCAGCGCAATCTCGGCTTCAGAACGGCCATGCTGGAACTCGTTCTTCGCCCCGAAGGCCCCCTGCTCGCCGAGGGGCGGCCAGGCCAGGAGAGCGAGACCCGGCTGGCCCAGGCCGCCGCGCAGGGCATTGCCCCGCTCCTCTTCACCCTCGGCACGGAGACGCTTGACGCCGAACTCGACCTGCCCTGGCGCTGGCTGCGCGACTGGGCCTGCCGCTGCCTCGCCGCCCTCTGCCAGCACGGCGCCTCCGCCCCCGCCCCGGACATCGCGGCCTGCGCGGCCCATGCCGCCGCCGTGCCGCCCTTTGCGGGCGCCGAACATGTGACCGCCATCTGGCTGCAACAGGCCTGGCTGGCCCTGGTCGCCGAGGTCGCCGGACGTGCCGGCGACCCTGCCGCAGGCCTGGCCGACTGGCTGCGCGCCCGCCATCCCGCCTGGCAGGCCGTGGGTCGGATCAGCTTTCATCTGGCGGAAAATCCGACCGACCGCGAGCGGCCCTTCGCCTTCCTCGCGACCTACAGCGAGGGCCTCAATGCCGCCGGCCAGCCCCGCCACCTGCCGCTGGCGCGCGCCCTGCAGCAACTGGCCGGCGATCCCGCCGCGCTCGACCGCCTGCTCACCCCCGTGCGCCGCGCCACGGCAGAATGCCCCCTGCTGCGCGAGTGGCTCGAGTCCCGCCGCCTGTTTCAACCGCTCGCCCTGACCGCGGGCGAAGCCTGGCGACTGCTGCGCGAGAGCGAGGCCCTGCGTGCGGCCGGCATCGTCGTCAAGCTGCCCGACTGGTGGCGCGCCGGTCGCGGGCCGCGCCCGGCGGTGGCCGTCCGCCTCGACCTGCCGCCACAGACCTCCCTGCATGCCGGTGCCCTGCTGCGCTTCCGCATCGAGCGCAGCCTCGACGGCGAGCCGCTGACCGAGGCCGAGTGGCAGCGCCTGCTCAGCGCCGAAACCGGCCTCGTCTCCCTGCGCGGTCGCTGGGTCGAGGTCGATCCCGAGCGCCTGCGCGAGGTGCTGGCGCACTGGCAGCGTGTCGAACAGGCCGCCGGTGAGGGTGGCCTCGGCTTTCTTGAGGGCATGCGCCTGCTCGCCGGCCAGGCGCCGCGGCTCAAGCAGGCGGAACCGCCCGTTGGTCTCGGCGAGTGGAGCCGCGCCGAAGCCGGCGAGGCGCTTGCCCGCGCCCTCGACCTGCTGCGCCAGCCCGCCGCGACCACTCCGCCGCCCGGCCTGCGCGCCACCCTGCGTCCTTATCAGCTCGAAGGCCTGACCTGGCTGCTCGGCATGACCCGGCTCGGCCTCGGCGCCTGTCTGGCCGACGACATGGGCCTGGGCAAGACCCTGCAGGTGCTGGCCCTGCTGCTGGCCCGCCGTTCGGAAACGCCAGGCCCCGCCCTGCTGGTCGTGCCCGCCTCGCTGCTCGGCAACTGGCAGGCCGAGGCCTCCCGTTTCGCGCCCGAGCTGCGCCTGTTCGTCGCCCACCCGGCCTTCCAGCCACGCACCGAAATCGAGAGCGTCTTTGAAGATCCCGCCCGGCTGGCCGGTCACGACGCCGTGCTCACCACCTATGCCCTGCTCCAGCGCGCCGAGGCCTGGCAGCAGCACCCCTGGAGTCTGGTTGTGCTCGACGAAGCGCAGATCATCAAGAATCCCGCGAGCGGGGTCAGTCGCGCGGTGAAGCGACTGGCGGCCACCGCCCGCCTCGCCCTCACCGGCACGCCGGTGGAAAACCGCCCGGGCGATCTCTGGAGCCTGTTCGACTTCCTGCAGCCCGGCCTGCTCGGCAGCCAGTCCGAGTTCGCCGCCCTGCTCCAGCAGTGCAGCCGCGACCCCGAGGGCTTCGCGCCCCTGCGCCGACTCGTCCGGCCCTTCCTGCTGCGCCGCTTGAAGACCGACAAGCGCCTGCTGCCCGAACTGCCCGACAAGATCGTCGTCAAGGCTTGGTGCGGCCTGACCCGGCGCCAAGCCTCGATCTACGCCAAACTCGTCGATCAGCTCGCGCGCCGCCTCGCCGACCCGTTGCTGGATCCGAAGGAACGCAGCGGCCTGGTGCTCGGCCTGCTCAGCCAGTTCAAGCAGGTCTGCAACCATCCCAGCCACTGGAATGGCGACGGCGCCTGGCAACCGGAGGCCAGCGGCAAGTTCCTGCGCCTCGGCGAGATCGCCACAGCCCTCGCCGAACAGCACGAACGCCTGCTCGTCTTCACCCAGTTCCGCGAGACCTGCGATCCGCTCGCCCGCTTCCTCGCCGGCCGGTTCGGTCGCGAGGGCCTGGTGCTGCACGGCGGCACGCCGGTGCGGCGGCGGACGGAACTCGTCGAAGCCTTCCAGCGCCCCAACGGCCCGCCCTTCCTGGTCGCCAGCGTCAAGGCCGGCGGCACCGGCCTCAACCTCACCGCCGCCAGCCACGTGGTGCACTTCGACCGCTGGTGGAATCCGGCCGTGGAAAACCAGGCGACCGATCGCGCCCACCGCCTTGGCCAGCGCCGCGCCGTCGTCGTCCACACCCTGATCTGCCGCGGCACACTCGAGGAACGCATCGACGCCCTGCTCGAGGACAAGGGGCGCCTTGCCAACGATCTGGTCGGCAGCGCCGACGGCCTGGAAGGGCTGCTCACCCGCATGAGCCGTGAAGAGCTGCTGGACTGGCTGCGGCTTGATGCCAGTTTGGCCGACACCGAATGACCCCGCCCCTGCCCAGCCTGAGCGAGATCGAAGCGGCCGCCGAACGCATCCGTCCCTTCGTGCCGACGACGCCGGCCCATCCCTGGCCGCTGCTCTCGGCCGCCGCTGGCGCAGAGGTCTGGGTCAAGCACGAGAACCACACCCCCGTCGGTGCCTTCAAGGTGCGCGGCGGCCTGATCTATCTCGACGAACTGCGGCGCGCCGAACCGGAAGTGCGGGGGGTCATCGCCGCCTCGACCGGCAATCACGGTCAGTCGATCGCCTGGGCGGCCGGCCAGCACGGCCTGCGCGCGGTCATCGTCGTGCCGCGTGGCAACAACCCGGACAAAAACACCGCCATGCGCGCGCTCGGCGCCGAACTCGTCGAACACGGGCGCGAGTTCCAGGAGGCGCTCGAGCATTCGCGCGAACTCGCCCGCACCGAAGGTCTGCACGCGGTGCCCTCCTTTCATCCCTGGCTGGTACGCGGGGTGGCCACCGGCGCGCTCGAACTCTTCCGCAGCACGCCACCCCTCGACGCGGTCTTTGTGCCCATCGGCCTCGGCTCCGGCTTCTGCGGTCTGGCCGCCGCGCGCCAGGCGCTCGGCCTTCCCACCCGCCTGATCGGCGTCGTCAGCGCCCATGCCGACGCCTACGCCCGCTCCTTTGCCGAGGGCCGACTGCTCACCCAGCCGAGCACCACCACCGTGGCGGAAGGGGTCGCCTGCAGCACGCCGAACGCGGACGCGCTGGCACTCGTGCGCGCTCATGCCGATGCCATCGTCACCGTCACCGACGATGAGGCGCTGTCGGCCATTCGCGAACTGCTTGAGACCACCCACAACCTCGCCGAAGGCGCCGGCGCCCTCGCCTGGGCGGCCTTGAAAAAGACCCGCGGCCAGTGGCGCGGCACCCGCGTCGCCTGCATGCTCAGCGGCGGCAACGCCAGCCTCGACCTGCTTCGGCGCGCGCTCGCTACCACCTGAAGCCGGACTTTTCAGCCACGCTTTCCGTGCCATGCTCGGCGCCCATGCGCGCCCTGCAACTCGTCGCCCCGCAGCAGTTCGACTGGATCGACCTGCCCGAACCCGGATCGCCCGGACCGGGCGAGGCCCTCGTCGCCGTCCGCGCCATGGGCGTCTGCGGCACCGACATCAGCGGCTGGCTCGGCAAGATGCCCTTCATCACCTTCCCGCGCCTGCTCGGCCATGAACTCGGCGTCGAGGTGCTGGCCGTCGGTCCCGGTGTCGGACACCTGCAGCCCGGCGACCGCTGTGCGGTGGAGCCGTATCTGAACTGCGGCGACTGCCACGCCTGCCGCCAAGGCCGCACGAACTGCTGCGAAACGCTGCAGGTGCTCGGCGTGCACATCGATGGCGGCCTGCGCGAACGCTGGCGGCTGCCGGCCCGCCGCCTGCACCCTGACAACTCGCTCGACTTCGAGCAGCTCGCCCTCGTCGAAACCCTCGCCATCGGCTGCCATGCCGTCGACCGCGCCGCACCCGCCGCCGACGACGACCTGCTCATCGTCGGCGCCGGACCGATCGGCCTCAGCGTGCTCGAGTTCGCCCGTCTTGCCACGCGTCGCGTCACCGTGCTGGAAACCAGCACCGCCCGCCGCGCCTTTGTCGAACAGCATTACCCCGACGTCACCGCCGTCGCCGAACTGGCCGACGCGCCCTGCGCCCAGGTCGTCATCGATGCCACCGGCAATGCCACGTCGATGGCGCGCGCGCCACGCTTCGCCCGCTTCACCGGCCGCGTCGTCTACGTCGGCATCACCGCCGAACCGGTGCCGCTCGACGATCCGCTCTTCCACCGTCGCGAGCTGACCCTGCTGGCGAGTCGCAACGCGCTCAGCGCCGATTTCCCGCGCATCCTCGACCTCATCCGCTCCGGCCGCATCGACACCCGCCCCTGGATCAGCCACCGCGCCGCCTGGGACGAACTGCCAACCGCCCTGCCCGCCTGGACCACGCCGGGCAGCGGCGTCGTCAAGGCGGTCGTCGCGGTCGGCTGAATTGTTGCTGGCCAGTCCCGGCCGCCCGGGCTTGGTTGTGCCATGGCCACCCGCGACTGGTACGACACGCCACTGTACTACGACATCATCTTCGACGCCGACACGCCGCGCGAAGCCGATTTTCTGGAGGCGCTGTGGCGTCGCCATGCCGGTCCAGGCCGTGGCCGGCGCGTGCTCGAACCCGCCTGCGGCAGCGGCCGGCTGGTGCTCGAATTGGCGCGGCGCGGCTGGCGGGTCGACGGCTTTGACGCCAGCCAGCCCATGCTCGACTACGCCCGCGACCGCCTCGCTGCGGCCGGCCTGCGCGCCCGGCTCTGGCCGGACCGGCTGCAGGATTTCACCGCCCCCGCCGCCGGCAGCTACGATCTCGCCCACTGCCTGGTCAGCACCTTCAAGTACCTGCTGACCGAGGCCGACGCCCGCGCCTGCCTGCAGCGCGTGGCCGAGGCCCTGCGCCCCGGCGGACTGTTCGTGCTCGGCCTGCACCTGAGCGACTACGAACGCACCCGACCCGATCACGAGCGCTGGGTGGCGACCCGCGACGGCGTCGAGGTGGTCTGCAACACCCGCACCTGGCCGGCCGACCGGCGCACGCGCCTGGAAAACCTGCGCACCCGGCTGCGCGTCCGGCGTGATGGCCAAACGCAGACCCAGGAAACACGCTGGCCGTTCCGCACCTATGACACCCGCCAGTTGCGCGCCCTGCTGCGCGCGGTGCCGGAGTTGGAAAGGGTCGCCTGCCACGATTTCACCCACGACGCCGCGAGCGAGTTTCGACTCGATGGCGGGCACCTCGACGTCGTGCTCGTCATGCGTCGGCGCTGATGTGGTTCGGGCCTTGCATTCCCCCAGCAGCAGGAGTCAAATACCGTCCCCATGATCCGCACCGTCCTTTTCACCGCCTGGACCGGCCTCGCCCTTGCCGCCGCCGCGCAGGAACCCGCCGCGCCACCAGCCGCGGCGCCCGAGAAGAAGCGCTTTGATTTCAAGGAGGGCGACCGCCTCGTCCTGCTCGGCAGCACGGTGCTCGAGCGCGAGCAGCGCTACGCCACCCTGGAGCCGGCGCTGGCCCTGGCTCTCGGCGAAAAGAAGATCACCGTGCGCAACCTGGCCTGGAGCGGCGACACCGTCTTCGGTCATGCCCGCTCCTACTTTGGCCCGCCCAAGGAGGGCCTGGAGCGGCTGGAAAAGCACCTCGAACTGCTCAAGCCCACCGTCGTCCTGCTTTGCTACGGCTCGGAAATGGGCTTCGACCGCCTCAACGGCCTGCCCGACTTTCTCACCGGCTACCGCAACCTGATCGAGCTGATCCGTCGCAAGTCGCCCGGCGTCCGCCTCATCCTCGCCGCGCCACCGCCGCTGGAAACCCTGCCGCCGCCGCTGCCCGACCAGACCGACGCCAACAAGGCCCTGTCGAGTTTCCGCGACGCCCTGCGCAAGTTCGCCGGCGCCCAGAACGCCTTTTTTGTCGATTGGTTCGAACTCATGGGCGGCGTGCCCAAGCCCGGCGTGGTGTCCGCACCCCTGACCGAGAACGGCGTGCACTACACGCTGGCGGGTTATGAAAAGCTCAGCCACAAGCTCATCGAGGGCCTCGGCCTGAGCGTGCCACAGGTCACTGCCGCCGAACTGGAACCGCTGCGCCGCGAGGTGCTGCACAAGGACGAGCTTTTCTTCAACCGCTGGCGGCCGCAGAACGAGACTTATCTGTTTGGCTTCCGCAAGCATGAGCAGGGGCAAAACGCCCGCGAGATCCCCATGTTCGACCCGCTCATCGACCAGGCCGACGCCAAAATCCAAGCGCTCAAGGCCGGCCTGCTCGACGCCCGCAAACGCCTCTGAGGTTTGCCGCATCCCCTCTTCGCCCCCTTTCTGATTTCAACCGCCGCCCCGGCCCAATGCCCGCCGCCATGATCGCCCGCCTCACTGTCCTGCTCGGAGCCGCCACCTGCGCCCTCGCCTCCCAGCCCAAGTCCGCCGCCGACCTGCCCGACCCGAATCCGGAAGTGCAGAAGGCCGGCTTCGTCGTGCCCGAAGGCCTGGAGGTGACCCTCTGGGCCCAGGAACCGATGATCCAGAAGCCGGTGCAGATGAACTGGGACAGCCAGGGCCGACTCTGGGTCGTCAGCAGCACCACCTACCCGCAGATCAAACCCGGCGACGCCGCCAAGGACCAGGTCGTCGTGCTCGAAGACACCGACAACGACGGCCGTGCCGACAAGTCGACGGTCTTTGCAGAAAACCTGCACATTCCGACCGCGGTCATCCCGGGTGACGGCGGCGTCTATGTCGCCAACTCGACCGAGGTGCTGTTCCTGCGCGACACCGACGGCGACCTTAAGGCCGATGAACGCACGATCGTGCTCAGCGGCTTCGGCACCGAGGACACCCACCACCTGTTGCACACGATGCGCCACGGGCCCGAGGGCCTGCTGTACTTCCTGCAGTCGATCTACATCCACAGTCACATTGAGACCCCGCACGGCGTGCGCCGGCTCATGGGCGGCGGCGTCTGGGAGTTCCGCCCCGAAACGCGCCGGTTGGAAATCCTCAGCAAGGGCCTGATCAACCCCTGGGGCTTTGAGTTCGACAAGTGGGGCCAGAGCTTCGCCACCGACGGTGCCGGCGGCGAGGGCCTGAACTACATCTTCCCCGGCAGCGTCTTCAAGACCTCGCCCGGCGCCTCGCGCACCCTCAGCGGCCTCAGCCCGGGCCAGCCCAAGCAGTGCGGCCTCGAGTACCTCGACGATCCCCACTGGCCGGAAGAGTGGCGCGGCTCGTGGGTGACCAACGACTTCCGCGGCAATCGCGTCAACCGCTTCAAGCTCTCCGCCAGCGGCAGCGGCTACCTTGCCAAGCAGGAAGCCGATGTGCTCGCCTCCAACCACCGCGCCTTCCGTCCCATCGACGTGCGCACCGGCCCCGACGGCGCGCTGTACATCGCCGACTGGTACAACCCCATCATCCAGCACGGCGAGGTCGATTTCCGCGACCCGCGCCGCGACCTCGTGCACGGCCGCATCTGGCGCCTCACCGCCAAGGGCCGGCCGCTCAGCGAAAAGCCGAAGATCGCCGGCGCCCCCGTGCCGGAACTGCTGGAGATGCTCAAGAGCGACCGCGCCTGGACCCGCCACTTTGCCAAGCGCGAGCTCCGCGAGCGTGGCGCCGCCGAAGTCCTGCCCGCCCTGCGCACCTGGTCGGAGGCCCTGCCCAAGGCCAGCGAGGCCGACTGGCACGCACAGCTCGAAGCCGCCTGGACGCGCGAGGGCCTGAATCGCTTCTCCGCCAAACTCTGGCGCGAGCTCTGGGCCGCTCCCGATGCCCGCATCCGCGCCGCCGCCCTGCGCATCCTCACCCATCGCTGGCGCGAATTGCCCGAAGCGCTCGACGTGCTGAAGAAGGCGGTCGCCGATGACAACGCCCAGGTGCGCCTGTGGGCGGTCGCCGTGCTCGCCGACATGCGCCAGCCGAAGGCCTTCGACGTCGCCATGCGCGTGCTCGACCAGCCCATGGATGAGAACCTCGATTTCCTGCTCGAACTCACCGCCCGCGAGCAGGCCGACCTCTGGCTGCCGGCCTACCAGAAGGAGGCCATCACCCTCAACGACAATCCGCGCCACCTCGTCTATGCCATGCGCGCCTCCGGCCGCAACGCGGCCCTCAAGCCGCTGTTCGACGCCCTGCAGGCCGGTCGCCTTTCCGCCGAAGACGCCGCCGCCGCCCTTGCCATGGCCGGCGATGTCGCCAACGCCGAGCAGGCCGCGCAGATGATCGCCATGGTCAACGAGACCAAGCTCGCCGCCCATCACACCGGCCTGCTTGATGCCCTGCTCAAGGCCGCCACCGTGCGCGCGATCGTCCCCAAGGACGCGGCCGCCGCGGTCAGCGCCTGGCTGTCCCACGCGAACCCTGAAATCGTCCAGCGCGCCGCCCTGCTCGCCGGCGCCTGGAAGGTCGAGCCCGCCCGCGAGGCGGTCACCGCCCTGCTCAGCGCCGAGGCCTCCAGCCCGGCCCTGCGCCAGGCCGCCATGCAGGGTCTCGCCCGCCTCGGTGGCGTGAAGTCGCGCGACACCTTCGACCAACTCTTCCAGAGCCGCGCCGACCTGCGCAGCCTCGCCGTGCAGGGCCTCACCGCCACCGGCCCGCAGCTCGCCGCCAAGCGCGCTGTCGAATTCCTCGCCGCCGCCAAGACCAGCGCCGAAGCCGTGCCGATCCTCGACACCTTCCTGCAGAACAAGCAGCTGCCGAACGTGCTCGCCAAGGAACTCGCCGGCAAAACCATCCCCGAGGCCATCGCCCTCGAAGCCGTACGCCGGGTCTCCACGCGCGGCATCCAGGGCCCGCTCGAAGAGGCCCTGCGCCAGGCCGGCGGGGTCAAGTCGATGAACCAGGCCCTCACCTCCGAACAGATGGCGGCCTTGGTCGAAAAAGTGAAGAGCCTCGGCGATGCCAAACGCGGCGAGGACATCTACCGCCGTGCCAATCTGCTCTGCCAGACCTGCCACGCCATCGGCGACGCCGGCGGCGTGCTCGGCCCCAACCTCGTCAGCATCGGCGGCAGCGCCCCGGTCGACTACCTGATCGAGAGCCTGCTCAACCCGAGCGCCAAGATCAAGGAAGGCTATCACATGGTCATCGTCACCACCAAGGACGGCAAGGTCGTCAGCGGCGGCCTGGTCCAGGACGGCAGCGAGGAACTCGTCATCCGCGATCCTGCCAACCAGCTGCAGCGCGTGCCCAAGTCGCAGGTCGCCAGCCGCCAGATGAGCCCCGCCAGCATGATGCCACCCGGGCTCACCGCGAGCCTGCGCGAGGATGAATTCGTCGACCTCGTCCGCTTCATGTCCGAGCTCGGCCGCGAGGGCGACTACAAAATCAAGCCGAACCGCTACGTGCGCACCTGGCGCGTCATGGGTCAAATGACGGGAGAGCAGATCGATCACGTCCGCCACGTCGGCCTGCACGCCCTGCACGAGAAGGACGGCAGCTATCCCTGGGAACTGCGCTTCTCCAAGGTCGGCGGTGAACTGCCGCTCAGTGAGCTGACCATGGCGAAGATGTACCCCTGGTTCCCGAAAATTGCCCAGTTCACCCTCAAGCTCGACAGCCCCGGCAAGGTCAAGCTCGGCCTCAGCAGCACCAAGGCCGTCGAGGTTGTCGTCGGTGAAGCCGCCCTCAAGGAAGTGACGCCCGAACTCGTGCTCGACCTGCCCGCCGGCAGCCATCCCGTCACCCTCGTCATCGGCCGCGACGCCGGCGACCTCGCCGGGTTCCATGTCGAAATTTTGGAAGGCGCCGCCTCGGTCGCCAACTGAACCCACGCTCCTGTAGCTCAACGGTTAGAGCAGGGGACTCATAATCCCTTGGTTCCCGGTTCGAATCCGGGCGGGAGCACTTCCCTTCACTGGGGAATTCAGTGTGCCAACACTGATTTTCAACTCTGCCACTTCCGGCCGATTTCGGAGCGTTTTTCGTGTGCCGTTTTGTGGGCTCTTGAAAATCATGAACCGCGCAACAAAGAGCGGCTAGGATTTATCTGCAGACGCTGCAGGAACCGCCGCTGCTGCAATTTTTGCAGTACTTGCAGTTGGTGCAGGCCCGGCAAATCCCGACCGGGCTGCACGTGGCGTTCATCGTTTCCGGCTGAACGGGCACAAAAGCCGCAAGTAAAAGGACCAGGGGCACCAAAGCGAAGACCAGCACTGCTTTCATGGAACCTGCTTTAGGTTGATGCTCCGATCTTGGCAATCTTATTTATTGTTAGACTGTGTGAAGCTTCGCCCAAGACAGTCCGGCTCAAGCCCCTGAAATTTGACAGCGCCTTTGGCAGAAAAGCCCCACGGAAGCCCTTCGCTCTGGGGACGCCTGTGAATTAGCAGTTCTTCCAACCTTTGCCTCGCATGAAGACCTGCCCGCAGCACGTAGGCCTGCCATGCGCATGTTGAAGTCCTGTCTGTTTCTGCTGACCACCCTGCCACTGCACGCCGCCCATTGGCCGCTGGACAGGCTCGACGAAGCGGGCCTGCGCCTGCAGGGCGAGGCCACAGCCATCAGCGGTGTGCAGAACCAGGCCCTGCAGCTCGACGGACACAGTGTGCTCGAACTGGCGGATTCCGCCGCGCTGGGCTCGGCCGGCGACTTCACCTTCAGCGTTTGGTGCAATCCGCTGCGGCTGCGCGACGGGCAGCGCATGATCGCCGCGAAAAACCGCTACAGCCGGGGCGAGCGCGAATGGGGTGTCATGGTGGACGCGGACGGACATTTCCGGCTCTACGTTCAGCAAAACGGTTGGCGAACCGTGACGGCGAAGACCGAGCCGAAACCCGGGCACTGGCATCAGGTCGGCGTGGTGCGACGCGGCGCGACCGTGGAACTGTGGGTGAACGGGGTTCTGGAAGGCCGGACCGACCTGCCGCAGGCCATGCCCGCCACGGCCGCACCGATCACCCTCGGCGGGGTGCTCGATGGTGCGCCCCGACAGACCTTTGCCGGCGCGCTCGACGACGCACGTTTTGAACCGCGAGCGCTGTCGTCCGCGGAACTGGCCGCGCTCCATCACCCCGTGACCGCAACCCTGCCCGTGCCGGAACCGATCGAGAAGGCGGTGCTCTGGCATGAGAAGCAGCCGGTGCCCAAAGCCGCCGACCTGCCCGTGCTCAAGAACGTGCGCTTCTCGGTGATCAAACCCTACGAGTTCAGGAAGGACGGCTACCGCTTCCTGCACGGGGTCGGTCTCGGCTTCCACAAGGGCAAGCTGTACGCCAGTTTCGGCCACAACAAAGGTGGTGAAAACACCGACACTGAAGAGGCGCGCTTCTGCGTCAGCGACGATCAGGGCCGCACCTGGAGCGCGGTGCAAACCCTGGACGATGGTGGACCGGAAGTCGCCGTCAGCCACGGCGTCTTCCTCTCGCAGCAGGGCATGCTCTGGGCCTTCATGGGGGCCTACACCGGCACCATGGTCGGCATTCACACCCGGGCGTACCGGCTCAATGAAACGACGGGGGTCTTCGAGAAACTCGGCGTGGTGGTCGATGGCGGCTTCTGGCCCATGCAGGAACCGATCCGCATGGACGATGGCCACTGGATCCTGGCGGGCATCTCGGCCGGGGGCGACGCCGCGGCCGGTGGTGAACATCCGGCGGCCGTGGCCATCAGCCGGGGCGACAACTTCCTGAAGTGGGATCTCGTGCGCATCGCCCAAGTGCCCGGCCTCGGCAAGGTCTGGGGCGAGTCGACCGTCCTCGTCGAGGGCAAACGCATCACCAACCTCAGTCGCTACGGCGCCGAGGCCAACGCCCTGACCGCCACCAGCGAGGACTACGGTCGCACCTGGACGCGGATGCGGCCGAGCAACCTGCCGATGGCCACGAGCAAGCCCTATGCGGGCGTCTTGAGCACTGGCCAGCGCTACCTGGTGTGCAGCACCAGCGCCGATGGCGGCGGGCGCCGCGCCCCGCTGACAATCGCCGTCAGCCGGCCCGGCGAGACCGTGTTCTCCAAAGTCTTCGTCATCCGCCACGCCCTTTTCCCCGAGGGCCCCGGCGAATCTCACGAGCGAGTCTCCCTGTCCTACCCCTATGCCATCGAGCACGAGGGCCAGCTCTACGTCGGCTACTCGAACAACGGCGGCCACGTCGGCCGCATCGGCGAGGGCCGCGAACTCTGGAACAACAACAGCGCGGAGTTGGCGGTGATTCCGCTTGCGGAATTGACGTGGTAGGCGCGAGCCTGGGCAGGCTGAGCCGAACTGCCCTCAGTCCGGCGGAGAGAGGCCAAGGCATAGGGCTACCCCCGAGCGCGGCGCTTTGGGACCAAGCGCCCTGCCTCCTCACTCGCACTTCAGCCAGGCCGTGGCGGTGCAGGCGTCGCTGGCGGTGACACGCAGCCAGCGCGCCTGGACGGCGGGCTCGAACGTGAGATGCGCCTGTTCGCCCGGCGACACCTCACGGTGCTGCCAGGTGACCCAGACGCCGGTGCCGGTGAGATCGAGTTCGACGCGGAAGTACACCGGCACGTTCTGGTCGTGTTCCAGGGTGAGCGAGCGCCGGTCGTAGCCCCAGAGCAGGTAGGCATCGCTGGCCTCGCCGGCCTTGACCGGGCTGTCCTTCCACGGGCCGCCCTCGCCGCGCGGTTTGCCGAGCTTCCACAGGTCGTCAATGGCACCCGCCCAGAGCGCGGCCTTGCCGTCATCGCTGCGCAGGATATGCGGGCCTGCCGGCGCATCAGCACGCACCCCGCTCATCAGGAAGAGACCGCGGTAGCCGCCAAAGTCGGTGACACGCAGCTCATGCGAACTCACCGGCCGAATCTTGGCGAAGCCGTCGGCATTCTCCGCCGGCAGTTCGAAGAAGGTGCCGGCAACGTTGAGCATGTCGCGCTCGGTGGCGACCTCGCGGCAGAGGCGCAGTTCGCCGGCCCGGGTGGCTTCGTCGAGTCCACTCGTGGCGCGTGGCAGGCGCCAGCGCCGACCGCGGTCGTCGACAATGAGCACGCTGGCTTCATCGAGGCTGACCACGTCCTTCGGGATGGCGATTTTGCCCTTCACCCAGGCAAGGGTCGTCGGATCCTCGACACGCCGCAGGTGGAGGTCGCCGTCGAGTTCGTAATAGCCGGCTTCGGTGGCGAAACTGAGCGTGCGCTTGTCCTCGCCGCGCGGGCGAAACAGGCCGGTCAGCGATGCGGTCTCGCCAACGCGGGCAACACCGTCAAACAACGGATCGGCCGTAGGGCCACGCGCATCGCCATGGCTCAAGGTGATCACCGCACTGAAGTCGGCACTGTCGGTTTCGGCCGTCCAGGTCAGCCATTCGTCCTCGCCGGTGACCTCCACGCGTTTGGCCTCGCCCTTGGCATGATCGATGAGCCAGAGACTGCGATGGCGCCAGCCGGCGATGAGGAAGGGATCACTCTTCTGTTCCTTTTTCACCGGCTCGCGCAACCAGAGCGCGCCACTGGCCGGGGCGGGCCCGAGCTGACCGGGCGTGGCGGGGTCGGTGAACCAGAGGTTGCTCTGCGACTGGCCAATGCTGTCGATGCCGCCCTTGATCCGGCGCGTGTTGAGGAATTCCGACTTCGCCGAGTCATCGCAGCCGAAGACAAGTCGGTCGTTCCAGCGACAGAAATCGCCGATCACCTTCAGGTAGGCACTGCGCACGCGGAGGCCGCCTGGGTTGGCCGCCGAGAACGTGCGCGGGAAGCGCCAGAAGGCGCCGTGCATGGTCATGAGCAGGTCGTCCTCGCCGATGTCGCGAATGCGCGGCCATTCGGTGTTCCAGCCGTGGGCGCCGTCGTAGCTGTGGCTGACCTTGGGCAGGCGGAAACTCTGCCAGCGACCGCCATCGAGCAGCATGAGCAGCAGCGACTTGGCATCCCAGCCGATGCTCCAAACCGGATCCTCCGGCTTGCCACCTTCCAGGCCGCCTGGGCCGGTAACCTCGGTGAACTGGTTGCGGCGGACAAGCTGCCAGTCGCCTTCGCCCGTCCACTCGGCGAGGGCCCCACTCGGCGTGGTCGGATCGGTGAGCACGCGCTTGTTGCGATCGCCGTTGTTGGCGTAAATGAGCCGGCCCTGGCCGGAATACAGGCCCTTGCCATGATAACCCGGCAGTTGCGAGGTCAGCTCGGCGAGCGGCGTCTCGACCTGGAAACCGGCCTTCAGCGGATTGCCATCGCGGATGAGGTTGCGCACGGCGAGGCTGTGCACATCGACCTCGTACAAACCTTCCTCCATGGTGGCATGATAGACTTTGTTCGCCGGGTCGGTCAGGTGCCGCGCCGTGCCGGTGAGCCGGCCCGGCATGCGCTGCGGCGGCACCACCCGCACCGCGCCGTCGGCACCGATCACATAGGGACCGATGAAAAGCTGGTTGGATTCGCGGTGGATGAAGCGGTTTGCCGGCGTTCCCCCAACGCTTTCGGGTCGCACGATCTGCTTCAGCTCCGGCGTGATCTCATAGAGCTTGTCGCTCGAACCGAAGGGCAGGTGCGGGCCGTACGTGATCACCCAGAGCCGGCCCGCCCAGGGCACGACGGCGCCGGTGCCGCACTCGCCCTCGCGATTGAACATGGCAAGCGAAGGGTAAATGCCGCTGATCTGGCGCGGTTGCTGAGCGCCGAGCAGGCTGGCGAAACACGCGGAAACCCCGGAAAGCAGAAGGGTGGACTTCATGCGGCCAGCAAAGCCCGCCCGTGCCCGCCGGCAACCGCGGTCTGTTATGCCGGGAGGAAAAGGCTTATACCGCCGGCACTTGCGCAGGCGGACGCTTCCGCCCAGTCTGCAGAATGATCACAACCCTCACTCCAGAGTCCTGGCGCAGCCTGCGTCACGAGTGGCTGTGGGTGTACCGCGGTCCCGTTCCAACCACCGGCGTTTGGTCGTCCGAGATCCGCGTGCCTCCGGGCGTGTTCTTCGTCGAACGCGGCGAAGCTAGGCTCAGCGCCGAGGGACGCGAGCAGGTTGCGCTGCCGGGGCAGGCCTTCTTTTCCAAACCCGGCCTGCGCCGGCAGTGGTTCGCGCCGGGCACCCGTCTGCTGTCGGTCGGTTTCCGCAGTTGCTGGCTGGATGGCTCGCCTCTGCTCAGCGCAGGACTGAACTGCGTACTGGAAGCACCGGCCCTGCGCAGCGCCAGCCTGCAACTGTTCCGGCAGGTTCACCCGGGGCGCCAGGTCGTGACCTACCGCGAGGCCATCGTGCCTTCCTCCCGGAGCAGCGCCGACTGGGCCACTCACGACGCTGCCTTTCTGGCCTGGCTGGCGGTCTGCCTGCAAACCCTGGCCGACGCCGGTGTCGGTCTCGCCGCACGTGCGGATCGCAGCCGTCGCCTCAGCGATCAACTGCTCGCCTGGCTGAACGCCCTGCCACCGGAACAAGCCACGCCTTCCCTGCCCCCCGACTTCCCACTCGGCCCGCGCCGGGCCGATCAACTCCTGCGCCAGCAGCTCGGGCTCGGCCTGCGCGAGTTCCTGGAAAAGCGTCGCCTGACCCGCGCCCGCGAACGCGTGCTGGCGGGCATCGAACCGCTCAAAGCCATCGCCTTCAGCCTCGGCTTCCGCCACGCCTCGCACTTCACCGCCTGGTTCCGTCGCCACACCGGCCAATCCCCCTCCGCCTGCCGCTCTGGCAGCACGGAAGCGGTTTAGAGCGGAGAGCGTAGGGCATGGAGCCTAGAGGCTCTTGGCTCTTGGCTCTTGGCTCTTGGCTCTTGGCTCCTAGCTCCTAGCTCCTAGCCCTCACACTCTCCCCTTCAATCCAGCGCGGCGGGATCATGATCTGGCGGGGCACGACGGGCACGCCGCGTTCATTTTGCGAGAGCTGGGTGACCACCAGATCGACCGCGGCCGCGGCCAGGTGATCGCGCTGCTGGTAGATGCCGGCCAGGCCGGCCATGCGCGGGGTCCAGTCGTGGGCGACGAAGCCGATGTCCTCCGGCACCCGCAGGCCAAGGCGGCGCAGCCAGGCGGGCACATGGGTGTCGAAGGTGATCAGGGCATCGGGTTGATGTGCCTGCATCCAGCGGGCAAAGACCTCGTAGCCGCGGCTGATGTCGTTGCTGGGAAACAGCAGCAGCGGCACACGCTCCGTCGCCGGCAGATCCTGCTGCCAGTGAAACAGGCCACCGCTGTAGCCGAACTGCGAGCGATTGACGATCCACTGGGTCACCGCCACGCCGATGCGACGGTAGCCGCGCGCGGCCAGTTCCTGCGCCGCCGTCTGGATGCCGAGCGTCATGTTGCCGGCGCACATGTGCAGCGCCGGTTCGCGCATGGCATAACCAAAGGTGACGGAGGCGAACGGTGAATAATCGAGGCGCGCACAGGGCAGTTGCAGGCTTTGCGGTGAAACGATCACGCCCTCAATGCCGCGCGCGTGCAGGATCTTTTGCAGCCTGCGTGGCGTCAGGCCGTCGCGCCCGAGCCAGAATTCCTCAACCTCGTAGCCATGCCCCTGCGCGCGCCGGCGGATGTCCTCGATCGGCACATACTGGTAGGAGGGCGTCAGCAGGCCGTCCTGCGGCACCTGCTCGCGCAGGACGGCAATGACCGCGCGGATGCGCACCTGCTTGCGCGCCCGCACCAACCCCATCAGGCGCGCCAGATGCGGGTCGGGCTGATAATCGAGCGCCTGCGCCGCGGCGAGGATGCGGTCGCGCGTCGCCTCCGCCACCCGCGCCTGCCCGCGCAGGGCGCGCGACACGGTCATCACCGAAACGCCGGCGGCGCTGGCAATGTCCTGTAGGCTGGCGGGCGAGGCGGCCATGGCCACCGCTAGCACAAGGCGGCCGGGGCGCGCCGGAAAAACGCGGGCTTGAGGAGAGGTTCCTTCCCGGTTGATCTCCCGCGACCGCCGCCTTTGCTGACAGCCCATGCATCTCTTCTCCGCCCCGCTGCAAGACCGCCTTCACCAGGCCGGCATCCTCGCCGTGCTCATCCTGGAGGAGGCTGACGACGCCGTGCCGCTGGCGCGCGCGCTTTATGAAGGCGGCATCCGCGCCATGGAACTGACTTTGCGCACGCCGGCCGCGCTGGAGGCCCTGCGCCGGATCCGCGCCGAGGTGCCGGAGATGATCGCCGGAGCCGGCACCCTGCTGCGGCCCGACCAGGTCGATGCCGCCAAGGCGGCCGGGGCGGCCTTCGGCGTGGCACCGGGCTGCAACCCGCGGGTGCTCGAGCATGCGCTCGGCTGCGGTCTGCCCTTCGCGCCCGGTGTCTGCACACCGACCGACATCGAGCTGGCGCTCGAAACGAATGCCCGGCTGCTGAAATTTTTCCCGGCCGAACCCTGCGGCGGCCTGGCCTACCTGCGCACGGTGGCGGCGCCCTTTGCCCACCTCGGCGTGAAATTCATCCCGCTCGGCGGCATCGGTCCGGCCAATGCCGAGGCCTACCTGCGGGAACCCTCGGTGCTCGCCCTCGGCGGCTCCTGGCTGGCGCCGCGTGAACTCGTACAACAGCGCGACTGGGCGACGATTCGCAACAACGCCCGCGAGGCGGCGGATCTGGTGGCCAGGGTGCGCGGCGGCGCCTGATCAGGCCTGCCACTCCGGCACCGAGCGTGCGATCTTCCACAGCAGGCGGTCGAGCACCGCGCCCGTATCGCTGCCCGGCTTCTCGCTATTGCGCCGACGCGTGTTGGCCAGCGCGGCCCAGCAAAGACCGGAAGCGGTGCGCACGGCAAGGGTGCTGGTGCCGGGCAGGCTGCCGCCATGCCACCAGTTCGGGCGGGCATTGACGCTCCAGCCACGCGCGTAGTTGGGACCCACCTCGGTCGGTGTGGTCATGGCGCGCAGGGTCTCCGGCTGCAGCAGGTCGGGCGCACCGGGGTGGCCATCGGTGTGCACCAGAAAACGCAGCACCTCCTCCGCACTGGCCAGCCAGCCGCCATGGGCGTCCATGCGCCGGACATTCAAGCCCGGCCGGTACGGATCCTCGCCCTTCATCCCATGGTACACGACCTCGCCGGGCTGGCGCTCGGCACGGGTGGTGCCCGCCAGGGTCATGGCCGCAGCACCACAGGGCTCCAGCACCAGCCGACGTGCCGCGGCCTCGTAGGATTCGCCGGTGACGGTTTCAATGAGGCGGCCGAGCAGGCAGTAGCCGAAGTTGGAGTAGGCGTAGGTTTCGCCGGGGCGACCCTCCAACGGCACGGCGCGCAGGGTCCAGGCGATGAGTTCCTCGTGGTTCATCGCGCTCTTTTGAAACATCGGGTCATTCTTTTTGTTGCCCCAGCCGCCACTGGTGTGGGTGAGCAGGTGGTGCACGGTGATCTCGCGATGCGCCGGTTTCGGCGCGGGAAACTGCGCCAGCCGCCCTTTCGGTCCGAAGACACGGTCCTCGGGCTTCAACCGCCCCAACTCGAACAGCCGATGCAGCACCACCGAGGTGATCGGCTTGGAGACGCTGGCCAGGCGGAAGCGGTGCTCCGGGGTGCAGGGCTCGCCGGGTGCCGCCTCGCCGAAGGCGGCGCGATACACGACCCTGCCGTGGCGGGCGATGGCGATCGACAGTGCCGGGATCGCGTGCTCGCGACAGGCCGCCTTCACCTGCTCGTCCAGTGCGCTCCGGACTGTTTCACTCAACACCGCTTCCTGCGCCCGCAACGATGGAACGACAAAACCGGCCGCGAGGGCCTGCAGACAACGGCGACGATTGCAGCGTGCCATAAGTTGTAAAATACCGCTTTTGCGGGCTCTTGGGAAGCCCATTCGGTCGTGGATCGACCGATTTTGCCATACCCCAACTCCAGCAGCCGCTACGGGGGCCTGCGGAAATCCGCACCCCAGGCGCTCGAATGCTTGGCCGCGGCGCACGTCCATGCTTGACTGGCCTGCGCATGACTCCCTCGCCCCCCGCCACTCCCGCTGCCGTCACCACGGCCGGCAAGTGGCTGCGTGCCGACGGCGACCGCTGGTCGCTGCGCGGGGTCAGCTACGGCCCGTTCCGACCCAACCCCCGCGGCGAACCCTTCCCGGACGACAGCCGCCTGGCCGAGGACTTCGCCCGCATCCGCCGTCTCGGCTTCAACACCGTGCGCGTTTATGAATCGCCCAGCGACGCCGTGCTGACAGCCGCCCGGCGCGAGGGACTGCACCTGCTGGTCGGGATCGCCTGGACCGATCACGTCGATTTCCTGCGCGACCCGGCTTCACGCCAGGCCATCCTCACCGCCGTGCGCGCCGAGGCGGCACGCCTGGCCCATCACCCGGAGGTCGCCGCCCTCCTGATCGGCAACGAGATCGAAAAAACCCTCGTCCGCTGGCTCGGTCCGGCACGGGTGCGCGATTTCCTCGAAGAACTCATCGAGGCCGGCCGTGCCGCGGCACCGCAGCGACTCTTCGCCTATGCCGGCTATCCGAGCACGGAATACCTCATGCCGCGCAACGCGGATTTCGTCGCCTACAACGTCTACCTCGAAGAGCCGGCGGCCCTGCGCGCCTATCTGCTGCGCCTGCAAAACCTGGCGGGCAACAAGCCGCTGGTGATCACCGAGTACGGGCTCGACGCCGCGCGCCACGGCGAGGCCGCCCAGGCGGAGGCGCTGCGCGCGCAGCGACGCGCCCTGCGCGAGGCCGCCGTCGCCGGCGACGTCTGGTTCAGCTACACCGATGAATGGCAGCGCGGCGGCCGGGCGGTCGAGGGCTGGCAGTTCGGCCTGGTCGACGCCGAACGTCGCGAACGGCCCGCCTGCCAGGTCTGCGCGGGACCGGAAGCCGCCTCGCCCACGCCACGGCCGCGTTTCTCGGTCATCGTCTGCACCCACAATGGCAGTGCCACCCTGCGCGCCTGCCTGGAATCGCTCGGCCGCCTGCAGTATCCCGATCACGAAATCCTGCTCATCGACGACGGCTCGACCCAGGACATCGCCGCCATCGCCCGCGACTTCCCCTGGGTGCGCCGTCACCGTCAGGAACACGCCGGCCTGAGCGCGGCGCGCAACCTCGGCGCCAAACTCGCCACGGGCGACATCCTCGCCTACACCGACGACGACTGCCTCGCCGAACCGGACTGGCTCGACCGCCTTGCCGAAGCCTTCGATGATCCGCAGTGGGTGGCCGCCGGTGGTCCCAACATCCCGCCACCGCCGCGCAACCGCACCGAGGCCGTCGTCGCCGCCGCCCCGGGGGCACCGGTGCATGTCCTGCTCGACGACAGCGAAGCCGAGCACCTGCCGGGCTGCAACCTGGCGATCCGCAAGCAGGCCCTGGCGGCCATCGACGGCTTTCGCACGCCCTACGTCGCCGCCGGCGATGATGTCGATGTCTGCTGGCGCCTGCGCGAGGCCGGGGGCCGCCTGCGCTACGTACCCGGCGCGATGGTCTGGCACCACCGTCGCTACCAGTCGCGCGCCTACCTGCGCCAGCAGGCCGGTTACGGCCGTGCCGAGGCCCTGCTCATGAAGGATCATCCGCAGCGCTTCGGCCTGCTCGGTGGCGCCCGCTGGAGCGGCGGCATCTACGGCGACCAGACGGGCGGCGATCTTGCTGCAGGCCGCATCTTCCACGGCCCGCTCGGCCTCGGCCTGTTCCAGGGCATCTACCAGGCCGGCCCGCGCTGCTGGGCCGACTGGCTCAGCGGCCTGGCCTGGGTGGCGCTCGCGCTGCTGCTGCTGGCCCTGCAGTTGCCCATCGCCGCCGCCGGAATCGTCGCCGCGTCCTGGCTGCTGGCCGCCGCGCGGGCGCGTCACCTGCCACCCGCGCCCTTCCGGCTCAGCCTGCGCGAACGCCTGCTGCGCCTCGGCCTTTGCTGGCTGCAGCCGCTCGTCCGCGAAACCGCGCGCCTGCTCGGCATGCTCGACCTCGGCGCCGCCCCCGGTCGCGGCCCCTGCTGGGCGACGTCCCCGGAGGAACCGCGCAAGTGGGCGTTGCCGCTCGGCGAATCGAGTTTTTGGAGCGAGCGCGGACCCGCCCGGGAGGCCTTCCTGCACGAGTTCGAGGCCTATGTGCGCAGCCATCATGGGGCGGTGCGCACCGACGACGGCTGGCAGGGCTTTGATCTCGAACTGCGCCCCGAGGCCGACCTCTCGCCCGCCATCGTCACGGTCGAGGAATACCACGGCGACAACCGCTGCCTGCTGCGCGTGCGCCGTCTGCTGCGTGTGCCCGTGTGGTTGGCCTTCGGTCTCGTCATCGCCCTGCTCCTGCTCCTCTGGCAATCCCTGGCCGGCAGCGAACTCGCCCGCATCGGCCTCGCCGCCCTCGGCCTGAGCACGGCCGCCATCCTCCTCATCACCCACGGCCTGCTGCACACCGCCACCCAACGCGCCGCCCTGCGAAGCACGGAGCTAAGAGCTAAGAGCTAAGACCACTCCCCACTCCCCGCCCTCATGTGCATTCCCGATAGTGCACCGTGCGAAAACGGTCTTCCCGGCGGCCGTTCATTTATCCTACGATTCCCCAACCATGAAACGCCTTGTCCTCGCCTTCACCGCTCTCTGCGCCCTGCTGTCCGCCTCGGCGGCGGAGCCGCTGCGTGTCTTCATCCGCGCCGGCGCCAAATCGCACGGCCCGGGCGCGCATGATTTCCCGCAGTTCCTCAAGGACTGGGTGCCGCTGCTCAACGCCCGCGGCGCCAAGGCCGAGGGCGCGTTGGAGTTCCCCACCAAGGAGCAGCTCGACCGCACCGATGTCCTCGTCCTGCATGCCCAGGAGGCCGGCAACATCCAGATCGGCGAGCAGCGCAAAAATTTGATGGCGTTCCTCAAGCGCGGTGGTGGTCTGGTGGTCATCCATGCGGCTTCGGTCTCACGCGACCACGACTGGTTCAAGACCGTCATCGGCGGCTCCTGGAAGTTCGGCCAGACCAAGTGGCTGGAAGCGCCGCTCAGCCTGTACTTCACCGATCGCGACAACCCGATCACCCAGGACATCTCCAACTTCGATCTCGACGACGAGATCTATTACGACATGGAAGTGCTGCCCGAGGTGAAGGTGCTGGCCGCCGCCTACACGCCCAAGGCCATCGACACCGGCGGCAAGGGCAACAAGGAGGCCCAGCAGCGCGCGGCGGAAGCGGTCGCCAAAAAGAAGGGCGTCAACATCTACGACATCCAGCCGCAGGTCTGGACTTATGAAAAGGACAACTACCGCGCCTTCACCTGCATTCCCGGCCACTGGTACAAGAACTTTTCCCACAACGGCGTGCGCAGCCTGATCCTGCGCGGCATCGCCTGGGCCGGCAAACGCGACAACGTCGACGAACTCTGCAAGCCCGAGGAACTCGGCGACGCCCTGCGCTACGTCGAGGGCGGCTGCCCGAGCCCGCAGGAACTGCCGAAGGCCTTGGAAGTGCATCCGGAGTTCAATCTCACGCTGGTCGCCGCTGAGCCGCTCATCAACAAGCCGATGAACCTCGACTGGGATGAAAAAGGCCGCCTGTGGGTCGTCGAGACGCCGGAGTATCCAAACGGCCTCCGCCAGTCGAACGTGGACGCGTGGAAGGACAGCGGTGCCATCAAGCCCGGCCAGTATGACCGCAAACCGCTCGACCGCGTGTCCATCCTCTCCGACACGAACGGCGACGGCGTCATGGACAAAAAGACCGTCTTTGCCGACGAGATCGAGCTCGCCACCAGCAGCGTTTTCTACAAGAACGGCGTCATCGTCAGCGCCGCGCCGGACATCTGGTTCTTCGAGGACACCAATGGCGACGACAAGGCCGACAAGCGCAGCAAACTTTACTCCAACCTCGGCAACCGCGACACCCACGCCGTCATCAACAACCTGCGCTGGGGTCGCGATGGCTGGATCTACGCCACGCACGGCTATTCGAGCACCGACGACGTGAAATCCGGCGACGGCAGCAAGGGCTTCGGGCCGATCGGCGCCGGTGTCGTGCGCTTCAAACCGGATGGCAGCGCCTTCGAGCAGTATGCCAGCCGCGGCGGCAACACCTGGGGTCTCGACATCACCTCCGACGGCGAGGTGTTTTACACCCAGCCCACGAGCGGCAACCACTTCATCCACGTCGTGCTGCCCGAGCATGTGCTCGCCAAGGGCAAGCTGCCGGGCGTCATGGGCACGAACGGCCTGCTGCCCAAGGAACCCACCTTCCCTGCCATGCACTGGGAACAGCAGGCCTACGTGCAGATCGATCAGGTCGGCAGCTACACCGCCGCCGCCGGTTGCGCCATCTATGAGGGCGGCGCCTGGCCGGCGAAATGGAACCACGGCTACTTCACCACCGAGCCGACGCTGAACATCGTCAGCCACTTCCAGGTCGAGCCCGATGGCGTCACCTACAAGGCCAAGCGCGAGCCCGGTCGCGAGCAGACCGAGTTCATCCGCAGCAAGAACCTCTGGTTCCGTCCCATCGAGGTCCGCGTCGGCCCCGATGGCGCGCTGTACGTGGTCGACTTCTGCAACCAGGCTGTCATTCACAACGACACCCGCGGCCCGTCCCACGGCCCCGCCAACGCCGCCGTCCGCCCCGACCGCGACCACTACTACGGCCGCATCTGGAAGGTGCAGCACAAGCAGGCGAAGCCGGCTCCGTCGACCGCCTACCGCCACCGGCCGGAGTCTCAGGGTGCGCAGGGCAGCGCCGCCCTGCGGGCTTACGAGGCGGCCAAACAGGCGGCGAAGCCCGACAAGCTCCTGCAGGACTACGCCGCCGCCCAGGATGACTGGACACGCAGCGCCCTGATCGCCGCCGCGGCCGACCAGCCGACGGATGTCATTGCCGCTGCGCTGGCTTCTTCATCGCCCGAGACTCTGTCCAGCTTCGTCAGCGCCCTCCTGCCGGCCGCGCTGCCCGCGAATGCCGAAAAACTCATCGCCGCCTGCGCCAAGGCCGAGGCAAAAGCGGACCCGGTGAAGAACGCCATCCTGCGCGGCATCGCCGCCGGCGTCAGCGAGGCGCCTGCCATGTCGCCGGCGCTCACCGGGGCCCTGAAAAAACTGCTCGACCAACCCGCGCTCGCCGCGGCCACGCTGCCGCTGGTGACCCAGTGGGACAAAGCCGGCGTGCTCGCCGGCGAGGTCAAAGCCAAGCTCGACCAACTCACCGCCACGCTTGCCGACACCACCGCACCGGTGGCAGCGCGAGTGAATGCCGGCATGGCACTGGCCAGCCTCGGCTCCGAAGACGCGACCGCCCAAGTGGTGGCGGCTTTGGCCGCATCCGAGGACTCTGAAGCCCTGCAAACCGGCCTGGTGTCGGCCCTGGAGCAAAACGGTCACGCCAAAGAACTCGTGAGCGCCATGATTCGGCTGAAGCCGAAACCACTTTCCCAAGCCTTTGAAGCCATCCTTCAGCGCCCCGAAGCCACGCGCAGCCTGCTCGACGCCGTCAAGGACGGCAGCCTGCCGCGCACGGCCTTCGCCCCCGGCGACATCGCCCGTCTGCGCAACCATCCGAACAAGCCGCTGGCCCAGCGCGCCGCCAACCTGTTCAAGGCCGACACCTCCGCCAAGGAAGCCATCCTCGCCAAGCTGACGCCCGAGGTGGAAAAAACCGGCAATGCCGCCAACGGCAAGCTGCTGTTCAGCGCCGCCTGCGCGGTCTGCCACAAGCTCGGCGACCTCGGTGTCGCGGTTGGCCCGCCGCTCGACGGCATGGGCGCGCACGGCCCGGCCGAGCTGCTCATCCACATCGTCGACCCGAACCGCGAGGTGGACCCAAGCTTCTGGGCCTTCAACATCAGCACGAAAAAGGGTGAACTGCTGCAGGGCGTCATCACCAGCGAGAACAGTGCCACCGTCACCCTCGCCACCCAGGCCGGCGTGCGCGAGATCGCCAAGACCGACATCGACAAGCGCGAGAACACGGGTCGCAGCCTCATGCCCGAGGGCCTGGACGCCCTCGGCGCCGAGGCGCTGCGCGACATCCTCACCTTCATGACCGGCGAGGCCTCCAAGCAGTTCCGCATCGTCTCGCTCGCCGAGGCCGCCACCGCCGACAGCCGCGACGGCGTCTTTGCCGGTCCGGCGCCGAACCAGGGCCGGGTGAAACTGGCGAAGTTTGGCGACTTCAAGATCGAGGGCGTGCCCTTCTTCATCGCCTCGCCGGAGAAGGCCGCCGCCGGCAACTTCATCGTGCTCAAGGGCGGTCCCGCGCCTGACAACCACTCGCAGACTTTCCCGGCCCGGGTCGAACTGCCGCTCAACGTCGCCGCGAAGAAAATCCACCTGCTCAGCGGCATCTCCGGATGGGGCTGGCCGGCCGTGCGCGACGAGGCGCCGGCGCTGAAGGCCACGGTCGTTTATGCCAGCGGCGAGCAGCAGGCCTTCACCTTCGTCAACGGCCTGCACTTCTCCGACTACGTCCGCCCGATTGAGGTGCCCGGCTCGAAGTACGTCGAGGGCATCACCGACGGCCAGCAGATGCGCCTGCTGACCCTGGAACTCACCAAAGCCGGTCCCGCCAAAACGCTGATCCTCGAAAGCCCCGCCGGCAACAAGACCGCCCCGGTCATCGCCGCCATCACCGCCGACATTGAGGGTCGCGGCCCGGCCGCACTGAATGCCGAGGCTGGCCAGCGTCCGCCGCCACCGGCGAAGGCCGGGCCCAAGGGCCAGGCCAAGGGCAAGGGTAAAAAGGCCGAGCCGACCGTACGCGCCGAGGATGCGCCGAAAACCGGCGGCCAGGGCGACGGCCCGCTGGTGCCGGCCAAGCCGGTGCAGTGGCAGGACGGCAAGACCCGCGTGCTGGTCATCGGCGGCGGTTCCTCGCACAAGTTCGCCGAATTCTTTGGCACGACCGATGTCGCCACGCTGACCGCCGCAGGCTTCAGCGTCCACTACACCGAGGATCGCGACCAGGCCGCGGCCGAGCTGGCGAACGCCGATGTCGCGGTCATCAGCGTCAACCGCAAGTTCTTCGACACCTCCGCCTACCGCCGCGCGCTGATGGCCTTTGCCGCCGCCGGCAAGGGCATTGTCATGCTGCACCCGGGCACCTGGTACGGCTACGCCAACTGGCCGGAACTCAACGCCCAGATCGTCGGCGGCGGCGCGCGCGGCCACGACAAGATCCACCCCTTCGACGTGCTCAAGGTCAAGGAACACCCGGTGATGGCCGGTGTGCCGGACAAATTCAGCGTCGAGGACGAGCTGTACTACATCAACGCCGAACCCGACAAGATCCCGGCGGGTACGGCCGCGATTGAGGTGCTGGCAGAGACCAGCCCGAGCGACAAGTTCCAGAAGCCGCACCCGAACGTCTGGATCACCCGGCACCCGCGCGCACGCATCGTCGGTCTGGCGCTCGGCCACGACGAACGCACCCACGACCACCCGGCCTTCCGGACCCTGCTGGTCAATGCCGTTAATTGGTGCGCGGGAACGTCACCCCGGGCTGGGCCGGTGGGAGCGCGGCCGGCCCCGGCCGCAGGGGGAGCATCACCCACGGTGCTCTTCCCTTCCCGGCGCTCGGGGACAGACGCCCTACCACAAAGACCCGGCTCGATTGTCGAGAGCGCCCTGCCCTGACGCCCCCACTCCGGCTTACTTGAACAGCTTGTTCGCCGCCTTCAGGTGAGCGGCATATTCCTCGCTGCGCAGTTCGACGCGCTCGCGGATCGTGCGCTCGCCGATGCCATCGTGGCGGGTGGCGACCAGAGCCTTGAGCAGGTCGATCGTCGCGCGCACGTCGCTGACCCGGACGTGTTCCGGGGCGATGTCGCCCTCGGCGTCGAGGTTGTGATAGTTGGCAAGGGGTACCGACACGCCGCAACTGCGGTGGCCTGCGGCCTGCAGGGCGCTGGCTTCACAGGCACCGGCGTCGAGAAGGCAGCGCTGGACGCGAATGCCCTGCTCCTTGGCGGTGGTCATCAGCACGGCGCAGCCCTCGCTGTCGAAGATCGACAGGCGGTCGCCGACACGGACGATGGGGCCGCCGCCCATGACCGCGCCGTTGACCGGGCGGCTGGTTTCGATGGAGAGGAAGACGTCGTCCTTCCCGAACGGCCATTTTTGGGCGAGGTGCCAGGCGCCGAGGAAACCGACCTCCTCCGCGCGGGTGAAGGTGGCGTGGAAGGTCGTGCTGATGCCGAGCGTGCCGAGTTCCCAGAGGGTGGCGACGAGGATGGCGCAGCCGATGAGGTCGTCGCAGGAGGTGGCCTCGATGCGGGTGGCGGTGATCTTGACGGGGAATTTCCAGGTGGCGATGGCACCCTGGGTGCGGCCGCGCAGACCGCGGCGGATGCCCTCTTCGACCTGGGGTTTGGCGACGCCGCCGAGGAAATCGAACTCGTTCTTTTTGCCGCCGGGCACGCGCACAAAGGCCGGGTGATCCATGTGGGCGCCGAGCACCCAGGTGGGGCGGCTCTTGCTCTTGCCGTTCTTGTAGGTGGCGATCAGGTTGCCGAATTTGTCGCGCTTCAGCCGGACGTGCGGGCAATCCTTGAGCAGTGCCTCGATCTCCGCCCGGACATGATATTCATGGAAGGGAGCGGTTGGCTTGCTCAGAATTCGCTTGAGAATGGTCGTCAGGTTGGGCACTGCCATGCGGGCACGTTAGCGGCCTTTTCCCATCCGACAATGCCAAGGTGAAGAAGCTCCGATATTTCTGTGAGACCACTCTGGTGGCCGCGGCCGCCTGGCTGCTGCCCCGGTTGCCGCGCGCCCTCATCCTGGGCCTCGCCCGCACCATCG
>CAZSBO010000011.1:0-26529 GCA_964605265.1 uncultured Prosthecobacter sp.
TGCCGCGAGCAGGGCGAGCACGCGGATTTCGACGGCCCCGGCAACAACAAGAGCATCGGCATCGAAATGTGCGAGCACCGCGGCAATGACCTGGCGCTGACGATCGACAAGACCGCCCGTCTGACCGCCTACCTGATGCGCGCCTATGGCATCCCGCTCAACCATGTGGTGCCGCACTACCACTGGCCGCGCATCAGTCCGGCGATCAAGGACCCGCACAAGAACTGCCCGCACTTCCTGCTCGACAACGGCCGGCCCGGGCCGACTTGGCAGTGGTTCCTGCGCCGCGTCCACTTCCACCACAGTCGCCTGCTGCCCGAGGCGGCGCGCCCGCTCGGCTGATGCCATGATCCCGCGCCTGCTCACCCTCACCGGCGCGCTGTGGCTGGCGGCCATTGCGGCGGCTGACGAGCCCGTCGCCATCCTCGCCGACCGCCGCATCAACGAGGCCAGCGGTCTGGTGCGCAGCCTGCGCCATCCGGACGTCTTCTGGACCCACAACGATTCCGGTGGCGAGCCCTGCCTGTTCGCTATCGATCAAAAGGGGCGCACGCGCGCCAAGGTGCGCCTGCCGGGAGCCGCGAATTTTGACTGGGAGGACCTGGCTGCCTGGAAGGATGCCGAGGGCCGCGCCTGGCTGCTGGTCGGTGACATCGGCGACAACTTCCGCCTGCGTCCTTCGATTCAGGTGTATCAGATTCCCGAGCCCGACCTGCCGGCCGATCCCGGGCACGAGGTGGAGAGCGCGCGGCCGCGGCTTTGGCGTGCCGCCTATCCGGATGGCCGGCACGATGCCGAAAGCCTGGCCATCGATCCGCGCGACGGTCGCCTGCATGTGGTCACCAAGCGCGAGGATGGTCGCAGCGCGGTCTACGCCTTTCCTGCCGTGCTGGAGGAGGGCCGGGCTCTGACGCTGGAAAAGATCGCCGAGCTGCGTTTCCCGCTGCTGGAACACACCGGCAAGCGCCCGCGCGATGCCGCCATGGCCACCGCCGCCTGTTTTGCTGGCGACGGACAACGCTTCTTGGTCGCCACGTACACGCACTTCTACGAGTGGCGGATTGGCGGGGGCGAGACCCTGGCGGTCGCCCTGCAACGCGACCCGGAATCGTTCCGGCCGCCGCTGCTGCGCCAGATGGAGGGGGCCTGTTACGACGACGACGGCCGCAGCCTGTGGTTCATCAGCGAGCAGTTGCCGACCCCGCTGTGGCTGCTGAAGCGTCCGTGACGCCGGCCTCGGATGAAGGTCTTCAACAGGCTGTCAAGGCGATGGGCGAACTTCGATGAGCGTTTCGCCTGCCTGAATCATGGATTCAATGTCCGGGATCAACGGTTCCAACCACTCCAGCAAGGCCCGACGGCTGGTATTACCCATTCGCAACCACACGATGACCGGCGTGGTTCTTCCTTTCCGGGCACGCTAGGCAAAGTCCTCGTCCTTCGTGATGAGGATGGCTTGATGTGCCAGGGCGTACTGCCAAATGGCCGAATCGTCCGCATCTCGGAGACCCACTTCCGCCACATGTTCCGCACGATAACCGCGAGCGGATAGCAGTCGCGTCAGAGCAGGCGGCAACTGGGCGTCAACGATGAAGCGCATGGTTCACCTGGCGACGAGGATCGGATGATCGGCTTCAGCAGCCGCGTATTCCAGACAAGCCCTGATATCCTCCGCTTCAAGGTACGGGTAGTCTTCCAGGATTTCAGCTTCCGCCACCCCAGCAGCCAGCAGGTCGAGCACATCCTTGACTCGGATGCGCATGCCGCGGAAGCACGGCCGGCCTCCGCATTGGTTCGGATTGAACGTGATCCTGTCCATGGCAAACCTTCGCAAACTCAATTTCGCCGCTCTGCGGCCTCGGATGGCTACCCCTCAAGGACTCGAACCTTGAACAACAGAGTCAGAATCTGTTATGTTACCATTACACCAAGGGGTAGTGCGGTGGGATAAGCAATTTGGTCGGGTTTTTGCGGAATGCAAGCGCTGACTGTGCGGCTTTCGGGGGCGGTTCAGACGCGGGCCCGCCGGATCAGGTGTCGGCCCAGGACAGCGAGACCGACCAGCAACAGGCCGGCGCTGATCCAGGGCCAGTGCCGGCTCGCGGCGGTGGGTTCCTGGAAATAGGCCTCGGCGGCGAAGCCGGTGACGTGGCGGTAGCGACGGGCGTTGACCGTGAAGGGCACGTGCAGCCGGAGGTCGTTCTGCGCGTACTCCGCCTCGACGCTGGCCAGCGGGCCGAGCGTTTCAAAGAGGTCGAAGGCGAGGCTGAAGTTGGCGATGTCGGCGGGCCGGGCGCTGCGGAAGTGCAGGTCGATGCGCCGGCCCGGGTCGTCCGCCGGCGCCTGGCTGCCCTTCGGCCAGAGCGGATCGAGACGGGTGACGGCGCCGAGCTCGGTTGGAGTGTCATCGATCTCCAGTTGGACCCGGCGCTGCAGGGCCTGGGCCAGGGCCGGGCGCGCCGCTTCCAGTTCGGCCGGGGTGACGCGGCCGTCGTTGTCGAGATCGACCGGTGTCAGCCGGGTCAGGCAGGGCAGGTTGAGGGTGAAGCGCAGGTCGAGCGACCGGCGCTCAATGCCGACGCGCAGCTGCACGACATCGTCGGGATGGGCCTGCAGCAGGCTGGCGGTCGCCCCGATGGCGGCGAGAATCCAGAGGGGCCGGGCCATGGCGCAAGGTCGCTGGCGCGCGGCGACCTGCAAGCCTCAGCCGAGGACCTTGCGGCGGACGATCTCGGTGACCATTTTGGGGTTGGCCTTGCCCTGGCTGGCCTTCATGGCCTGGCCGGTGAACCAGTTCATCGCCTTGTCGTTGCCGCCCTTGACCTCGGCGACCCTGTCCGGATTGGCGGCGAGGATCTGGTCGACGATGGCTTCCAGCGCGCCGCTGTCGCTGACCTGCTCAAAGCCCTTGGCCTGGATGACGGCGGCCGGTTCGGCACCGCTGGCCATCATCTCGGCAAACACTTCCTTGGCCTGGCTGTTGGAGATCTTGCCGGCCTCGACGGCGGCGGCGAGCGCGGCCAGCTGCGCGGGGCGCACCTGGCAGGCGGCGAGACCGCCCTCGGTGTCCTTTAGCGCGCCGAGCAGGTCGTTGATGACCCAGTTGGCGATTTTCTTCGCCGGCACGGCCGGGTCGGCGGCGACGGCGGCCTCGTACCAGGCGGCGAGTTCCTTGTCGCTGGCGAGCACGCCGGCGTCGTAGGCGCTGCAGCCGTAGTCGCTCTCGAAGCGGGCGCGCTTTTCATGCGGCAGCTCGGGCACCTGCGGGCGCACGCGAGCGAGGATCTCCGGCGTGCGCAGCGGCAGCAGATCGGGATCGGGGAAGTAGCGGTAGTCGTGTGCGTCCTCCTTGGTGCGCATGAGGGTGGTCTCGCCACGGTCGTCGTCCCAGCGGCGCGTGCTCTGGATCAGTTTCTCGCCGCGCTCCAGGCAGTCGATCTGGCGCTCGGACTCGAACTTGATGGCGCGACGCACGGCCGACATCGAGTTGAGGTTTTTCAATTCGATCTTGGCGCCGAGCTGCGCCTGGCCTTCGGGGCGGACCGAGATGTTGACGTCGCAGCGCATCTGGCCCTTCTCCATGTCGGCATCGCTGACGCCGCCGTAGACGAGGATCTGGCGCAGGCTGGTCAGGTAGGCGAAGGCCTCCTCGGCGCTGGCGATGTCGGGCTCGCTGACGATCTCCATGAGCGGCGTGCCGGCGCGGTTGAAATCGATGGTGGTGAACTTGTCGTGGTGGGTGCTTTTGGCGACGTCCTCCTCCAGGTGGATGCGGGTCAGTTGGACCACCTTGCCGGGGTTGGCGATGCTCTTTTGCGCGTCCTTCGGGTAGGCCAGATCATAGAGCGGTACACCGCCGCCAAGGCAGAGCGGCAGGTCGAACTGGGTGATCTGGTAGTTCTTCGGCATGTCCGGGTAGAAGTAGTTCTTGCGGTCCCACTTCACGACCGGCGGGATCTCGCAGCCGAGCATGAGGCCGGTGAGGATCGTCTTCTCGATGGCCGCCTGATTGAGCACCGGCAGGGCGCCTGGCAGGCCGAGGCAGGTCGGGCAGGTCTGCGTGTTCGGCTCCTCGCCATAGGCCACCGCGCAGCCGCAGAACATCTTGCTGCGGGTGGTGAGCTGGGCGTGGACCTCGAGGCCGATGGTGACGATGTACTTGGGCATGACGAAGCTCATTCGATGCGCCGTCCCGGGCCGGATGCAAGGGCGAAGGTGGCGGGCGGGCCGCTGCCCCGCGCTACAGGGGCGCGAGGTGCGTGGCGAGCAGGGCGGCCAGACCGGTGGTGTCGGGCAGGCGGTGCGTGGCGACCGCCTTGCAGGGCGGTTCGTCACCGATGCGCACGGTGTTGGGCACGCCGGCATGGTGGGCCATGAGGATGTCGCGGTCGGCATCGCCGACGAGCCAGCTGCGCCCCAGATCGAGGTCGAGATCGGCGGCGGCGTGCAGCAGCATCTCGGGACTCGGCTTGCGGCAGGTGCAGTCCGGGTCGCTGGCCAGGCAGGTGCAGGCGTACAGGCCGTCGAAGGCTGCGCCGTCGCGCGCCAGGTGCTGCTGCATGCGCGCGTGGATTTCGTCGAGATCGGTCTGGCGCATCAGGCCCTTGCCGACTCCCTGCTGGCTGGTGGCGAGCACCAGGGCATAACCGGCCTGGCGACAAACCTGCAGGGCCTCGACGACGCCGGGGGCGAAGTGGAAGTCGGTCCAGCGCAGCACGTAGCCGGCGCCGGGCGAGACGTTGACGACGCCGTCGCGATCGAAGAACACGGCGGGTCGGCTCATGGTGTGTCCTCCGGGGGCGCCGGCCAGACCGGGCGTGCGGTCAGGCAGAGGTTGTCGCCCAGCGGTTCAAAACGCACCTCGGTCAGGGCCACCGAGGCGGCCCAGGGGGCGTCGCCGAGCGCCGGCACCGTGCCGGCGCCACAGAGACGCGGGGCGAGGTACCACTGCACCTCATCGACGAGGCGTTGTTCGAAGGCCTGACCGAGCACACTGCCGCCGCCCTCGATGAGCACGGCGCTGATGCCGCGAGCACCGAGCTCGCGCAGGGCGGTGTGCAGGTCGGGGCCGGGCAGGACGAGGGTGCGCTCGCGGTGGGCGTCGGTGAACAGGCGGGCCTTCGCCGGCAGTTGACCGCTGCGGCTGAGCACGACCCGCCACGGTTGCGGCCGGTCGTCGTCGGACCCCTCGCGGACCGTGAGTTGCGGATCGTCCTGACGCACGGTTTCGGCGCCGACCAGGATGGCATCGACGCGCCGGCGCAGGGCACGGCCGTGGGCGCGCGCGGCCTCGCTGGTCAGCCACGGGCCTTCCCCGACGGGGCGGGTCAGACGGCCGTCGAGACTGGTGGCGGCCTTGGCGATGACCCAGGGCAGGCCGGTGGTGATCCACTTGGCGAAGGGTCGGATCAGGGCGTCGCACTCGGCCTCCAGCACCCCGGTGGTGACGGCGAGCCCGGCTCCGCGCAGCAGGCTCTCCGCGCGACCCGCGTGCTGCGGATTGGGGTCGCGCGCGCCCCAGACCACCCGGCTCAGGCCGGCGGCGATCAAGGCCTCGGTGCACGGGCCGGTGCGACCGTGGGTCGAGCAGGGTTCGAGGGTGACGTAAATCGTCGCCCCGCGCAGCCGTTGCGGGTGGCGGGCGGTGGCGTCGCGCAGGGCCTCGATCTCCGCGTGCGGTTCGCCGGCGCGGCGGTGCCAGCCTTGGCCGATGCATTCGCCGTCGGCGACCACGACCGCGCCCACGGGCGGATTTGGGCTTGTGCGGCCCACGCCCTGGCGGCCCTGCTCGAGCGCCAGGCGCATCCAGCGGGCGTCATCGGATTCGGCGGCGGCGGACATGCGGCTCGATACGACGGCCGGCGCGCCGGTGCAAGGGCCGGCCGCAGGGGCGCATTCCGTGCTCGCCGTCGGCGCGGCTTTCTGGCAGCATGACGGCATGCGCCGCGCTGAAAAAGCCGAGTTGTTCCGCGAGCTGGCCAAGCTCGTTGGGTCCGACTTCCATCTCGACCGCGCCCTGCAGCTGCTGCTGGGGCAGAAGGCCGGTCCCGGCAGGCGGGTCTGGCTGACGGCGCTGCAGCGGGGTTTGGCGGAAGGCCTGGGCGTGGCTGAATCGCTGCGCGTTCATGGCGGCGGTGTGGCCGACGGCCTGGAGATCGCCCTGTTGGCGGCCGGTGAACGCAGCGGTCGCCTGGCCCCGGCCTTCGAGCATCTGGCGCGCTACCATGCCGGGGCTGCCGAGGCGGCGGCGAAGGCGCGTGGCGCCCTGATCTACCCCCTGCTGCTGCTGCACGTGGCGATCGTTTTGCCGGAAATCCCGGGGGCATTGCAGGCCGAGACGGGGGTGGCTGGCTTTGCCACCGGTGTGCTGCTGCGACTGGGCCTGCTGTGGGGCGGTCTGCTGCTGCTGAGCCTGCTCTGGCGGGCGGCGTCGCGACGGGCGGCTGAACAGGCCGGCCTGGATCGGCTGCTCGGGCGGCTGCCGCTGTTGGGCGCGCCGCGCCGGCACTGGGCGCTGGCGCGTTTCTGTCAGGTCTTTCATGCGGGGCTGCTGGCGGCGCTGCGGCCCTCCGACTGCTGCCGGCTGGCGGGCGAGGCGGCGCAGTCCGGTGCCTTGCGCGCCGGTGGGGAGGCCGCGGCGCGGCGGGTGGAAAGCGGCGAACCGCTGGCCGAGGCCCTGGCGCTGACGGCCGCCTTTGATCCGCTCTTCGTCAACGCTGTTGCCACCGCCGAAGTCGCAGGTGGGCTCGATGATGAGATGCGCCGCTGGGCGCAGGCCGAGAGCCTGCGCGCCGCCGAGGCGGTGGAGCGGGCGGCGGTGTGGCTGCCGCGCGTCGGTTACGCCCTGGTCGTCGCCTACGTGGTCTGGCGGATCTTCGGCCTGATGCTCGGTTACTTCGCCGAGTTCAGCCGCTTGCTGGAGGCTTGAGTCGCGCCGTGCCGGGGACGGTCCGAGCCGCTCAGGGACGGGCCGCGCGCAGGGCTGGCAGGTCGGCGAGGATGTTGCTGCTGCGCATCAGTGTTTCGCCAACGAGCAGGGCATCGGCACCGGCCTCGGCGAGGCGTTCGGCGTCGGCCGGGGTTTTGATGCCGCTTTCGGCGACCAGCAGGATGTCGTCCGGCACCTCCTCGGCGAGGGCCTCGGT
This sequence comes from uncultured Prosthecobacter sp., assembly GCA_964605265.1. GTDB lineage: Bacteria > Verrucomicrobiota > Verrucomicrobiia > Verrucomicrobiales > Verrucomicrobiaceae > Prosthecobacter. The sequence continues at coordinate 7,146 of CAZSBO010000011.1, forward strand.
GGTGGCCAGATCGACGGTGAAGGTCTTCAGGTTGCGGTTGTTGACGCCGATGATGCGGGCGTCGGTGGCGAGGGCGCGCTCGAGCTCGGGCAGATCGTGCACCTCGACGAGGGCGTCGAGCTGGTAGGTGTGGGCGACTTCGAGCAGGTGTTCGAGGGTCGGCTGGTCGAGCGCGGCGACGATGAGCAGGATGGCGTCGGCGCCGGCGACCACCGCTTCAAAGATCTGCGCCTCATGGATGATGAAATCCTTGCGCAGGCAGGGGATGTCGACCTGTGAACGGATGAGCGAGAGGTACTCGAGGCGGCCCTGGAAGTACTTTTCGTCGGTGAGGATCGACAGCGCGTTGGCGCCGGCTTTCTCGTAGCCGCGGGCGATGGTGAGCGGATCGAAATCGGCGGCGATGGTGCCGGCCGAGGGCGAGGCGCGCTTGACCTCGGCGATCATCGCCAGGCGGGTCGGATCGGCGCGCAGGGCATCGGAGAAGGAGCGGACATCGTCGCGCAGGGCGGCGGCGGCGCGCAGCTTGTCGACGCGCGGCAGCAGTTTTTCGACCTCGGTGCGCTTGTGCGCGATGATCTCGTCCAGCTTGTTCATGGGGCGCGGAAGATGGGGCGAAGTGGCGCGGACGCAAGCGGGGGTTGCGGTGCCGCTGTAGACGGGGGCAGTGACCCCGTGGTTTTTAGCGGGTCGCTGTCCCGCACTACAGAAGACGGCGGGTCGCTGCCCCGCACTACAGAAGGCTGTTACAGCGCGGCGTCTTTGACGACCTTGCCGCCGAGCGAGAGAATGCGGGCCTTGCCCTTGGCGTCCTCGGCCTCGGCGATCTGGCCGGCGCGCACGTACATCTGCGACAGGCCGGTCCAGGCGAGCAGATCGTTCGGTCGCAGGGTGGTGGCCATCAGGCCGGCGCCGATCGCCTCCTTCACCTCGCCGGTTTTGAGCAGGGCCATGCCGAGCGCGTGCCAGCCGTCGAAAAACTGCGGGTCGAGGCCGACGCAGCGCCGATACAGGACGACCGCCTCGTCGAGCTCGCCGAGGGCGAGATGGCCGTTGGCCTCATCGAAGAGGGCCTCGAGCTCGGCGGCGGGATCGCTCATGGCGGGGTGCGTCAGGCGCCCTCCGCGGTTTCCTGGATCAGCAGGCGCGGCTTGGCGGCGTCGCGCAGTTTGCCGAACCAGGTGTCGAAGAGGCGGCGCTGGTCCATGTCGGCGCGGGCGCGGGCGAGGTTGTCGCGCAGGGCGGCGGCGTCCTCGCGCTTGCGCAATTCCTTGGCCTCGACGTAGGCGAGCAGGGCGCCGGTTTCGGTGTCGATGCTGGCGCTGAGACCGCCCGCGGGCAGGTCGCGCACGGCACCGGCGATCTCGTAGGCGTTGGCCAGCTCGGCCGGCGGTTCGGAGATGGTGAGTTCGCTGACGGGGGACAGGGTCAGCTTCAGTTCCTTGGCGAGGTCGGCGATCTTTTTGCCTTCGCCGAGGCCCTTGCTGAGGGCTTCGCGGGCGTCGTTGACCGCCGTGGTCAGGCCCTCCTGGGCCTTCTGGGTGACGAGGGCCTCGCGCACCTTGTCCTTCACTTCGGCGAGTTCCTGCTGCTTCGATTCCTCGACCTGGCTGACGGTGAAGATGTAGTAGCCGTTGGCACCCTTGACCGGGTCGCTGATCGGGCGCGACTGCGGATTGAGGGCGAAGGCCAGCTCGAGCAGTTCGGCCTCGTTCTTGAGCGCCTCGGGCGCGGCTTCGCGGGTGAACAGCTCGGTCTTCTGCTCGGTTTCCTTGAGCTGTTTCACGATCGCCTCGAATTTGGCGCCGGGGGCGATGCTGGCGTCATTGAACTTGTTGACGCGTTCGACAACCTCGCGCTGGCGCTTCTGGCGCTCTTCGAGCGGGACGTTTTCCTGTTCCTTCGGGTTTTCGAAGTAGACGTAGCTCAGGGCGCGCTTTTCGGCGGTCTTGTAGGTCTCCTTGTTCTCCTCGTAGGACTTGGCGATCTCCTCGTCGGTCACCTTGGCGGTCTTCTTGTAGTCCTCGAGTTTGAAGGCGATCGTCGCGACTTTGAGGGTCTGGTGCTCGCTGGCGTAGCTCTTTTCCACTTCGAGGGGGCCGGCGACGTAGTTGCCGCCGGCGAGGTCACGCAGCTTGGTGAGGCCGACGCTGAGCTTGATGATCTCCAGCATGTCGGCGCCGTTGAAGCCGTAGGCACCGAGCATTTGCTCGGCGCTGTAGGCGCGCTGCGGGCTGAAGGCGCCGTTTTCCATGAGGGCCGGCAGCTTTTCCAGGGCCGCCTTGGCTTCGGCATCGCTCGGGGTCACGCCCAGGCGGTCCATCTCGCGCTGCAGGATGACCTGGTTGATCGCCACATCGGCGCCGCCGCCGCTGCGCGACAGGCCGGACATGAGGTCGAACAACTGCAGCATGTAAATGATCTGCATGCGCCGGCCCAGGCGCTGGGCTTCGGCGACGGTGTAGGTGCGTCCGTAGACCTCGAAGGCCGGATCGGTCGGCTGAGCCTGGACGCTGTCGCGCCCGGATTTCCAGCCGCCCCAGACGGAGAAGCTGATGATGATGACCACGGTGACGGTGATCAGGAAGGCACCTCGGTGGCGGCGGAAAAATTCGAGCATGGCGGGCAGTCGGTTCGGTGGGCGCGCAAGTAAGCCGCCCTCCCCGGCGGGGCAACCGGAAAATCGGTCAGCGCCGGACGATGATTTCGTCGACCTCAATGACCCGGGCCTCGCCCGGGGGGGCGGGTTCGGCGGGCGGCGGCGGTTCCGGTGGCTCCGGCGGCCGGGAACGGGGCAGGCGCGAGCGCACGGCGTAGACGACGGCGGCGACGGCCGAGACGATCAGGCCGAGGGCGGCGACGAAGGCGCCGAGGAAGACCAGCAGTGAGATCAGGACGGAGGCCAGCAGCAGGGCGGCGCCGAGGCGCAGTACGCTGCGCCAGCCGGCGCGGCGCGGGGCGGCGGACCCATGCAGGACGTAAATCGGCATGCCACAAGATGCCCCGGATCCCCCTGGGCACAAGGGGCGGCCGCTTCCAAAATCCGCTGATTCTTCCACCTGTCGCCGGGCCGGCGGGCGCCGGATTTTCCTTTGACCCCGCTCGGGCGCGCGGCTACAACGCCTGCGCCCATGTCTGCTTCCGACCGCCAACACACCCTTGCCAAGGCCGCCTCGATCACCGGTACCTCGCTGCACACCGGCGAGCAGGTGACCCTGACCCTGCAGCCGGCGCCGGAGAACTTCGGCTTCAAGTTCCGGCGCATGGACCTCGAGGACAAGCCCTTCATTACGGCCCTGGTCGAGAAGGTGCAGAAGGTCGAGCGCGCCACCACGATCGCCGAGGGCGGCGTCAATGTGCACACCGTCGAGCACGTCATCTCCGCCCTGACCGGCATGGGCGTCGACAACGCCATCATCGAGATGGACGCCAACGAGCCGCCGATCGTCGATGGCAGCTCGCAGCCGTTTGTCGAACTGATCAAGAAGGCCGGCCTGCAGGAGCAGTCGGAGCCGCGCAAGATCTTCGAGATCCGCGAGCCGATCTACCAGGAGACCCGCGACGGCACGATCCTGACCATCGTGCCCGACAAAAAATTCCGCGTCAGCTGCACCAACGTCGGCCCCGGTGGCCGGTTCACTCAGTACCTGTCGCTGGAGATCAACCCGGAGACCTATGAGAAGGAGATCGCCCCGGCGCGCACCTTCGTCTATTACGAGGACATCGCTCCGCTCATGGAGAAGGGACTCATCAAGGGTGGCACGCTCGAAGCCGCCGTGGTCGTCCGCGGCGAAACCCTGCTGTCGAAGCAGCCGCTGCGTTTCAAGGACGAGTTCGTCCGCCACAAGATCCTCGACATCGTCGGCGACCTCATGCTTTCCGGCAAGCGCATCCGCGGCCACGTCATCGCCGTGCGCCCGGGCCACGGTCCGAACACCGAGATGGCCCGCGCGGTGGTCGCCCAGTACAACGCCATGCGCGCCATGGTGCCGCCAACGATCAACATCCCCAGCGGCGAGGCGGTGCTCGACATCAACGAGGTGATGCGCATCCTGCCGCACCGCTACCCCTTCCTGCTGGTCGACCGCATCGTCGGTTTCGAGGGCGAGAACAAGTGCACCGGCGTCAAGAACGTCACCATCAACGAGCCCTTCTTCCAGGGCCACTTCCCCGGTCACCCGATCATGCCCGGCGTGCTCCAGCTTGAGGCCATGGCCCAGGTCGCCAGCATTGTCCTGCTGCGCATGCCCGGCAACCAAGGCAAGATCGGCTACTTCATGAGCGCCAACAACGTCAAGTGGCGCAAACCGGTCCTGCCCGGCGACACCCTCATCATCGAAACCGAGATGCTCAAGGTGAAGCGCAGCATCGCCCAGGCCGCCGGCCGCTGCATCGTCAACGGCCAGGTGGTTTCCGAGGCCGACCTCATGTTCAGCGTCGTCGACCGCTGAAGCCCCTCCCACCCGTGAATTCGATCCATCCCACCGCCCTCATCGATCCCTCGGCCCGTCTTGGCGACGGCGTCACGGTGGGACCCTACTGCATCGTCGGGCCGCAGGTCGAGCTCGGCGACGGTTGTCACCTTCAGCATCACGTGACGATCCTGGGCCCCTCCAAGATCGGTCGCGACAACCAGTTCTACGCCTACACCTCGATCGGTCAGCAGACCCAGGACCTCAAGTATCGGGGCGAGCCGACCTGGCTCGAGGTGGGCGACGGCAACACCTTTCGGGAGTTCTGCACCGTCCATCGTGCCACCAGCCCGGGCGACAGGACGATCATCGGCAGCCACAACCACTTCCTCTCCTACGTCCACATCGCCCACGACTGCATCGTCGGCAATCACGTCATCTTTTCCAACAACGGCACCCTCGCCGGCCACGTGACCGTGGAGGATCACGTCATTCTCGGCGGCCTGAGTGCCGTCCATCAGTTCTGCCGCATCGGCACGCGCGCCATCATCGGCGGTTGCTCGAAAATCGTTCAGGACGTGCCGCCCTTCTGCACGGCCGATGGCAATCCGGCGCGCGCCCGAGGCCTCAATCTCGTCGGCCTGCAGCGCGCCGGTTTCAGTCGCGACCAAATCCGCGCCCTGCGTCTGGCCTTCCGCAAGGTCTACCGCAGCGGTCTCAACAACGCCCAGGCGGTCGAGGAACTGCGCGCCGGCGAGCTGACCCCTGAGGCGGCCGCGTTTGCCGACTTTGTCGCGACGACGAAGCGCGGCATTATTGTCGGTGGCAAAAATGCCGCGGATGGGGAAGACTGAGCGTCGTCCGCGGAATCGGTCCGGTCGGTTTGCACGCCGACCACGGTTTCCGAGAGGTGTCGATGTCCGTAACCCATTCACCGTCATGAAGCTCTTCCGTGCCTGCCTGCTGGTGTTTTCCCTCCTCGTGCAGGTTTCCTGCATGGTCGGTCCGCAATATCGTGAGGTGCGCCGTCAGGCGCCCGGCGGCGGTTGGTATGTCGAGCGGGTGCCCATCGCCCCCGGCGAATTCGCCGCCGCGCCTGCCCGACCCTGGGTCCGTGATGATTCCTGGTGGAAGGGCGATCACCTCTCCGGCAGCCCGTCGATGACGATCAACCTGAGCGAGCAGCGGATCTACTACTACAAGGGAGGGCAGCTCGCGGGGGTGTCGACGATCTCCTCGGGTCGCGAGGGTTACTCCACACCGACGGGCAGTTTCAAAATCACGCAAAAGAACCGCGATCACAAGTCGTCGCTCTACGGCAACTACGTTGATGCCCAGGGCAACATCCTGCAGAAGGAGGTCGATGTGCGCAAGGATCCCAAGCCGCCGGGCGCGCGCTTCGATGGCGCCGACATGCGCTACTTCATGCGCGTCACCGGTGCGGTCGGCATGCACGAAGGCTACCTGCCGGGTTTCCCCGCCTCGCACGGCTGCATCCGCCTGCCACCGCACATGGCGCACGTCTTCTTCCGCGAGACGCCGCTGGGCACGCCGGTGAAGATTGTCGGCAGCACCCCGCCGCGGCCGACCTCCTGGGCGGTGCAGGCGCCGCCGCCTCCGCCGCAGCGATCGCTGCCCGGGCGCGTTCTGGATACCCTGCTGCCGCCTTCACCGACGCGGCCGCCCTGGCCCCCGATGCAGCGGCCGTCGCGGTTGACGCCGGCCCCGCGTGGCTCGACCTATTTCTTCGATTGAGAGCGGCTTGAAGCAGGCGCTGTGATTCAGCGGCTGCTGCCGATCCGGTACAGTGCCGCCTCGGTGCGCAGGTAGAGCGCGCCATCGAGGGCGACCGGGCTGGCCATGAGCGTGCCGTCGAGCGTGTTCTGCGCGTCGATGCGAAAGGTTTTTTCCGCCGGCACCACCGAAACGACGCCCTCACGGCTGCAGAAGTAGAGTTTGCCGTTGGCGGCGATGGGCGAGGCGCTGAACTTGCCGCCCAGGCGCTCGCGGTAATGCACCTCGCCGGTGGTGGGTTCGACGCAACTGAGGATGCCGCCGTCATCGACGTAAAACAGCAGGCCGTTGGCGAGCACCGGCGAGGCCATCTTCGGCGCGTTCTTCGGGTTGCGCCAGGCGACTTCCGGCGTTTTCACGCCCGCGTAGGTCACGGCGATCACCTGCGACTTGCCGTAGCTGGTGCCGACGTAGAAGCGTTCGGCGTCGGCCACGGGCCGCACGGGCATGGAGAAGCCGAGGCCGTCGTAGGCGATCTTCCACAGCTCGCGACCAGTGGCTGGCTCGTAGCCGTAGACCCAGTTGGCTGCCGGGCTGACCACCACCGGCGCGCCATTCATCTCGACGATGAGCGGCGTGCCGTAGGCCTTGCGCTGCTGGGGTCGCGGATCCATCTCGCCGCTGCGCGCGGTTTTCCAGGCGAGCTTGCCGGTGGCCTTGTCGAAGGCGGCGATGAACTGGGCGTCGCTGCCATCAAAATGCACGATGAGCCGGTCCTGCCAGAGCACCGGCGAGGAGCCTGGACCGTTCTCATGCATGACCTGCAGCTCGCGGTTCGTCCACAGCACCTGCAGGGTTTGCGTGTCGAGGCAGGCGGTGCCGAGGCTGCCGAAGTGGGTGTACAGCCGGCCGTTTTCGATGGCCGGGCTGGGCGAGGCATAGCTGTTGAGCTGGTGCGACCACTGGGGGTCGGCGACGTTGAGCAGCTCGAGGTCGTGCAGCAGTTTGCCGGTGCTGCGGTCGACGCAGAGGGCGCGCAGGCTGACCGAGGCGAGCACGGTGACCGGTTGATCGCCGGTGTTGGCCTTCAGCCGACGCTCGGCCTCAGCAGGGTCAGCGGGTTTTTCGATGGCCGTGGTCAGCCAGAGACGGTCGCCTTGAACGACCGGGGTTGAGTGGCCGCGCCCCGGCAGCGGCGTTTTCCAGGCGATGCCGGCGGTTTCGCTGAAGGTGAGCGGCAGGTCGCCGGCGGCTTCGGCCCGGCCTTGGCCGCCGGGGCCACGCCATTCAGTCCAGTCGGCGGCGGAGAGCAGGGAGGCGGCGGTGAGCGGAAGGACAAGGCGAATCATGCGCCAGCATCAACGCCGCGAGTGGTGCCTCCCTGTCAAAAGGGAAGAGGGGACATGCCGCTTCAGCGCCGGCCGGCGCTGCGCGCGCGCCATTCCTGCACCAGGGTGACGATCAGGGTCAGGGCGGTGAGCGGCAGGACAAAGACCAGCATCATGCGTGTGTAGGTCGGCAGCGCCGCGTGATGGGTGGCGTCGAAGAACAGGTAGAGCGTGTAGGCGCCGTAGTAGGCGAGGAAGACCAGGCCCTCCCAGCGGCGGATCGTGCCGCCGGCGGTGAAGAAGACCGGCAGGCAGGCGACCGCCACCGCCAGCACCACCCAGAGGTCGAAGTCGCGCGCGCCCTCCGACACCGGCAGGCCGGCGGGCGACACCGCGGCGCTGAGGCCGAGCACGCAGAGGATGTTGAAGATGTTGCTGCCGACGACGTTGCCGACGGCGATGTCGCGCTCGCCCTTGAGCGCGGCGATGACCGAGGTCGCCACCTCGGGCAGGGAGGTGCCGGCGGCGACGATGGTGAGGCCGATGACGAGTTCATTGACGCCCATGGCGCGCGCCATCATCACCGCGCCATCGACCAGCCAGCGCGAGCCGAGCACGAGCAGGACCAGGCCGCCGACGACCAGACCGAGGTTGAGGGCAACGGCCTTGGCGCCGCGGGCCGGGGAGCCGTATTCCTCGGAGAACTCGCCGTCCTGGCCGGCCGCAGGTTCGCGTCGTGCCGTGTGGATTTGGAAAAAGATGTAACCCGCGAGCCCGAGTGCCAGCAGGGTGCCGTCGAGGCGGCTGATGATGCCGTCGCCGGCGAGCGGCACGAGGGCGGCCGAGATGAGGATCATGATGGGCACATCGAGGCGCACCAGTTGACGCGACACGACCAGGGGCGTGATCACGGCCGACAGGCCAAGGATGAGCAGGACATTGAAAATGTTGCTGCCGAGCACGTTGCCGACCGCCAGGTCCGGCTGGCCGTTCCAGGCCGACTGCACGCTCACCGCCAGTTCCGGCGAGCTGGTGCCGAAGGCCACCACGGTCAGGCCGATGACCAGCGGCGGGATGCCGAAGGCGGCGGCCAGCCGTGCCGCGCCGCGCACGAGGATTTCCGCGCCGACGACGAGCAGGACGAGGCCGAGAAGGAAGAGAACGAGGGTGAGGGCATCCATGGGCTGCCGCTGCTTACGCGCCGCCTCTGCCGGCGTCAAGCACGCCTCAGTGCGCCGCCTGCTTGCAGGCCTTGACGGTGTTGGCCATGAGCATGGCGATCGTCATCGGACCGACCCCGCCCGGCACGGGCGTGATGGCGCGGCATTTCGGCGCGACCTCGTCGAAGGCGACGTCGCCCACCAGCTTGTAGCCCTTGTCCGTGCCCGGCGCCTCGACGCGGTTGATGCCGACATCGATGACCACCGCGCCTTCCTTGACATGCTCGGCGCGCACGAACTCGGGTCGGCCGATGGCGGCGATGAGGATGTCGGCGCGACGGGTGATGGCGGCGAGGTCGCGGGTGCGTGAGTGGGCGACGGTCACCGTCGCATCGCCGCCCGGGCCCTTGGCCATGAGCAGCAAGGCCATCGGCTTGCCAACGATCATGCTGCGGCCGAGCACGACTACTTCCGCTCCCTTCGTTTCGATGCCGGCGTCGATCAGCAGTCGCTGGCAACCGAGCGGGGTGCAGGGCACAAAGCCGCTCGGGTCTTCGAGCGCCAGCTTGGCGACGTTGACCGGGTGGAAACCGTCGACGTCCTTGGCCGGATCGATGGCGCGCACGATGGCGGCCTCGTCGATGTGCGCCGGCGGCGGGCTTTGGACGAGGATGCCGTGGATGGCCGGATCGTCGTTGAGGGCGCGCACGTGGGCGAGCAACTCGTCCTGGCTCGTCGTCGCCGCCAGCTCCAGTTTCACCGAGTGCAGGCCGAGCTCGCGGCACTTCTTGTCCTTGGAGCGCACGTAGGCGCGCGAGGCGGGGTCGTCGCCGACCAGCACGACCGCCAGGCCCGGGCGACGGCCGGCGGCCGTCAGTTCGGCGATGTCACGGCGGCATTCCTCGAGGACTTTTTCGGCGACGGCGGTTCCGGAGATGAGTTGCATGTTCTCTCTTGAATCAGGCCGCCGCGCGAGTCAAGGCGCGGGCTGGGGGCGCGGACGGGGCGCCTTCTTCTGCGCCTTGGCCCGCTCCTCCGCTTCGGCGCTGAGCCGTTCGTCCTGCGCCTTCAGCCAGAGATTCCAGTTCTTTGAGGGATTGGTGCCGGTGTATTCATAGGTGTCGAAGATGGCGCCGTTGCCGAGCGCGCGCGGGTCGCCGTCGGCCTTGAGCAGCCCGATCATGCGCTCGCGCAGCTCGGTCATGATGCCGGCAAAGGCCGGGTCGTTGGCGAGGTTGCGCACGCCGTGCGGGTCGTCGCTGAGCCGGTACAGTTCGTCGGCCGGCCGGAAGTTGAAGCTGAGGTCGAAGAAGTGGCCGCCGAGCAGCTTGATGACCTCCTTGGTTGGGCTGTCGTCGCAGTTGCCGAAGTTGGTCTCCGGGTTGCAGGCCGGCCAGCGTTCGGGGTGGTAGTTGCGCACATACAAAAACTCCGGCGTGCGGATCGCCCGCACCGGATACCCGAGGTTGTCGGGCCGGCCCAGGTCATGCCGCTCCTTGCCGGCGAGCATGACGTCGCGGCCCTCGATCATGCCCGATTTCTCCGAGCGCAGCAGCTTGGCCAGGCTGCGGCCGGTCATCTGCGGATGCGCCGGCAGGCCGGCCAACTCCAGATAGGTCGGCGCCAAGTCGCGGACGTTGATGAAGTCGTCGACGACCCGGCCCGGCTTGACGACCCTGCCCCAGCGGGCGATGAGCGGCAGGCGGAAGCCGTCCTCATGGATCTGGCCCTTCACGTAGGGGAAGGGTATGCCGTGATCGGAGGTGGCGATGATGAGGGTGTTGTCGAGTTCGCCCGCCGCCTCCAGCGCGGCCAGGGCCCGGCCGATGTGGGCGTCGGCCCATTCGACCTCGACCGCGTAATCGGCCAGGTCGCTGCGCACGGCGCGCACATCGGGGAAGTAGGGCGGCACGACCACGTCCTCGAGCTTTTTGCCGAGGCGCACGCCGGAGTGCAGTTCATAGGCGCGGTGCGGCTCCTGGAAACCCATCCAGAAGCTGAACGGCGCGTCCTTGGGTCGCTGCGCCAGGAAGGCCTCGAAGTTGCGCGCGTAGTCGAGCTTGCCGATGGCGCTCGCCGGCGGCTCGGTCTTGTGCTCGTCGAACGACGGTCCCGCCGGGTTGCGGGTGCGACCGTGGTTTTTGAAGTCGCCCGGCCCCCAGCCCTTGCCGGTGAGACCGACCGCGTACCCCGCCGCCTCCAGCAGGTCGGGATAGACCTCGAACTTGCGCGGGAAGATGCTGTTGTGGACCGACAACTCCTCCAGTTGCCAGGTGTTGCGCCCGGTCAGGATGCTGGCGCGGCAGGGACTGCACTTGGGGTTCGAAGTGAAGGCGTGGCGGAACAGCACGCCCTCCTTCGCCAGGCGGTCCAGGTTCGGCGTCTTGATCCAGGGATTGCCGTAGGCGCCGACACTGTCCCAGTTCATGTCATCGAAGATGAGAAAGAGAAAGTTCGGCCGCGGCTCCGCCGCAGGGGCGCAGGGCGACAGCAGGGCGAACAGCGACAGGACCAGCAGCAGCGTTTTCATCGCCACGACAACGTTGGCCAAGCGCCGGTCTGTCAGGGGGAGCACGGAGCGGAGAGCGGAGAGCGGAGGGCCTTGCTTGCTGCAGCCGTTAGCGTTGGAAGGTTCTTGATTCGCGTCGGCACCTAAGGATAATCACGGTGGGTGCTTTCATGGGGCGGCCTGTGGAAACCTCCTCGTCGACATGAGAAACGAACGGCAGACCCGAAAGGGCCAAATCGATGTCCAACTGGCTCAGGCTGGCTGGAGCATTGGCAGCCGCAATGAGATCTGGTTCTGGCATCGCCGGATCTATCCATCACACAAGGCCCGTGCATTCTTCACCGCCATCGGCGATCCCGAAAAGCTCTTCCCGCCCAAGGTGCTGCGTGACATGCTCGACCTCACCCGTCAGCTTGCTGCTTGATCCTCATGAACTACGCCGCCCTCGTCAAAGCCATCCAGTCGGCCACCAGCCGGCTTCAGGGCCGCGTAGCCACGGTGGCGAATCAGGCACTGGTGCTGCGGAACTGGCTCATCGGAGCCTACGTTCTCGAATACGAACAGAATGGCTCCGACCGTGCCAAGTACGGCGAGAGACTGCTCCCTTCGTTGGCTGAGGATCTCTCCGCCAAGGGAATCAAGGGGTGCAGTCGTGAAATGCTGGGACGGATGAGACACTTTTATGCGCTTTATCCGGAGCTTGGCGGGATCATTCGGTCACCACTGGTGACCGAATTGGCCGGCGATGAGATTGGCCTCCCGCTGCTGACCCAACTGGCCTTGCCAGCCGCTTCCAGAAAGAGGGCCGCCAAACGCCTCCCAATCCGGGGAACGGTGCATCCCGGATCGCCAACGCCGCTGAAACCCGAGCTGCTCGCCCGCATCTCTTGGGCTCACTTCCTTGAGTTGATCCGCCTCGATGACCCTTGGCAGCGTGCCTTTTATGAGAATGAACTGATCAAAGGCCATTGGTCCAAGCGCCAGCTCCAGCGACAGATTGGCAGCTTGCTTTACGAGCGCACCAGTCTCTCCACCCACAAGAAGGCGGTCATCGAACGCGCCCGCAAACAGGAGCCGCAGGAAACCTTCGCCGACCTGATTCGTGACCCCTATGTCCTGGAGTTTACCGGCCTCGCCGAGCGCCCAGAATACCTGGAGTCTGACCTCGAGTCCGCGCTCCTCAGCCACCTTCAGTCCTTCCTGCTGGAACTCGGTGTCGGCTTCTGTTTCGAGGCCCGGCAGAAGCGCATCACCGTAGGCAGGCAGCACGACTACATTGACTTGGTCTTCTACCATCGCCGCCTGCGCTGCCATGTGCTCATTGATCTGAAAATCCGCCCCTTCAAACACGGCGACGCCGGCCAGATGAACTTCTACCTCAACTGGTGGAAAGCCCACGGCATGGAGGAGGGCGATGCGCCGCCTGTCGGCATCATCCTGTGCAGTGATCGCGATCAAAGCGCTGTTGAGTTCGCCACCGCCGGCATGGACCAGCAGCTCTTCATCTCCCGCTACCTCGTCGCCCTCCCCTCCGCCGAGAAGCTTCGTGCCTTCCTGGAGGCCGACCGCGACCAGATCGAAAGCCTCATGGCTTTCGCTGCCGTGAAAAAGCCCGCCCGCCGAAAGAAGCCGCTGGCCTGAGTTTTGGTTTGGTCTCTGTGCTCTTGGCTCCACGCTCCCTGTCGCCCTGCGGAGGTGGGTAGGAAGACGGAGGGTAGAAAGATTTTTTTAGATCGGTGAGGGCTGGGCTGGCTTGGCCGCAGCCGAAGCCAAGCTTTGGGCGGATCAGGCGCCAACAGCTTGCGACTCTTGGGTGCGACCCATCTGTTTGAAATGTTTCTACCCTCCATCTTCCTACCCTCAGCGGCTTCACGATCGCGTTTTCCAAACGGTCTGTTCCTCTGCCCGCGACCGGCCGGCCACCTCGCGGCGGGCTGAAGCCCGGGAGTACGCTGAGCTCTTCGCCCCACGCTCCATGCTCCCCGCCGCAACCCGCGGCTGTTTCTTGCCAAGGTCGGGGATGCGGGCAGGCGGGGATGGGTGCAGACTGGCGCGCGCATGGCCGACCTCTCCTCCTGCAAGCATTGTGGTGCGCCCGTCCCGCCGGGGCGGGCGGACGGCTTTTGCTGCGCGGGCTGCGCTTACGTGGCGGAACTGCTGCACGCGCAGGGGCTCGACCACTTTTACGACCTGAAGGGTGGCAAGTCGTTGCCGCCGGTGTCGCCGCAGGCGCTGCGCGAGCGCGACTACGAATGGCTGGAGCAGCTTGCCGCCCTTGAGGCCGGGCGCGCGGGCGAGGGCCGGCCGGCCGAGCTGCGGCTGGCCCTGCAGGGGGTGTCCTGCGTTGGCTGCGTCTGGCTGATCGAAAAACTTTTTGCCCGCCAGCCGGGCGGGCTGCGCGTCCACATCGACGTCGTTCACGGCACGCTGGTACTCATCGTTGAGGCGGGTGTGTTCGACGCCGCCGGATTCGCCCGCGAGCTGCAGCGCTTTGGCTACCTGGTGGGGCCGCCGCGCGAGGAGGACGAGGCCGGCGCTCGCAAGCAGGCCTCGGGTCTGGAGCGGCGCATGGGGGTGTGCGGGGCCTTTGCGATGAATGCCATGGCCTTCTCGCTGCCGGCCTATTTCGGCATGCCGGCCGAATTCGCTTTCGCTTCCTGGTTTGATTTGATCACCGCGGCCTCGGCGACGCTGGCGATGCTGGTCGGCGGTTCCTACTTCATCGAACGCGCCTGGCGCAGCCTGCAGGCCGGCACGCTGCACATCGACACCCCAATCGCGCTCGGCATTCTCGCCGCCTACGCGGGCTCGCTCGGCGGCTGGCTGGCCGGGGTCGAGGGCCTGAAGTACTTTGATTTTGTCGCCATCTTCATCTTCCTCATGCTGGCGGGTCGCTGGGCCCAGCAGGCGGCGGTCGAACGCAACCGGCGCAAGCTGATGCGCGACACCTCGATCCCGGAGCGGGTGACCTTTCTGGAGGACGGCAAGGCGCGGCCGCTGGCGGCCCTGCACGCGGGGGTGCGCTACGCGGTCAAGCCGGGGCAGTCGGTGCCGGTGGCGTCGAAGCTGCTGCACGCGGCCGGCTCGGTGAGCCTGGAATGGATCAACGGCGAGAGCGAGGCACAGCGGCGTGAACCGGGCCAGTTGCTGCCCTCGGGCGCGCTCAACATCGGTCTAGTGCCGCTGGAGGCGGAGGCGCTGGAGGCCTGGTCGGAGAGCACCCTGCGGCGACTGCTGGAGGCGCGCAAACCGGGCGAGTTCCGCGATCGCGGTCTGGAGCGACTGCTGCGCTGGTACCTCGGCATTGTCATCGTGGTTGGCCTGGCCGGCGCGGTTGGCTGGTGGTGGCGTGGAGCAGGCGTGGCGCAGGCCCTGCAGGTGATGATTTCGATCTATGTCGTCTCCTGTCCCTGCGCGCTCGGCGTGGCGGTGCCGCTGGCCGAGGAATTGGCGGCCGCGCGCGCCGAGCGCCGCGGTGTCTTCGTGCGCACGCTGGCGCTGTGGAAGCGGCTGCGTCGCGTGCGTCGCGTGGTCTTCGACAAGACCGGCACCCTGACGCTGGAGAATCCGGTGCTGGAGAATCCCGAGGCCCTGACGGCGCTCGATGCCGATGCGCGTGCCGCCCTGCGCGCCCTGGTCACCGGCAACCTGCATCCGGTCAGCCGCAGCTTGTTCGATGCGCTCGGCCCGGCCGATGACGCGGGTTCCACAGGCGCGGTCGAGGAGGCGGTCGGGCAGGGCCTGGTCTGCATCGATGCCGCGGGGCGGCGTTGGACCCTGGGGCGCTCGCCGGTGGCCGACGCGCGTTTTGCCTGCGAGGGCGAGGCGCTCGCCGATTTCCGTTTCCGCGATGAGCTGCGCGGGGAGTCGGTCGAGGAGGTGCACGGCCTGCGCCGGCGCGGTCTGCAGGTGCACATCCTCAGTGGCGATCGTGAGGCGAAGGTGGCCGACATCGCCGCCCAGTTGGGGCTGGGGGAGAGCGACTGGCAGGCGCGGCTGACGCCCGAGGAAAAAGCGGCCTGGGTGGCCCAGCACAACCGCGACGACACCCTGTACATTGGCGACGGTGCCAATGACAGCCTGGCCTTTGACGCGGCCCTCTGTGCCGGCAGTCCGGTGGGCGGGCGCAGCTTCTTGGAGCAGAAGGCCGACTTCTTTTTCCTCGGCCACAGCCTGCGTTTTGTCAGCGGCCTGCTTGACCTCGCGGCGGTGCACCAGCGGGCGACGCGGCGGGTGTTTGCTTTCTCCGTCTGCTACAACATCGCGACCGTCATCGCCGGCCTGATGGGGCATCTCAGTCCGCTGGCGGCGGCGGTCCTGATGCCGCTGAGTTCGGTGGCGACCCTCAGTCTGGTGGCGTTGACCTTTGGTCGCGCGGCGCAGGCAAAAGTCTGAACCGCCTGCATCCCGGAGCCTTTTCGGCGGTTGTAGAAGGGACCCTCATGAACGTTCTCCTGACCCTGCTGATGACCGTGTCGACGGCGGTCGCCTACGATCCGCTGGCCGTGCCGGCGGGCTCGCTGCCTGTGCCCGTGGACTTGTCTTGTCGCGATGCGGCGCGGAATCGCGAGATCCCCCTGCGCGTGTATCTGCCTTCCGCGGCGAAGCCGGCTGCCGTCGTGCTGTTCAGCCATGGCCTGGGCGGCAGTCGCGAGGGCAGCGCCTTCCTCGGCCGGCATTGGGCTGCGCGCGGTTACGTCGCCGTGTTTCTGCAGCATCCCGGCAGTGATGAATCGATTTGGAAGGACCTGCCGCCGGCACTGCTCGCCCTGGCCATGCAGGCGGCGGCCACCCCGGCCAACTTCCTGGCGCGGGTGCAGGATGTGCCGGCGGTGCTGAACCAGCTCGAAGTCTGGCAGCGCACGCCGGAGCATCCGCTGGCCGGCCGACTCGACATGCAGCACGTCGGCATGAGCGGGCACTCCTTCGGCGCGGTGACCACGCAGGCGGTTTGCGGTCAGGCCCTGCCTGTGGGCGGCGCGCGCTTCACGGATCCCCGGCTCAAGGCCGCGGTCATCTTCAGTCCAAGCACGCCGGCGCGTGCGGCTCCGGAGCAGGCCTTTGGCCAGGTGCGCCTGCCCTGGCTGCTGATGACCGGCACGAACGACGTCGCCCGCATCGGCGGGGGCACGATTGGCGCGACCGATGTGGCCTCGCGGCTGGCCGTGTATCCGGCCCTGCCGCCCGGCGGCAAGTACGAACTGGTGCTGCATGAGGCGAGCCATTTCGCCTTCACCGACCGACCGGATTTCGGCGCTGAGACGCCGCGGAATCCGAACCATCACCGGGTGATTCTGGCGCTCAGCACGGCGTTTTGGGATGCCTGGCTCAAGGGGGATGCGGCCGCACGCGCCTGGCTTGAGGGCGAGGCGCCGCGGACCTTGATGGAGTCGGAAGACCGCTGGCAGCGCAAGTGAGCCGGTGTCAGATCATGTACTCCATCATCACCGGCGCCGGTGATGTGGCGGGCGCCTGCCCGAGCAGGGTTTGGGCCACGCGCAGGGCCTGGCCGCGCAGTTCGGGCACGGCGATGGTTTCCCAGTAGGTGCCGCGCAGCAGGGGGCCGAGCGCTAGCAGGTGCGGCGAGCGCCGGCCCTCGGTGTTGAGGGCGACGTGATCCGCGTCGATGCGCAGGCCCATGTCGAGTTCATCCGGGGCGATCAGGCCGCGGCGCAGCAGGTTTTGCAGCAGGGGCGAGCGGGTGGCGCTGAAGCGGGTTTGCGGACCGGTGGCGTTGATGACGAGATCGCCCTCCAGGCTGCGGCCGCCGGCCAGATCGACGCGGACGCGGTTGCCAGCGGCGGCGACCTGCTCGATCAGCGCCGCGTGCACCTGCAACTGACCGGTGAGCTGGGCGCTGGCGAGCTGGGCATGGATTTCCGGAGCGATGCGATGGCGCAGGATGTTCCAGCGCGCGGCATGATCGCGGGCAAAGCGGCGCTTCTCATCGGCGCTGAAGGCCTGCCAGAGGCGCTGGGTGTGCGGGCGCAGCTTGTCGACGATGATGGCCGGGTTGGCACCGAGTTCGCGCAGGTGCGCGCAGTGCGACTCCATCAGAGCCACCAGACGGTCGAGCCCGAGCGCGGCGAGATCGGTGTCGGGCGGCGGGAAGGCGTCGTACTCAATGCCGCGGAAGTGTGCCTGCGGCAGCCAGCCGTGGCGGGAGACCGCGTGGATGCGACCGAGCCAGCCGAGCGCACGCAGGGTGATGACCGCATCGACCGTGGTCAGGCCGGTGCCGAGCAGGACGATCGTGCCGGTGTCCGGTGGCAGTTTTTCATGCCAGGCCAGCCACGGATTGCCGACCCAGGCCGGGTGATCCGCCAGACCGGTGGCGCCGGGCAGCTCCGCGGGCGCCTCGTTGCCGGTGGCGAGCACAATTCGTTCGGCCTGCAGGCGACGGCCGTCGGCGAGATGCACGGTGCCGTCGGCCTCGACATCGACGGCCTCCGCCTCCAAGTGCGGCGCGCCGGCGAGATGATGGTGGCGCAGCGCGCGCAGGTAGTCGCCATAAACCAGGCGCGGGATGAAGCGCTCGCGCAGTTCGTGGTCGGGCACGAGGTCGAACTCGGCGCGGGTGCGCAGCCAGCCGAGCAGGTCGTCGGGCCGGTCGGGGAAGGCCGACATGTTGCGGGCGGCGACATTGAGCAGGTGCTCGGGCCGGCGGGTGCCGTAGGCGACTCCGCGGGCGGCGGGGCGGCCGGCATTGATCAGGGTCAAGCTGGCCGGATCGGCACCGAGACGGACGAGGTTGACGGCGGTCAGAACGCCGCTGAAGCCGCCGCCCAGGATGGCGACGCGCGGGGTGGGAGCAGAGGCGGGCATAAAAAAGCGCGGCGACGAGGGATTTTAAGCTTGCCAGCACCTGCCTGGCAATTACTTAATTTGCTTTTGAAATAAATAAAATCATGTCTGGTTGTTTCCGTCGCCGAGTCCTGCAAGCCGCCTGCGGTCTTTTCGTCACCCCGCTGCGTGCGGCTGAGGGCGACTGGCAATCGCTCTTTGACGGGCGCAGTCTGGCCGGTTGGAAACCCTCGGCCTTGAGTCCGCACAGCCGGGCCAGCGGCAACCGCACGGCCGGGCGCTGGCGGGTCGAGGACGGTGTCATTGCCGGCGATCAGGACAGCCCGGGCAACGGCGGCCTGCTGCTGACCGAGGCGGTGTTTGGCGATGTCGAGGTCGTGCTGGAAACGCGCAACGATTTTGGGCCGGACAGCGGGCTTTTTCTGCGCTGCACGCCGGATGGCAGGGCCTACCAGTGTCTGATCGACTACCACCCCGGCGGCACGATCGGCGGCATTCTGGGCGAGGGCATTTGGAAGCGTCGCGGTATGCGCAATTACACCTTCGGCGACACCCCGGGGGTCATCACCCTCAACGAACACGAAACCCAGCCCTGCCCGGTGTTGCCGGAGGCGTGGCGGCATTTCTGGCGCGCCGGCGACTGGAACGAGGTGCGCGCGCGCATCGCCGGCGATCCGCCGACGATCACCACCTGGGTGAATGGCGTGCAGATCCTGCAGCATCGCGAGCCGGCGAGTGTGCATCCCGCCACCGGCCACCTCGGCCTGCAGCTGCACGGCGGCGAGAAGTTCGCCGGCACCGTGCGTTACCGCAACCTGCGCGTGCGCCGGCTTTGAAGCCCTGATCCCTTTTTTTCATGCTCCCCATCCGCACTCCCGACCGTCAATGTGAAGTCGCCTGGTTCTCGGCGCTCTGTTCCGACGACTATGAATTCCTCGGCGTGCCCGATGGCGCCCTGCGCTCGAGTTACGAGCACTGTGGCGACATCGTACGCAAGGCCGATGCGCACGGCTTTCAAAACATCCTGCTGCCCTCCGGCTGGATTGCCGGTCAGGATGCCCTGACCTTTGCCGCCGCGCTGGCGCCGCAGACGCAGCAGATCAACCAGTTGGTGGCCCTGCGCATGGGCGAGGTCTGGCCGCCGATGCTGGCGCGCGCCATCGCCACGGTCGATCACATCGCCAAGGGGCGCCTGTGCATCAACATCATCTCCTCGGACATGCCCGGGCTGAAGGAGAGCAACGAAACGCGTTATGCCCGCGCCAGCGAGATCATTCAGATCCTGCAGGGCTTGTGGCGCACCGACGGCCCGTTTGAATGGAAGGGCGAGTTTTATCAGATCAGCCTGCCCAACACCGAGCCGGCCAAGCCCTACCAGCAGAATGGCGGGCCGCTGCTGTACTTCGGCGGCATCTCGCCGGCGGCGCAGGAACTGTG